>JALOPX010000086.1 GCA_025453655.1 Candidatus Krumholzibacteriia bacterium
GCCTTCGCCCACAATTTCATCCAAGCAGGTGTTTGGATGTCTGAGTAACTTCGGACCCTGTCATTCTCATGGTCTTCATGCATTTTCGACCACCGGATTATTTTCCAGGCTTTATTGAAGATTTCAGGAGTGACAACAAATTGCTTCCCCCCAAAGAAACTTGGGTGCATGACCGATGACGGTTTCAACTAGGGCATTGTTTAATGAGTCCCTGATGCTATCGAACGATGGCTCTTATGATGCCTTGGCAAACCGTTCCTTGCACCTGAAACAGTCTGAAGAATTACCTTATGAAAATCAATCATGAAATTTATTTCATGCAAATTTAATACATTCTTGACTCCGATTACTCCGGTATGCTAACATCATTGATGTAGACAAAGAAGAATCTCTCCTCTTCTACTCTCTGCGTAACGTGACTGGTTACTTCTAAATCAGCGTTTTCAATCGATCATACATCCATTGCAGCAAGGAAACAGTCATGCGTTACTTAACGGCGATATCCTTTATTCTTATGATTCTTTCGGGAACGGCGGCGGCGGGCGGCGCCGAACAATCCGATAACGGGAACTTTTCCGCGTGGGCGATCGGCCGGAGCTCGGAGCTCGACAGCGAATGGAACCGCATCGCTGGATCGGCCCCGGATGTCAGCCCCGACATCGAAGGCGCCCTTGCCGCCGGCTCCGGAGCGACGGCCGGCCGGTATGGCAAAACGCACATGGAGCGCAACGGCGCCGGCAATGCCTGGAAAAGCACCATATCGAGGGGCGGCTTCATCCACAAGGGGATGACCACGCAGTTCCTCCCGAACGTCACGAAGAAGAGAAGTTCCCCGAGCCGCGGGACCGGGACCCTCGAGTCCCCCGCCGACGCGAAGCTCTCCGGCAAGAGGAGGCTCCCCTTCGACGCGATGAATTTCAGCCGCAACGTCGCCACCGGCCTTCGCGGAGCCGAAAGGCGCCACCCGGCGATGGGAACGAGGATCAGCTCCTCGGCCACCCGGGGCTCGGCGTCTTCGAACACTCTTGGATCCTCGCGCACCAGGAAAAGCCGTTGATATCGCGCCTCCCTGGTATCGCCTGATACCGCATGGTACGATCCGGTGCGCTCATATCGAAAAGGCAGGGACTGTGCCCCCTGCCTTTTTCTTTTTATCCCCCTTATCCCCTGGAGCTCATACGGCGACCCGTGTCGGAATTTTTTACAAGTTTTCGACTGGGGAAAAACCCGCAGCCATCGCAGTTAGAATTATGTTGATGAATAACAAGTTGCGATGACACCCCCTCTGGCACGCCGATTGCGAAGAAGGGGTGTAGAACGTGGTATTTTAACGGAATTATAATGAAACCCGACACCAAGGAGTGGAAATGAAAAAACTGAACGTAACGATGCTGGCGCTTCTGCTGGTACTTACGACGGCATCCTCGGTCATGGCGGTGCCCAGGCTGCAGACCTACATCGTCGATTCCGAGTATTCGGAAAGGTACAGCCTGATCGACAGCCGTTCCTGGATCACGAACTCGCAGGATTTCGACCTCAAGGTGGTCGGATACTGGCGCGAAGCCGAGGTTACCAGCACCTACACCGGCGGCGGGACCGTGCCCTACCTCACGAACAACGCCCCGACCTACGGTTACATGGACTGCTACCTCGCGATCAGCGTTCCCTTCAATCAGTCCGGAACGGTCTGGATCAACGGGGTCGAGATCAATTCGTTCAGCTGGTACGGCGACGCGGTCCCCGCGGGCACCAATCCGGCCTGGTACCTTCGCTATATGCCGCCCGCCCTCTTCGGCAAGTTCAATTTCCACTCGATCGGCAGGATCGACAACGACCAGGTCAACGCGTGGAGTTACGATCACGGCATCATCGGGCAGCCGGGCTGGGGCGACGAGATACTGATGGACGTCGTGGTCAGCGGCTTCGACTGGGCCCATTTCGACGCGATCGGCATCGACGCGAGGGGCAAGACGTACACCAACGACTACTGTCACGACTCGAGCTACTTCGCCACCCCCGAGCCGGGCACGCTGAGCCTTCTCGGGCTCGGGCTTCTCGGCGTTGCTCCCCTTCTCAGGAAGAAGAAGAACGGCTGAGAGTGTTGAAACAGGATTAATCCATGGCGGACGTCCCTCAGGACGCCCGCCTTTTTTTATGGCATCCCTCTTGCTGCTCATTCTCCTTGCCGAAACGATCATAAAAGCCTTAAGCTCACGCGATTGAACGATCTGAACGGAGGATCATCATTGTCCGGGGGAACGGTGACAGCGCCGAAAAGCAACCACGCCGCGAAAACGGCGCTTCTGTGCCTCGCGGCCCTGTTCGCCGCACTGCTTTATTATCCGGTGCTCGCCGGGCTCTTCCGGCAGTGGCTCGACGATCCCAACTACACGCACGGCCTTTTGATACCTCTCGTCTCGGCCTTCTTCCTTTTTCGCGACCGCGAAGGGCTTCGCCGGGCCTCCGGCGGCGGGAGGGAGTATTTGGGGCTCCTCCTGATCCTCCTTGCGGCCGTGCTTCTCGTCGGCGGCACCGCGGCCTCGGAGCTCTATACGGCCCGCCTCTCCCTTCCGATCATGCTCATGGGATTGATCCTTTTCCTCCGCGGGACCGCCTTCGCGAGACGGGCCGCCTTCCCCGTGCTTTTTCTCCTGATGATGGTCCCCCTCCCCTACATCGTCTATTACAAGATGACCTTCCCGATGCAGATCATGAGCGCGAAGCTCAGCGCGGGGGTTTTGAGGATGATCAACGTCAGCATCATCCGCCGGGGGAACATTCTTCTTCTGCCGGGATACACCCTCGAGGTGGTCGCCGCCTGCAGCGGGCTGAGGTCCCTGATGACCATGGTCACCCTCGCGATTATCTTCGCCGCTTTTTCATCGCTATCGCCGGCGAGGAGGATTCTTCTCGTCATTTCGGCCGTGCCGGTGGCCGTCGCCGCCAACACGATCCGCCTCGTCGTGACCGCGCTCGGGGCCTACACCGTGGGGCCCGAGTTCGCCGACGGCCCGCTTCACGAGCTTTCCGGGCTGATCGTCTTCATGGCCGGCCTGCTTCTCCTGATGCTCTCGGCGGGGGTGCTGAGATGGATAAAATAAGGACATGGCGCCTCGCGGCGGCCGCCGCCATACTTGCGATTCTTTGCGCCTACACATGGATTCTCCGGTCGAGGGAACCGGCACAGCCCCCGCGCCCCGACCTCTCGCTGATACCCGCCGCCGCGGGAGGGTTTCTCTCGGTCGACGAATACGTCGAGCCCGAATCCCTGCGCCTTCTCGGGGCCGACACGACCCTCGCCCGGTCGTACGAAAGGCCGGACGGCGCGAAGATAGAGCTTTTCATAGGATATTTCGCCGCGCAGCAGGAAAATTCGCAGATTCACTCCCCCAAGCATTGCTATCCCGGCTCGGGCTGGGATATAATCTCCGAAGGGTCGGCGAGGATCCGTCTCGGCGAAAGGGCGATCCCGGTAAAACAGCTCGTGATCTCCGACGGGAGGCGGGAGAGACTCGTCATATACTGGTTCAGCATGCACGGAAGAGTCATTCCGAACGAATTCGCGCTCAAGTACAGCCAGATGAAGAGCGCCCTTCTGTCGCGCCCGCAGGCCGCCGCGTTCATACGCTTTTCGAGCGAAATCACGGAAGGCGGCAGCGAGGCCGTTTCGGCCATGATGGGGGATTTCATCGCGTCGATCTCGCCTGACATCGAGGCCGCGCTCGGGGAAGAGGCCCCCGGCCTCGAGAAACGAGGGAAGATTTGAACAGCATGATACCGGTCGATCTGGAGGTCATGGAGAGGCGGAACCTTTCGGCGAATTTCAAGACCGTCTTCCGGTCGATCTTCACCTCCCTCACGCTCATTCAGAATATCAGGGTCGTCGCTCCGGCGCTGGGGTATATGTTCCTTCAACTGGCCGTCATGATCCTCTACCTCTGGAGCCTCGAAAAACCCTGGACCTCGTTCTGGGCCCTTTTCCTCGGAGGAGTGGGCGCAGGCGACGTCGCCCGCTTTCCCGCACATCTTCTCCTGATGCAGCCGATCCTCGGCCGGGTCGACATGCTGCTCGGCGCCTTCGTGCAGGTGATATTCCAGGCGTCGACGGTTTGCCTCGTGTCGGCGGCCTTCCGAAGGAAAACTGTCTCGATCCGCGAGGCTACGGCGGAATCGATCAGGCGGTATCCGAAGCTCCTCTTCGTTTCGCTCCTCAGCTCCGCGCTCGTATACGCCTTCATCAACCTCGCGAGGCATCTCTCCGAAAACATGGACGGCGTCGCGAGGATGGGCACGGCCGGATCGGGAGTGCTGGTCGCCCTCGCGGTCCAGACCCTCTTCCTTTTCTCGATCCCCATCATCATGCACAGGGAGACGCCGGCGGCGAGGATCGTTCCCGAAAGCTTTCGCGCGGTCGCGGAATTGCCCATCGCTTCGGCCATCATCGTAATCGTCTCGTTTCTCATAACGCTCCCGACGACCTTCCTCAGCCTGAAGGCCGCCATGATAGCGCTTCAGCTTTCCCCCGATTTCATGATCCACAGCCATATCGCTTCGACAATAATGGAAATGACCGCGAACTACCTGCTCATGGCGGGCGCGACGATAATATTCATTCACAAGATCGATGTCCGCCGGGAAAGAGACTGACGTCGGATGATCCCGGCCGGAGGCGTTCATTGAAGGAGACAATATGAGACAGGCAAGGGTTGCAAGGGCGGTTCTGACGTTGTTCCTGCTGGCTTCCGCCGCGGGATGCTCAGGCGGCGACAGCAGGCGGATGTACAGCGCCGAGGAGGCCATCTTCAAGGCGAGGAAGATGAACGACGAGCTGATTGTCGCGACGATGAATCCGTCCTTCCTTGAAAGAACGACAGCAGCCTACAGGGCTGTCGTCGCCGATTACGGGAAATATTCCGATGACGTCGAAGGGATGCGCGAGCTCGTCGTCTCGGCCCAGATGGAGCTCGCCGAGCTCGAATTCAGGGCCGGCAGGCTCACGGCGGCGCGCGAGGACTTCGCCGCCGCCTACGAGATGGCCTCCGGAGTCCCGGCGGCGCGCGCCAACGCCCTCTGGTCGGGCGCCTACATCGCCAGGGAGGCGGGGGACGCCGCGGCGGCGATCGCCCTCTTCAGCCGTTTCGCCGACGAATATCTGACGGCAGGGACGGCGGCCGCCACGGCGAGGATGAACAGGAGATACCTTCTGACCCCGCTCAGGATAGCCGAAATGCATCTCGAATCCGGAAACGAGCGTGATGCGGGGGCCTGGCTCGACAGGGCCGAGAGGCTTTTCGAGGGGATCGTCGAATCGGATTCGGACAGCTCGCTCGTCCGCGAGGCCCATTACAACCTGGTGACCGCGCGCCTTCAGGGCCGCAGGTGGTCGAAGGCCCTCGACGAGATCGAAAGGATGAAGGGCATCTACAAAAACGACGTCGATTCCCCGTCCCTCCTTTTCCTCGAGGCGAGGATTCGTATAGACGGGTTCAACGGGACGGCGGAGGGTCTCCGGCTTCTCGACCGCATAGCGGCCGATCACCCCCGGTCGAGGGAGGCGGTCTCCGCGCTTCTGACCGCGGGTGGAATCCATTTCCGCGCGAGGGAATTCAGGAAGGCCGAGGGGCTGTACAGGAAAATCCTCGACGGATACCCCGACGCCGGGGCGGCGCTCGCGGAGGCGAGATGGCAGATCGCCCAGATCGCCGAGGAGGAGGGACGTTGGCTCGACGCCTCCCTCGGTTACAAGTCGATCTATACCGATTTCCCGGGGACCCTCCAGGGGATGGAGGCGCCCCTTCGCATCGCGAGGCACTTCCGCGAGCTAGGCGAGGCCCAGGCGCTCTCCGGCGCCTGGGAACAGGCTCTCGCCCATTACAGGAAGCTCTCCTCCGACCGGTATAACACCGGCATGAGGATAATGGCTGAGGAATACCTCGTCAGGGCCCTGACCGAACAGAAAAAATGGAAGGAGGCGGCCGATCACCTTCTGGGCCTCCCCTCCAGGTACCCCGATTACGCCCGGTTCAACCGGAACTGCCTTCTCGCCGCGTCCATCTACGAAAAGGAACTGGGCGACGCCGCCAGGGCCGCCGAAATCCTGCGCGACTGCGCGGGACGGCATGGGGGCACCGACATCGCCGATGAGGCGCGCAAACAGCTCGAACGCATTGAGAGGCTCGAATGATGAACCTTCAGGCAATCCTCTCCTTCGCCGCCTCCGGCCTGATGCTGCTGACGACCCTCTCGTCTGTCGTCAGGGGAGCTTTCAACAGGCAGAGGGCCTTCTTCGCGCTCTCGGCCGCCGTCATCTCCTCCGCGCTCCTTTTTCAGGCGATGACGATCGTCTCCTCGGAACCGCCCGAGGCCCTCGTCCACATGCAGTTCCTTCTCTCGCTGACCGTTTTTCTTCCGGCCGTCTGCCTTCCCTTCTTCATCTTCTTCGCGCGGGACTGCTCGAGGGAGGAATTCACGGGGAGGCTGCCGGGGATCGTCCTTCTCGTGCTCCTGCTGGGAATCGCCGCCGTCCTTCTGCCGATACGGCTTATCGTCCGCGAGATCAGCTTCGAGGAGGGCGGTAAATTCTGGGGGGCGGCCTTTTCCGGGTACGGCAAGGGGCTGGGGATCTTCCTGATACTTGCCAACGTCTTTTACCTTTATTCGATGGAAAACACCTACAGGTCCGCGACGGTCGCGGGGAAGGTCACGCTTAAATACCCGGTCCTCGGGATCTTCGCGGCCTCGATGATAAATCTTATCGTGATAGGAAGGGTTCTCGCCCTCTCGACCATCGACAGGAATTTCATGGCCCTCGAGGCGTGCGGGCTGATCATACTCGCGACATCCCTGCTCTACGCCGACATACGGTACCCCCTCTTCGACGTCAGGACGACGATGCGCCCCGACGCCTCCTCCGTGATCACGGTCATCGTATCCGGGCTGTACATTCTCGCGATCGCCCTGATCTCCTACGTCTCGGCGGCCGCGGGGCTCCCCTACGACAGGTTCGGCGTCTATGTCCTCGCCGTCTTCGTCGCCTTCCTTCTCCTCGCAGTCGGGATATCGGGCAGGGCCCGGCGAAGGCTCCGCGTCTTCCTCAACGAAAATTTCTACGTCGACCGCTACAACTACAGGAAGGAATGGCGGCATTACGCCGACCTCATGGTTTCCAGCGCGTCGATCGACGATTTCATCTCCAACACGATAAGCTCCCTCTGCGAGACGGTGATGGTCAAAAAGGGGCTGATCCACGTCGACGTCGGCGGCGGCAAATCGTCGACCTACGGTCTGGGCGGCGGCGACTGGGACCCCGGCAGCGCCGCGCGGCTTCGCGATTTCCATTCCGGGAAACCCGTGGCCTTATTCCGGAGGCGGGGACGCGAGGGCAGGCTTATTCATTCCGGCGGCCAGGCCTCCCCGGCGCCCGGGGGCGAATACGAGTGGGTCGAGGCGATCGCCTTCCTCTGCCACGGCGACGAATGCAGGGGATTCATCGCCCTGGGGGGGAAGGACACGGAAACGGAGTACAACGACGAGGATTCGAACTTCCTCACGAGCGTCGCCGACCAGGCGATGCTCGCGCTCGAAAACCTCATGATGGAGGAACGGGTCCTCGAATCGAGCCAGATGGAATCGTTCAACAGGTTCGCCTCGTTCGTGATCCACGACCTGAAGAACATGGTCGGGATGCTCTCGCTCACCGTGGAGAACGCGAGGGACAATATCGACGACAAGGAATTTCAGAAGGACGCGATAGTGACGATCAACCGGTCGGTCGAGAAGATGCGAAGCCTGATCGACTCGCTCAACGCGCACAAGTCCCCGGCCTCGATAACGAGGGTCCGGACCGACCTTACATCCCTCGTCGAAAAGAGGGTGCTCGCCCTCGCGCCGAGGGCCGAATCGGGCGGGATCGTCATCGAGACGAGGATCGGGAAGGGACTGGTCGCCGACGTGGATCCCGCGGCCATCGAACGGATCCTGGAGAATCTCGTCACCAACGCCGTCGAATCGACGCCGGAAAAAGGGCGAATCGCGGTTTCGGCTTCGTCGATCGAGGGTTCGCGCATATCGATCGAGGTCTCCGACAGCGGGCCCGGATTCGATCCGGAATACCTGGGCAATCACCTCTTCAAGCCTTTCAGGACGACCAAGAAGGGCGGCCTGGGGATAGGCCTTGTGCTCTGCAAGACCCTGGCCGAGGCTCACGGCGGTACCGTCACGGTGGCCAATGGCGCTGGAAAAGGAGCCGTCGTCTCGGTTATAATCCCATCCGGGAACTGACGGCGCGCCCCGGCGGGCGGGCCGGGCCACAGAAAGGAAACCCTTGGCCGCGAAACTTCTCATAGTGGACGACGAAGAGACGATCCTCAAGCAGCTCAAATGGGCCTTCAAGAAGGATTACGAAATCGTCACGGCCCGGTCGGTCGACGAGGCGCTCGCCGCCGTCAAATCGGAGTCGCCCTCGCTGATGATCCTCGACCTTTCCCTCACCGGGGACGCCGAGAAGCTCGAGGGATTCGAGGTGCTCGAATCGGCGCTTCAGATCGACCCGCATCTGAAGGTCGTGGTGATGACCGGCCATGACGACAGGGAGAACGCGCTCAGGGCCGTCGAGAGCGGGGCGATCGACTTCTACTCCAAGCCGGCGAACGTCGACGAGCTGCGCGTCATACTCAAGCGGGCGGTTTACATACGAAAACTCGAAACCGATCTCGCGGAGATCAAAACCAGTTTTCACGGCGGCCTGGAATTCGAGGGGCTCATGGCGATGTCGGAACCGATGCTGAACGTGTTCAACACGGTGAAGAAGGTCGCCTCCGCCGACGTCTCGGTCCTGGTCACGGGCGAGAGCGGCACGGGCAAGGAACTGATAGCGAGGGCGATTCACAGGAGAAGCTCGCGAAGCTCCGGGCCCTTCATACCGATCAACTGCGGGGCGATCCCGGAGAATCTTCTGGAAAGCGAGCTCTTCGGGCACGAAAAGGGAAGCTTCACGGGGGCCGATTCTTCGAAGCCGGGCAAGTTCGAGATCGCCGACGGCGGGACCCTCTTTCTGGACGAGATCGGCGAACTCCCCTCGTCGCTTCAGGTGAAACTTCTGAGGTTCCTTCAGGACCATGTCATCGAACGGGTCGGCGGGCAAAGGCAGATCAAGGTCGACGTGAGGATCATCGCCGCCACGAACCGCGATCTGCAGGAGATGATAGAAGCCCGCGAGTTCAGGGAAGACCTGTTCTACCGGATCAACACGATCAGGATATTCCTGCCGCCTCTGAGGGAGCGCGGCGAGGACATCCTTCTTCTCGGCAAGAGTTTCCTTCATCACTACGCCAATGAATTCTCGAGGAATATCAGGGATTTCAGCAGGGCCGCCCTTAACGCGATGTTCTCGCACCCCTGGCC
>JALOPX010000087.1 GCA_025453655.1 Candidatus Krumholzibacteriia bacterium
GAAATGACCGAGTTCCGGCGCAACGTCCTCGAGACCCTGAGGCAGCCGCTCGAAGAGGGGGCCATAGTCATAGCCAGGGCGGGGGCGCGCGTTCGGTACCCGGCGAGGTTTCAACTCGTCGCCGCGATGAATCCCTGCCCCTGCGGTTACCATTCGGCGTCGCCGGGCCGGTGCTCGTGCACGCCGCTCCAGCTTAAAAGGTACCTGTCCAAGGTGTCGGGGCCCCTTCTCGACAGGATCTCCGTCTTCCTCCCCGTGATGCCAGTGCCGCCCGAGCAGCTCGCCGGCGGCGGAATGGAACGGTCCTCGGAGATGATGAGGGAGAGGGTGGCGGCCGCGGTCGCGATGCAGAGGAAAAGGTACGAAGGTATCCCCGCGGCGAGGCGGAACGCCGACCTGACACTTTCCGCGGCGAAGAGGTTTTGCGCGATGGAGACCGGGGCCGCCGAGCTTCTCGCCGGAGCCCAGAAGAGCCTGATGTTCAGCGCGAGGTCGAGAAGGAATATCGTACAGGTGGCGCGCACCATCGCCGATCTCGCCGGATCGGAGACGATAGCGGCCGACCACATGGCCGAGGCCGTGCAATACAGGGTTCCGAGGGCTCTGGACTGCCCGTGAGGCGCCGCGGCTCTACAGGTTCTTCGCGTGCAGGACGTCGCGCGCGATGATCATCCTCTGGATCTCGCTCGTCCCCTCGAAGATCCGGTTGATCCTCGAGTCGCGATACATCCGCTCGATCGGGAAATCGCAGGTGAACCCGTATCCGCCGTAGATCTGCATCGCCTTGTCGACGATCCTGTCGAGGGCCTCGCTGCAGTACAGTTTGACGATCGAGGATTCCCGCGTGATGTTCATCCCCTGTTCGTACATCCAGGCGGTGCGGTAGAGGATCGATTCCATGTTGTAGATCTCGACGGCCATGTCGGCGAGCATCCACTGGACGCCCTGGTTCTGGGAGATCTTCTTGCCGAACTGGACCCTCTCGTTCGAATAGGCGGCGCTGAGGGCGAGGGCTTCCTTCGCCGCGCCGAGCGCCGCGGCCCCGAGGCCGAGCCGCCCCGTGTTGAGGACCTTCATCCCGACGAGAAGGCCCCGTCCCTCGCGGCCGAGCAGGTTCTCCTTGGGAACCTTCATGTCCTCGAAGATAAGCTCGGCCGTCTCCGATCCCCTGATCCCCATCTTTTCCTCGATCTTGCCGACCTTGAATCCCTTGAATTCCTTCTCGACGATGAGGACCGACATCTTGCCGTCGTTCGGCCCGCCAACCGTCTTCACGAAGGTCGTGAAGATGTCGGCGAAGCTTCCGTTCGTGATGAATATCTTCCCGCCGTTGACGAGGTAATGGTCCCCCTTGTCCTCGGCCGTCGTCTGCGGATTGTAGGCGTCCGATCCGGCGTTCGGCTCGGTGAGGGCGTAGGCTCCGATCTTCCTGCCTTCGGCCAGAGGCACGAGATATTTCTGCTTCTGTTCCTCGGTCCCGAAGAAGTATATGCCCGAGGAGCCGATGCTCTGATGGGCCCCTATGAAGGTCGCCGTCGAAGCGCAGCCGCGGCCGATCTCCTCCTGCATGATGCAGTACCCCGTCTCGCCCATCCCCGATCCGCCGTACTCCGGAGGCCACGCGATTCCCAGGAACCCGAGCTCCGCCATCTTGTTTATCAGTTCCCTGGGGATCTTCTTTTCCTTGTCTATCTTCTCGGCGACCGGCCTGATTTCGTTGTCCACGAACTTTTTGACCATGTCCTTGAGCATTTTTTGTTCATCCGTGAAGGTCCATTCCATTTTTATCCTCCTTGAAAATATGAGAAGCAGAAGGATAGGAAGCTTCGGCGATTATTGTCAAGGTAAATGAGTTGAACGGCGCCCGTGCGTTGTGGTAATCTCCAAGTCCTTAAAGCAGTTGCGGGGACGGATGACGTCCCCGGCGGGGAACTGGAGGCGATCATGGAGAAAATGAAGACAAAACCCGGATGGTTCCCGTACGGGAAGGAGGAGGCCGCCTCGGTCCTCTCGGGAATCGTCGCGCCCGTCCGAAGGGCGGTGAAGAAGGAGACCGACCCATCGGTGACGCGGATCGCCAAAACGACGAGGTCTCCCTTCAGGGTCCTCGTCTCCACCGTGATAAGCGCCCGGACGAAGGACGAGGTCACATCGGGGGCGAGCGCGAGGCTCTTCGCCCTCGCGGACACTCCGGAGAAAATGGCGGAGGCGGGGGTCGACAGTATCGAAAAGGCGATCTATCCCGCAGGTTTCTACAAGGTGAAGGCGCGTGCGATAAGGGATCTCTCGGCGATGCTCCTCTCCGATTTCGGAGGGGAGGTGCCGCGGACGATAGAGGAGCTCGTCACTCTTCCGGGAGTCGGCCGCAAGACTGCGAACCTCGTCGTCTCGCTGGGATTCGGCCTTCCGGCGATCTGCGTCGACACGCACGTCCACAAGGTGACGAACAGGATCGGCGTGATACGCACGAAAAATCCGGAGGAGACCGAGTACGCGCTTCGCGAGGTCCTTCCGGTGAAGCACTGGATCGAGATCAACGATCTTCTCGTGATGTACGGCAAGGCGGTATGCACCCCCGTTTCGCCGCGGTGCTCGGTCTGCGCGATAAGCGGCCTTTGCAGGAAAACCGGCGTGCTCAAATCCCGTTGACGAAGCCCGCGCCGACCGATCTTCGTTCGATTCGGGTGGGGGGAGGTGGCGGGTCACAAGTCTCCTGCTCGGACAGTCCTCGCGCATCGCTGTGCGATGCGCTGCGGAACTCGCGACGAGACTTGTGGCCCGCCCCCTCAGCCGGAGCAAGCTCGCGCGGCGCCATGCGCCGCGCTGCGGAACTCGCAGGTAAGACTTGTGGCGGACTCCCCCCGAAGCATATGCGCCGCGCTGCCGACCTTGCGACAAGACTCGCGACCCGCCCCCGGGCACCGCTGGTTCCGTCGCACGTCATTATAGACGTGGTGCATGTCGATTTTTTTGACAGCACGGCTTACGCAGGTGTATCATTAATGAAGTTAGAATGTTAACACGACAAACCGCAAGGAGCCGCGACATGCGCCGTCTATTGTTGCTTTCCGTGGCCTTTCAGCTTTTGCCCCTTCACGCCTCAGCGCAGCAGGATCTTTTCGACAGGTATTTCGACAAAGGGTGCCTGCGGGTCGACCTCCATCACACGGGGATCGGCGAGGACGAGGTGTACGCGATCGACGCGCTGATAAGGGAACCCTACTGGGCCGGGAATCCCAGGAATCTGATCGACGACATGAACCTCGGCGAGCACATCGTCAGGGTGTTCGATCTCGCGACCAACACCCTCGTCTTCTCGATGGGGTATTGCAGCGTGTACGCCGAGTGGGCGACGACGGACGAGGCCCTCGGAGGGGGCGCGAAGACCTTTCACGAGTCGCTTCTGATGCCGTGGCCGAAGGCTCCTGTGCAGATACGCGTGGAGAAGAGGGACGGGCGGAACATTTTCAGGTCGGTCTTCGATTTAACCGTGGATCCGGCCGATTACCATATTACGACCGAGTCGCGATACTCGCATTTCAAGGTGAAGAAGGTTATGGAAAACGGCGACCCGGGGAGCAAGGTCGACATAGCTATCCTGGCGGACGGGTACCGGAGCGACGAGATCCACAAGATGGAGAACGACGTCGAGAAATTCATGAAGATACTCTTCGGCGTCGAGCCCTTCAGGAGCAGGAAGAGCGATTTCAATGTCAGGCTCGTCAGGTCGGTATCGGGCCAGTCGGGGGTGGACAACCCGAGGGAGTCGAAGTACCGGGACAACCTGTTCGGCCTTTCGTTCAACAGCCTCGAACTGGACAGGTACATGCTTTCGCTGGAGAACAGGACGATCCGCGACGTCGCCGCGAAGGTCCCGTACGACCAGATAATCATCCTCGCCAACGAGCAGAAGTACGGCGGCGGGGGGATCTTCCGCCTCTATTCGACATGCGTCTCGGACAACGAGTTCGACGGCTATATCTTCGTTCACGAGTTCGGGCACGCCTTCGCCGGGCTCGCCGACGAATATTATTCATCGGAGGTGGCCTACAACGAGATGTACCCGCTCGACGTGGAGCCCTGGGAACCGAACATCACGACGTTGCTCGATCCGGAGAGGATAAAATGGGGGCACCTTATCGCCGCCGGAACGCCGGTCCCGACCCCTGACGACTCGATTCACGCGGGCGCCACGGGAGCCTTCGAGGGGGCGGGGTACTCGGCGAAGGGGCTCTACAGATCGTCCCATGACTGCATCATGAAGTCGAAGACCCTGGACGGTTTCTGCCCCGCCTGCAGGGAAGCGATCGAAAGGATGATAGACTTCCACACGCGGTGACGCGCCATGGCGTGCCCGGGCAGAATCGACGCCGCGGCGTTTGGCGATCAGCGGAGGCGTGACGGGGCTGCGGGCGAAAGTGGACGCTCCGGCGCATTCCGCGGACAGAAGGGCCTCAGGGCCCGATGTTCATCAGGCCTTCGCTGTCGAGGAACCTTCCGGCGGTCTCGGTCTTGAGCATCTCCATCTGCCTGAATTCGGCCTCGAGTATCGCGTAATGGCTCTGTTCCATCCCCGCCATGTAAACGAGGATCGATTTCGCGTTCGAATCGGTCGTCTTCCCCGCGAGATCCCTGTAGTATTTCTCGGCCAGCTTCTCGGCCTTCATGGCGACTTCGAAGAGCTGCCTCATCGTCGCTTCGCCCTCGAGGGCGTTGTCGATCAGCGGCACGATCGACTTCGGGGGGAGTGCCAGGGCCACTTCGGGGAATTTTTTGTCGTATACTTCCTTGAGGATCTTCTCGTGCTTTTTTTCCTGCGAGATGAGGAAATCCATCTTTTCCTTCAGGTCGCCGCTTTCCGCCATCTCCTTCATCCTCGTGTAGAGACGGACCGCGTCGATCTCCGATTTTATTCCGATCGCGAGAATCTCCAGCATGGTAAGGCCGCGTTTTCCCTCCATCTTTCATCCTTTCGCCGTGCGCCCGGCCCGGCTTATCAAGCCGGGTCCCGCGCGGTTAGAGAGTCAATCCGCCGTCGGCCACGATCGTCTGGCCGTGAATCCATGAAGCGTCCTCTGAAAGGAGGAATCCGACCACCGAGGCGATCTCTTCGGGCCGGGCGATCCTCTTCAGGGGGGAACGCTCCTTCCAGTCCTCTATGACCTTTTCCTTGTCGGGGAAGTAATCGAGGGCGGAGGTGTCGACCGGCCCGCCCGAAACGGCGTTCACGTTTATCCCCTTCGGGGCCAGCTCGAGGGCGAAGTATCTCACGAGCGCCTCGAGGGCCGCCTTGCTCGCGCCGACCGCCGCGTACCCGGGAAGGCAGGTGCGGCTCCCTATCGAGGATATCGCCACTATCTTTCCCCCCCGTTCGGGGAAGAGCTTCACCGCCTGCTGCGCGAGGAGCATGAACGAACGGGTGTTCGTGTTGATCGTCCGGTCCCACCCGAACCTTCCTATCCTCTCGGCCGGCCCGAGGACGCCTGAGACGGCGTTCGACACGAGGAAATCGAGCGAGCCGAATTCCTCCTTCACGCGGTCGAAGAGCTCCTTTATCTCCTTCGGCTCCGAGACATCGGCCCTGACGACGACGCACTTCCGGCCGAGGGCCGCGATCTCCGCGGCGGTCCGTTCGGCCGACCCGGTGTCCTTGACGCAGTTTATCGCGACGTCGGCCCCCCTCGCGGCGACGAGGAGGGATATGGCCCTCCCTATCCCCCTCGAGCCCCCCGTCACGAGCGCCTTTTTACCCTGGAAATCGTTCATATATTCACCGTCTCATCCGCCCGCCGCGACCCGCCAGCCGCCGCCATTCGACGACGGACGGCCCGGCGAGGCGGGACCGCGGGCCCCGTTCATTCCCCTTCTATATATCTCAGCGCGTCGATCGATGCCATGCACCCCATCCCGGCGGCCGAGATGGCCTGCCTGTAATGCGGATCGCCGACGTCCCCGGCGACGAAGATCCCGGGAACCGAGGTTCCGGTCCGGCCTCTTACCGCTATGTACCCCTTGTCGTCGAGCTCGATCTTTCCCTTGAAGACGCCGGTCGCGGGGGTGTGGCCTATCGCGACGAAAACCCCGTCGACGGGGAGGGTCTTCGTCTTGCCGGTCTTCACGTTCTTCAGAAGCAGGCCCGTCACCCTGTCCTCGTCAACGCCGAGAATGTCCTCGACGACCGAATCCCATTCGAAGGAGATCTTTTTGTTGGAGAGCGCCTTCGCCTGCATCGCCTTCGAGGCGCGAAGCTCGTCGCGCCTGTGTATAACGGTAACCTTGCTCGCGAACCTCGTGAGGAAGGTCGCCTCCTCGATCGCCGTATCGCCGCCTCCGACGACGGCGATCTCCCTGCCCGTAAAGAAGAATCCGTCGCAGGTCGCGCAGGCCGAGACCCCCTTGCCGCGAAGCTTCGCCTCCGAAGGGATTCCGATCCACCTTGCCGACGATCCCGTGGCGATGATGACCGATTTCGCCTCGATCGTGTCGCGGCCGACCTTCAGCCTGAACGGAGGACCGGCTGTGTCGATATCGGAGAGCTCCTCGCCGATGAACTCCGCGCCGAACCTCTTCGCCTGTACGCGCATCCTCTCCATCAGTTCGGGCCCGGTTATCCCCTCGGGGAATCCGGGGAAGTTTTCGACGTCTGTCGTTATCATGAGCTGCCCGCCGGGGGTCAGTCCGTCGATCACGGCGGTCTTCATGTCGGCCCTCGTCGTGTATATCGCGGCCGTCAGCCCGGCCGGCCCCGATCCTATGATTGCCACGTCGTACATCTTGTATCCTCCATGCCGGGCGCGCCCGATCAGGCTTTCAGGGCCTGCGGGGCGGGCCGGTTATATCCGGTTCGGCGAACGGCGCCTCCTGGTCCTTCTCGAAAGAGGCATTATAAACGGGATCCGGCTCAATATCAAGGTGGATCGGGAGGCGGGGCTATCGCCCTTTCTTCCTGAGACTTCTGAGAAGGGCGAGGTTCTCGACGTCCTCCCTGAGGTCGGGGCCCTTGGGCGTCTCGAGGATCATCGGGATCTTCGTGAACCTCGCGTCGTTGACCAGCATGCGGAACGGCTCGATCCCGATCTCCCCCTTGCCGATCATCTCGTGGCGGTCCTTTCGCGAATCGAACGGGGTCTTCGAGTCGTTGAGGTGGAAGGCCTTCAGGTTCGGGAGCCCGAGCGTCCCGTCGAGGGCGCTGAAGACCGATTCGTACTTCGCCTTCGTGGAGATATCGTACCCGGCGGAAAAGGTGTGGCAGGTGTCGTAGCAGTAGCCGACCCTTTCCACGTCCTTCACCCGCTCGCGCATCGCCGCCAGCTCCTCGAAGGTGCGCCCGAGGGTCTGCCCCTGCCCGGCAGTCGTCTCGAGGAGAATGGCGTTTCTGTACCCCTTCGTCCTTTGGAAGACGAGGTCGAGGCTTTCGGCGACCGCCGCTATCCCCGCCTCTTCTCCGGCCCCCCGGTGGCTCCCCGGATGGAGCACGAGCCAGGGGATCCCGAGCTCCTCGCACCTTTCGACTTCGACGAGGAGGGCGTCCCGCGACTTCTCCAGGAGCTCCTTCTCGGGGGAGGCAATATTAATGAGGTAGGAGGAATGGGCCACGATGAAGTCGGGATTGTAAAGCTTCGCCTTCTCCCTGAAGAGGCTCGTCTCGGCGCCGGTCAGCGGCTTCGCGCGCCACTGGTTGGAGCTCTTGACGAAAAGCTGGACGGCGTTGCACCCGACGCTCTTCCCTCTTTCGAGCGCCAGGTGAACCCCATCCGAAATCGACATGTGGGCGCCGAGATTCATTCTCCGCCGTTCCCTCCTCCGCCGGCCGGCGCCGGCGCTGCGGATCCTGCGCGCGGGGGCGTTCCCTGACCGATCTCCTGGGCCGCCCCGTCAAGATACCACGGCTCCCGCGCGGGGGCGTTCCCCTGTTGAAAGTTCGCCGACATGGGAGTATTATCATATTGTCAATAAATCCGCGAGGTCAAAATGGGAAATCTGCCGCATGAAGATGAGAGGCTGGTCGAGCTTGTCAATGTCCAGGGCGAGATGGAAGCCGATATCCTGACCGGTATTCTCGAGTCGGAGGGGATCAGGGTCCTGAAGAAATCGAACATGGCCCACGGCGCCCTTCCCTTCACGGTCGACGGGATGGGAGAGGTGAAGCTCTTCGTCATGGAAGAGGATCTGACCATGTCGAGGATTATCATCAGGGAACATATCGCGAACAGGTAGCCGCCCGGGACGATTGCAGGCTGGATGCGCGAAGACCGCGGCCGCCCGCCGCAAGAGAGGGCGGCTTCGCGCCGGCGCTTGTGCGAACGGCCCTGCCCCGCCTAACGGCAAACGACCCCCGACGCTCGCGCGCGGGGGTCGTTATCTTTTTATAGCGATAAAGCCGAACCCTAGAGCATGTCCTTGATAGCCTTCAGCGGGCGGACACGCACCGTGCTCGAAGCTGGTCTCGCTTTCTGCTTGACCATCTCGCCGGTGAACGGATTGCGGACGAGTTTGCCGCCGGCGACCGCGGGCTTCTTCACCAGGGTGAGTTTCATCAGGCCCAGGTTGTTGAATGTCCCGTGCTTCTTTACCGACTTGACCATGATTTCGGTCAGGGCGTCGCACGTGGCGACTACGTCTTTACGGGAAAGACCGGTCTTCGCGGCGATGTCGCGATAGACCTCGTTCCTTGTGGGCGGCTTGTTTGAAGCCGGTTTCGAGGAAGACTTGGCAGCTTTTTTCTTTGCCATTTCGATCCTCCGCCTTTGCTGGTTTGAGTGAATGGAAACGTCCTCCATTAACGGAGCGGATGGTAGCGCAAACTTCGCCGCGTGAAAACATTTTTTTTCATTTTATCGCTGTTTTTTAACGATTTTTTTCAAGGCCGCCCCGGGGCCTTCCCCGGGGGGCGGGTTCCCGGGCGGGAAGGGGGCCTTCGCGGGGCATCCTTGCTCGGGGGAGCGAAGGCCTTTCGGGCGACGGTGCGCCGGGCCCGGCCCGGCGCCGCCGGCGCCGCTGGGGCCCCGGGGGAGCCGATCCCCGGAGCCCGCGACGAAGCCGGCGAAGCCGCGGCAGCCGAAAGACCTGACATCCTAAACTCTTGCATGAAGGGACGAAAATATATATAGTAGGGGCCTGGGTGGGAGCTTAACTCAGTGGTTAGAGTGCTATCTTCACACGGTAGAAGTCACAGGTTCAAATCCTGTAGCTCCCACCAGATTTCCTTCTTCCGCGGAACCCCGCTTCGCGGTATTTCAGCTCGAGCCGCCGGCGCCCATCGGCCGGATCTCCCCTGACACCTCGATCACGACGGGAATCCCTTCCAGCTCTTTCGGGATTTTCCGACGGTGCTCGGCGGTTTCCTTCACGACGTACACCATGATGCAGGGCTTCCCGTCGCCCAGCGCGCCGACGGACATGTCTGGAACGCTCCCTTCCTTTTCCCCGGACCTTTTACACCCCTGCGGGATCGCGGCGATTACGATCAATAAAATCAAAAGAACAGGCATCGCGCGGCGGGGCCGTTTCCATCCGAAGCATCGTATCATTCGGATGATTCTGATGAGGCGGGACAAGGGAAGTCAAGCAAAATTCCCCCGCCTCCCGGGCCCATTCCCCGGCCCATTTTTCGACCTTGACACGCGGTTCGCGTTTAAGATA
>JALOPX010000194.1 GCA_025453655.1 Candidatus Krumholzibacteriia bacterium
CGCCGGACAGGATGCCGGTCGGCGTTGGTTGCCCGAGGGTCGTGTTCGCCTTGAAATTCGCCCCGGACATCGGGGCGCCCGCCGACCCGATCACCGATGATCTCATCCTGTAACCCTCTTCCTGGGCCGAGAGCGAGCCGATTCGATTCCCGCCCGGCAGCGGAGCGAGCGGCGGCAGCGCCAGGAGCGCGACCGAAAGCGCCAATATTGTTCGAAACATCGATAACGCTCCTTTCACTACCTGCGAATGACGACGTTCGTGCCCTTAAGCGTGAGCGGCTTGTCGATGACGAGCGTCGTCGCGGTGAATAAATTGTCGGAGCCCGCCTTGAATATCAGCGTGGCGCCGCTCGGCGCCCCCGCCACCGCGGTCTCGATATTCCGGTAGGGGCTGTTCGGAGTGCCGTCGCCCCCGAGATACCCTCCGACGAATTTGACGACGTCCTTCGGCGCGAGCATCGTCGCGTGCTCCATCCCAGAGGCGGGGCAATGGAAGTCGAGAAGTTCCCAGCCGTCGGACGATGTTCCGCGCCATCCCATGTTCACCTTGAAGCTCCTGTTCGGATCGGTGCTCTTGTCGTATCCGCAAACGACCCACATGTGCCCGCAGCCCCCGATCCCGAGAGGGCGGAGCCACGCGATCTCGCTGGTCATCGTGGAAATGTTCGTCGCCTGTGTGGCGGCGTCCGTGTCGTAGCGAAGGTGCGCAGTCGCCCCTTCCACCACGAGCGGGCAGGATGCCGAGGAGCCTCTAAGCCCGAAATTGGTGTTTACCGCGACGGCCGTGTGATAGTTGATCTTCGCGACCTCCGTGTCGCCGGCGTCGGGAGGATCGTCGTGGCTGTTTTGAATGAGGCTCCAGGTGTACGAAGCCGCGGCGTAATTGATCGCATGAAGAGTGGAATCCGCCGGCATCCTTTCGTAGAGGGTCTGGAGGGCGGTCAGGTATTCGGGGGTGATGTTCTGCACGAGGCTGGAATCGTTGTGCGCGGCCCCATGGATGCTCCAGTCCCAGCACCCCGAGATGTACAGGCGATGCGTCGACGAGAGGTATGCCAGCCTTCCCGACCAGCTCCAGTCTCCGGAATCGGTAATCAGCGGATCGCTCGCGAGCGGCGTGGAGTCCCATGTGCCGGCGGGCCATTTCCTCGTGGGATAATAGACGCTGCTCGACCCCGAGCCGGTGTTGGGCCATTTCCAGTAGTACATGATCTGGGAGAAGGCCGTCGCCGGGCAGCCCACGAGGGTGTGTTCTCCGGAGCCGTCGGGATGAACGGGGCACTGGTCGTTGTATGGATGGAACTGGTGCCAGTCGGAGTTCAAGGGCAGTTCCATCATCGAGGGCTCGAGAGTCGTCCCCTCAGGGGCCTGCACTTCGCGTTCCGGCGCGACGCCGGCAATAAGGTCTGACCAGATCCTCGGCCGCCCGGCTGCGGCGAGCCGGAGATCGTCGAGCCTCGGATCGCCGATCCGTTCCCACTCGCGCACCATCAGCGCGCGTTCGGTCATCTGCGAGAGGATGCACTGAAGGCCGGGATTCTCGGGGTCGAAGGTTCCTCGCGGCGAGTAGAAATAGACGGGAAGCAGGATCTCGTCGAGGCCGCAAAGGCAGAAGCCTCCACCGGAGAGACGCGCGACGTATGCCGTTATCCCGCCGCCGACCTCGTACGGTTCCATCGACTCGACGACGGCGTCGGGGCGAGCGTCGGGCGTCGTGTTTCGCGCCCATGTCTGCGCGGCGGCCCGAACCTCGGGCTCGCTCATGCGGCGGGCCTCGCCATCGGAAGCCGCGAGCGCGGCAAGGACGACAAGACACGCAGCGGGAAGGCTTTTATGTCCGCGGCGTATTTCAGCTATCAATTTTTTCTTTATCCGCATGATCTTATCGCCTCCCTTACTGCAGGCTCACAAGAACGAGGACCAGGCCCCGCCCGTGCGCGAGCGGCGTCATCGCCTTGCCGATCACCGCTCCCGGCGTGCGGGCCGGATCGGCCGCTTTCATCGCGTGCCCCGGCGTGTCCGAGGTCGTCAGAAGATCTCCCGGTTCGATTGGGCCGTTCGATGCGTCGGCCCAGCAGTAGACCCGCCCCGTCAGGGCCACAGGATATCTTCCGTCGGCGATCGTGCCGGTCTGCGACATGACGAGGGCCGGTTCGACCTCGCCCGCGCCGCTTACGATTCCCGCGACGCAGCGGTCGTACGCCCTGTCGGCGATCCTGAGGTTCCCGGGGGATTCCGGATCGATGGCGAGGACCATCCCGGTCATGACTTTCAAGGAGGAGGTGACGTCGAACGGCTCGGCTATGTCGGAGCCGCCGGTGAGCTTCAGAACAGTGGCGCGCACCGTTCCCGCGACGTCGAGTTTTTCGGCGGGAGCCGCCGTTCCGACGCCTACGTTCCCGTTCGAGCTGTTGAGGAAAAGCCGCGTGTGTCCGCCCGCGTTGAAGAACATTCCAGGCTGATCCATGAACGGGACCGAATAGTACAGGATCGATCCCTCTACCGCGTCGCTAGAGTTGATGAAGTCGATGCGTCCGGTCCAGGTGCCCGCGGCGGTCGACGTGTTTTTCAGCTCGAGCACCGATCCGAGTGAGTTCGACGAGGTGAGCCTCATGTAGGCCCGCGTATCGGAGACCTCGAGCTTGCGCGCCGGAGAGGTCGTGCCGATGCCGACGCCGGTGCTCCGCATGCTGAGGATCGGGGCGTTGACGGCGTAGCTCGGGTCGGTGCCGAATGAGAAGGTCAGG
>JALOPX010000195.1 GCA_025453655.1 Candidatus Krumholzibacteriia bacterium
ATGGGCCTCGACGGTTAGGAACATTCTCGTGAAGCTCCGCGAATTCATACGGATCGTCGTCGTGCGGACCCTCGACAACCAGATATTCTTCGTCTCGAGCACGGGGAACACACCGGAGAAGATAGGGGTCGACGTCGGCCGCTCGATATACACTCCGCCCGAGAAGGTCAATCCGTGCGGCGTCACCGAGCCCTTCCACTGGATCCTCAAGTCGATCGTGAGAAGCCAGAGGCTCAACGTCCTTCGAAGGGTATCGGGTTTCGTCGCCGTCGCCTCGATAATCTGGATCTTCCTCTATTCGCTCCCCTTCATGATTCATTTCGGCGGGCTGCTCCGGTCGACCTACAGGGTGGAGGACAGCGTCCTCGAGTCGGTCGAGGGGAACATCGACGTGATCTCCGACGCTCAGAAGATAGATATAGTCAAGGCTTACAAAGGTTACGGCAAAAACTTCATCGTGAAGAAGATGTTCACGGAGTTCCACCTGACCGCGGGGAGGATGGAGGACGTCTACGGCGGGATAAATCTCGTGCCGGCGGTGGCGCGGCTCGACAGCCTCATAGAGAACATGACGAGGGTGATCTCGAACCCGAAGCAGCATCCGAGGTACGACCAGGCCCTCGAGACCCTCATACTGACCGACTCGCACAAGAGCCTCGTCGCGAGCCTGAACAAGATGCATGTCGGGGACAAGAACGACGTCGTCTATCTTCGCTCCGACAGGGCGCTCCGCTACTGGGACCTCTTCACGCGGTACATAACGAATCCGGCCGATTCGGCGACCCTCGAGAAGATCAACCAGGACGTGAATTTCAACAACAAGAACGCGCCGAACTACGACGAATACGAGGTGGAGCTCGGCAACGCGCTCCTCGGCGTACTCAACATCAAGGCTCCGCACGCGGCCCCCTCGCTCCGGTCGGTCCGCGCCAACCTCGACGAGTACGGCCAGCTCAAGGAGCAGATCAACAATTCGACCGATCCCGCATTCGTCCTGAAGGAGGCGGCGAAGAAGCTCGAAGAGATAAGGGCGAACCTCTCCGGGGGGGCGGGGAGCGACCAGGCGGCGGCGATCGGCGAATTCCTCGCCGAGGTCAAGCAGTACGAGAAGGAACGCACCTACACGTGCGTCCTCCAGAACATTCCAGACATGGGGCACCTTCATGTCGAGGTGACCGAGTCGGGCGACAGCCCCTCGTGGTCGAACGAGACGCAGCTCCTCGAGGGGGACGAGATCAGGCTCAAATGGAAGCCGGGCGACGACGTGCACCTCGCGTTCGACGAGCTCAAGCACAAGTGCAACTGGGGGAACCAGCCGAGCGACAGGGTCGTCTTCACGGACGAATACGCGCTGTTCGAAATGGAGGGCAAGGTCGTTTTCTCGAACATAGGGAAGACGGTGACGATCGGTTTCAAGGGCGGGCTGAAGGAAAAGCTGCCCAAATTGAAATAGGGGAAGAGGCAACAGAAAGGAAAACGAGATGAGAAAGGCAATTCTGGCGGCGCTCGCGATTCTCGCCATGGCCGCCGTTCCCGCGGCCGTCTTCGCGGCGAAGGTTATCGTGCCCGAGGGCACGGAGATAAAGGTCAGGTTCGATTCGGCCGCGAAGGTCGATTCGGGAAAGCTCGAGAAGGGCGCGTCGGTGAAAATCGTTCTCGCGGAGGACATCAAGATCGGTGGAAAGACGATCGTCGAGAAGGGGGCCGGCGGAACGGCCGTCGTTGAAGACGCCGTAAAGGCTTCGAGGCCGGGCGATCCGGGGAAGATAAAGATAACCTTCGCCGACCTCGAGACGAAGGGGGATTACAAGGCAGCCCTGAACGGGAAGATCAGGCTCGCCGGCTCGGTGTCCGACGAGGGGGGCGGCAGGAAGATCATCTCCTGGATATTCATCCTCGGTCTTTTCATCAAGGGAGGCCAGGGGGAGATCGACACGGCCCTCGATTACACGGCGACGATAGCGGAATCGATCATACTCGAGAGCAATTGAGCGGCGAATGGGAGGCGGGTTTCCGGGCGATACCGGAACTCCCTTCGCATGGATCAGGGACGACAAGCGCCGGGATAAAAAAGAGCCCCCTTTTCGGGGGCTCTTTTCGTTATGGGCGTCGGGGCCTGAAAAGCCACGGCTCGAGTTTATTTCTTCTTACTTGTAGCATAAGTTGTAGAACTTGATAACCGGCAGAGTCCAGATCTTGTCTGAAATTATAATCTCGTCGAGATACCCGGGGAAAAAGCGATCCATCGTCATATCCCGTCCGATGAGGAGGTTTCCCTCGGTGATGGACGCGCCTTCGCCGCCGTTTCCTTCGATCCAGGCCCCATTGAGTGTTTCCATGTTTTCGCAATCGTACCCGGCCGAAAAGACCGCCGAGGACGGGTCGCCGAACCTGCAGGAAAACACGAGATGGAACCAGCCTGTCGACAGCCTGTTGGGAATATCCGCCCTGTAGGCGTGCTGCCCGGAGTTGCCATAACGGAAGTAGACCGTCGAGTATCCGTCAGTCGCCGAAAGATTTTCGATGAGCAGTTGATAGTTGACGGGCCCGCTTTCCGATCCCTTGCAGATTAGCGACGAAAGCGGAGTCGTGGTCATGGCGTCCGGATTGTTTATATATACCCACATCGACAGGGTGATTTCCTCCCGCATGTCGAGAAGATTGTTGTCGGGGATCGTGATGTAGTCGTCGATCCCGTCGAAATAGCGT
>JALOPX010000088.1 GCA_025453655.1 Candidatus Krumholzibacteriia bacterium
ACAAGAGCGGGAAAAATACCAGAAGCAACGAGGTTTCGACCGAGTAGGGAAGATTTTAAATAGCAGCCAAAACCGGGTAATAATACCCAACCATGATCCAGAACTGGGGAAAATAACGCTTGTTTTCAGCCCTTCCTTCAGCCCACGGTAGAAAAGTTCTTAAATAAACTCAATCTTCAATCCAGTATCTCTATTATAATAATATATATTATACGAATCATTTAATGTGATTTCCAGATCACAATAATTGTTTTTATGCGGGTACGATTATTGCAAAAACAGCATCCGAAATAAAACGGTTTTGTCTTCTCCGTAGAGCTCGGAGAACTCGGAGGATAAATGGTTGTTGTAAACAGATCGAGTGCCTTTACAGCTTCATCCGCAGAAGGATCCTTCGTCGATAGCGATCCCATGAAGGATCAGATAGCCCTGCTTGGGGACATGGTGTCGGATCCGTCCGCGACCGCGTCCGGGTTCACCGAGAATTTTAAAAGGGTGTTCGACCTGGTTTTTGCGTCTATAGCCATATTTTTGCTGTCGCCCGTTCTTCTTTTGGCCGGCCTGATGATAAAACTGGAATCAAGGGGGCCCGCGTTTTATTCGCAGGAGAGGATCGGAATCAACAGACGGCGCCAGGAAAGAAGGAATTCCGCAAGAACCGGGATGGAAAACAGAAGGCAGACCGGCGAGCGCAGGAAGAACATTCACGCCGGAAAACCATTCAAGATATACAAATTGAGGACGATGAGACAGAACGCCGAAAGCAACGTTCCCCTGCTCGCCCAGAAAAACGATCCAAGGATCACGAGGGTCGGGAATTTCATGCGAAAAACCAGAATCGACGAGATACCGCAGTTCATAAACGTCATAAAGGGGGATATGAGCATCATCGGTCCGCGGCCGGAAAGATCCTTTTTCATCAATCAGATAAAACAGGAAGTGCCTGAGTTTACTCTTCGACTCAGGGTCAAGCCCGGCATTACAGGCCTGGCGCAGGTCGAGGACGGCTACACGCAAACACTGGACATGATGAAGAAGAAACTGTTCTACGACCTTAAATATATCGCCCAATTTTCGATTTTCCACGAGTTCAGGATACTTTTCAAGACGGTGATGGTCGTTTTCACCGGAAAAGGCGCCTGCTGATCTCCGCCTCCATCCTCCACGAAACAAATATTAACGTTGCCGGGAAGGGTTTATCTTGACCTTCCATGCCGTCCCGCATTACACTCGGCGCTGGTGATTATATGCTGAGAATACAAGGCCTTATACTGGTTTTATCCACATACTGCCTGCTGGTGCTCTGGGCCATATTCATGCCCGTCTATAAATGGGCCGCCATACCCGCCGGAGTCCTTATAGCCGTTGTGATTTATTATCGTCAGGTAATAAGCCACAGGGAAAAGATCGAGGTAATACATAAACGACTGAGCAACCTTCGCAGCGAAGGCCTCATAATAGATGAAAAGTTCAAGGAGGCGGGCGGCGATGTTTTTTACAGCATGATACTGACCCTCCTGACCGACCTTGAAAGATCCCTTTTCAAGCTTGTCGAAAAAAACATCCAGCTCCTGAGCATCAAGGAGATCGGGAGAAGCATCGTTACATCCACTGATGAGGACAAACTCATAGATTCGGTCTTCGAATACCTCGTGCACGGTGTCGGGTACCGTGAAGTGGCTTTTGTGCTGTTGCGCAAGTCCAGAAAATGTTTTCAGGCCATAGTCTGCATCGAGAATTCCAACAGGCTCATCAGAAAGGTAGTCAACCTGGAGTACGAGGACCTGAAGGGAGCCGTTTTCAACGCTTTCACGTCCGGCAAGGCCTTCCTCATCAAGGACGCGCGGATGCACCCGATCTTCGAGAACAAGGGGGAGCAGATGTTCCCCAAAAGCACGATGACCTCCTACATATGCGTTCCGCTTCAAAAATCGTCTGAGAGAAACAGGTATTGCAGGGACGAAAATTGCAGGGCGGAAATCCAGGGGAAATCCGCTGATGCCTCAACGGGCAAAGTCTTCATGTCGCATCCGGAATGTCTTTCCTGCCCTGAAAATTCCATACTGGGAGCGATAATAGTGACCGATGGATTCAGGGCCACGCCCCTCACTAACATCGATCTCGTGACGATCGAAACAGTGGGATCGCTGGTCGGCTCGAACATCGAGAACTGGCTTCTCTACGAGGAACTGAGGGAGGAGGAGATATTCAGGGAGAAGGTCCTGGAAGGGATGCAGCACGGGCTCTTTGTATGCGACCTCGAGGGAAGCATAACCCTTGCAAACAGAAGCGCGCTCGAGATGTGCAAATGGGGCGAGGAAAAGGTGCTGGGCGCGAAGATAGGCGACCTGATAAGCAGGGGATCGGGTGGATCGACCGGTTCATTCATATTCGAGATCCTCGAGCAGGGAGGCCCCCCGACGTTCCATGAAGCCTATATGAAACAACCCGACGGGTTGCATATCCCGATAAGGATGTACGTGTCGCGGCTCCTGGGGAACGAGGGAAAGAAACAGGGCGCGATCATCCTTTTCGTCGATCTCAGCAACATAAGGAACATGGAAAAGCAGATCCGTCACCTGGACACGCTCGCGGCGCTCGGAAGATTCACCTCGGCCGTCGCGCATGAGATAAGGAATCCGCTGACCGGCATCGCCGCAGGGATTCAATACCTGGAAAGGAAGGGCGGCCTGACGGATGATCAGAGGGAGAACATATCGATCATCCTTATGGAAGTCGACAGGTTGAACAGGATAATAACCGATCTTTTCAAGGTCGCCAAACCGAGGGACCTTCTGTATCAGGAGGTCAGCGTGAAAGAGCTGATAGATAGAAGCTACAAGAGCGTGATGGAGATTTTCAACAACAAGAGAATTGAATTCGAAATGGAAATATCCGATAATCTCTCGGTCATCGAGGTCGATCACGACCAGATTTTACAGGTATTCATCAACCTGTTAAAGAACGCCGGAGAAGCGGTGCCGGATGGCGGCAAGGTCAGAATGACGGCCGCGAAATATGGAGGGGGGGCCCCGGAAGTCATAATGGAGAAGGACAAGACTCTGATCTGTTTCGAAATCTCGGACAACGGGTCCGGAATAGACAGGGGCGATATCGGCAAGATTTTCGAGCCTTTTTTCTCGAGAAAAGTCGGAGGAACCGGCCTCGGCCTGTTCATATCGCATAATATCGTGCAGCATCATCAAGGCAGAATCGATGTATCGTCAAAGCCGGGGAACGGGACTTCTTTCAAGGTCTATCTGCCGCTTAAACACCCGGTAAAGGGAGGCAAGGTTGAAGCCGGTAATACTTCTGGTTGACGACGAAGATACGATAAGAATGTTCCTGGAGAAAACGATCAGGGACGAGGGATATGAAGCTCTTACGGCGGCGACCGGGCAGGAAGCCCTGGACAAGACCAGGAGCGAGCTGCCCGACCTCGTTTTGCTGGATCTGAAGCTTCCCGACATGAACGGGATAGACGTGCTCAGAAAAATCAAGGAGGATCTTCCCGAAGTCTGCGTGATAATGCTCACCGCGTTCGGCGATATCGAAACGGCTGTGACCGCAATCAAGAAGGGCGCCTTCGATTTTGTCAGCAAGCCGGTGAACCTCGAGCAGCTTCTTCTTACGATCGAGAAGGGACTGAATTCCCAGAAACTCAGCAGGGAACTGTTCCAGCTGAGAAGACGGGTCAAGATAGATTTCGACGACAAGTATATCCCGGGCGAAAGTTCGCGAATGAAGGATATCTACGATATCGTGAAAACAGTGGCAAAAAGCGATACCACGACAGTTTTGATACAGGGAGAAAGCGGCACGGGCAAGGAAATGATAGCCAACATGATTCACAAATACAGCCCGCGGCACGACAAGCCTTTCCTTGAGATCAATTGCGCCTCCCTGCCCGAGGAGCTTCTCGAGAGCGAACTGTTCGGCCACGAGAGGGGGGCGTTCACAGACGCGAAGTCGCAGAAGGTCGGTTTGCTGGAGCTCGCCCACAAGGGCACGCTCTTCCTGGATGAAATCGGGGAGATGAGCCTGACGATCCAGGTCAAACTGCTCAGAGTGCTCGAAAAGATGTCCTTCAGGCGGGTGGGCGGCACAAAGGACATCAACGTCAGCGTGAGGATCATCTCGGCGACCAACAGGGATCTGGCGATGGAGGTCGCGGCGAGGAATTTCAGGGAGGATCTCTATTACAGGTTGAAGGTCATCCCGATCAATATTCCGCCTCTCAGGGAAAGAAAGGAGGACATCTATATTCTCCTTAAACATTTTATCAGCCATTACAACAGGCAGTTCCACAAGAATTTCCAGGATATAGACCAGTCCGCGTACGAGAGGCTGATATCGTATGCGTGGCCGGGCAATATCCGCGAATTGAAGAATGTGATCGAGCGCATCGTGCTGTTGGAAGACGATTCGATGCTGAAATACGATCACCTGCCCGAAACGATCAAGGCCGAAAGCGTCTCGGACAAGCCGCGATCCATATCACACTCCCTTGAAATGGCCCTGGGGAGGCCATTCCCGGAAGACGGGATAGAATTCGAATCGCTCATCGCGAACGTCGAAAACGAGCTTATAGACAAAGCGATGCGTGAGGCCGGCAACAACCAGAGCAAGGCCTCGCGGTTGTTGAACCTGAACAGGGACAAGCTGAGATACAGGTTGAAGACTAACGAAACCGAACAGGAAGGCTCATGATGGAGCGCGGGGTGAGCGTTGAATAGAAAAACGACGATAATAATCGCGTGCCTTTTATCAATGTCGGCATCCTGCGGTTTTTACAGGACGACGAGCAGGTCGGCCGGAGACATAAAAAGGATAGCGGTTCCCTACCTGAAAAACGATACTCCCGAACCCGATGTCGAGATTGTCATAACCCAGGCGATAATAGACGGGATTGTCAGGGACAATACGCTGAAGGTCGTATCGGAGGACGATTCGGACGGCATACTGGAAGCGAGCATCACCGAGTATCGCAACCTGCCGTATACTTTCGCGCAGACCGGGGCGGACGTGCAGGCGGAACAGTACAGGCTCACGGTTTCGATCAGGGCTTCCCTGTTCGACAGGGGAAAGAACACCTATATCTGGGAAAACAGGGTGATAAAGGCTACTGGAGATTATTATCTCGAGACAACCTCCGAGCAGACATATGAAAAGGCTTTGGAGGACGTCTACAGGGACCTTGTGGAGGCCATCCTGTCGGCGACCGTTCAGGACTGGTGAATCAGCGTGAAAACGGGGATTGCATACTACAGGAAGGTGTTCGCGGAGATAGGGTCGGGGGTGCATCCGCCCCTGTATATGCTGAAGGGCGAGGAGACCTTCATAATGGAAGAGGTAGCGGAGAAGCTGGCCTCGGCCGTTGTCGGGGAGGACGCGAAAAGCTTCAATCTCGACGTGGAATATGGATCGGAAATCGACATGGAAAGGTTTCTTGCCGCCGCGGCTTCATTTCCCTTCCTCGGCGACAGGCGGATGCTCGTGCTCAGGGAAACGGAGAAGCTCAAGGGCAAATGGAAGCAGCTGCTGGAATATTGCGCCAGGCCGTCGCCGTCGACCGTGATGGTCTTCCTGGTCGGCACCCACGACGAGACGGGAAGAAAATTACCGGGATAAAGCTCGACCAGGATGCGGCGAATCTGCTGGTCGGAAGCGTCGGCGACGATCTTTACGGCATTCAGAACGAAATCGACAAGCTTGCCCTCGTGTATGAAGGTTCGGGAGTGAGCAGGGATGAGCTGGCCGGAGTGATAGGCAATTACAGGGTTAACGCGGTGTTTGACCTCGTGGACAGGGCGGGTTCGGGCGACGAGGGCGCGGCGCTCGCCGTGCTCGCCTCGATAATCACGACAGGCGCGGAAAGGCCGCCTACGGTGGTATTTCTTCTGATCAGGCACTTTCTCGCCCTGCTGAAAATAAAGACGGGAATGAAGGCCGGAGGGTACATGCACGACCAGTATAAACGGAAGGCGGATCGTTTTACGACGAAGGGCATATTGGTCTGGCTCGAGAACCTCAGGGTCGCGGAAAAGATAATGAAAAGCACCTCTTTCCCTGAGAGGATTCTTCTCGAAAGCGTTTTCATCCATTCAACGGCAGGAAGAATCATGGACGATTTCTCGGATTCTGCCGGAGCGGCATAAGGTCAAGGTACTTTCGACGCGCTGATCCAGCGGGAGGGGACGATGAACGGAACGGCAAGGATAACGAAGATTTCGGGCGATGAATTCGAAGGCATGGTGATCGATTCGGGAAGGGTGGCGGTGGTCGATTTCTGGGCCACATGGTGCGATCCGTGCAAGCGCCTGGAAGAACTGCTGCACGATATCGTGCCCGATTACGAAGACCGCGTTTCGTTCTTCAAGGTAGACGTTAATGAAAGCGGGCAACTGGCTGCCAGATATTCTGTTAGAAGCATTCCAATGCTTCTTTTCTTTCGTGGGGGGCAGGTTGTAGATCAGGCGGTGGGATTCATGTCGCGCGAGGCCCTGGAAAAGAAAATAAAGAGCCTCGCTGAATCAGCTTGAGAGTCGCGGCAACGGTACTTATCTTCAACTGGCCCGGTCCATGCGGTGCTGTAAACCCTGGAAATGACGCCGGCTGAACGGACGATTGTTATGACGAAGATAAACGAAGAGAAGGTTCTCGCGCGGGGGCTCAAGGGGCCGGGTGTGTTGCTGCTCGTCAAAAAGCGGCTGGCCGGGGAAGGGGAGAAGCCGAGATACCTCCGGGTGATAATTTCAAGCGTCGAAGCGGTCGAAGAGCTTTCCGATTACCTGGAGAAGCTGGGGATAAAGACGGAAAGGGACAGGGCCGGGAATGATTACCACCTGATCGCGGACCTTAAGGACCTGAAGCATTTCAAGGATGTGGATTGATGGAAGAGTTTTTCCCTTTCAAGGATATCGAATCAAAGTGGCAGGAGCGCTGGATTAAGCTGTTCAGCTGCGACGAGAAGGATTATGAGAGGAAATATTACTGCCTGATGATGTTCCCTTATCCATCGGGAAATCTTCATGTCGGGCACGGACGCAACTATATCATCGGCGACGCACTCGCGAGAATAAAGATGATGGAGGGGGAGAAGGTGCTCGCCCCCATGGGGTGGGATTCGTTCGGCCTCCCCGCCGAGAATGCCGCCATAAAACACGGAATACATCCGTCACGCTGGACGGAGGATAATATCGCCAACATGAAGAGGCAGTTTCAGCAGTGGGGGGTCATATACGACTGGAAGCGCGAGGTCGCTTCGTGCAGGCCCGATTACTACCGCTGGACGCAGTGGCTCTTCCTGCAGCTGTTCAAGGCGAACCTCGCATACCAGGAGGAGGCCTCAGTCAACTGGTGCCCATCGTGCATGACAGTCCTGGCCAACGAGCAGGTTGTGGGGGGATTGTGCGAGAGGTGCAAATCCGAGGCGGAACTGAGAAAACTCAAGCAATGGTTTTTCAGGATAACGGTGTACGCGGATAAATTGCTCGAGGATCTGGGCAAGCTGCAAAAATGGCCCGAGAAGGTCCTCACGATGCAGCGCAACTGGATAGGAAGAAGCGAGGGAGTGGAGGTGTCGTTCAGGCTCGCGGACAGCGATGACGTATTGAACTGCTTCACCACGAGGATCGACACGATATACGGGGCGACGTTCATAGCGATCGCGGCGGATCATCCCCTCGCTCTCGATTTGATAAAGAGGGGGTGGAGGGAGCAGGAGGGGAAGAGCTTCATCGCGAGGGCGAAGCATCTTCGTCTCCAGGAGCGCGGGAAGACGGAGAACACGAAGGAGGGCTTCTTCACCGGGTGTTACGCCGTGAATCCCGCGACCGGCAGGAGGATCCCGGTCTTTCTCGCCAGCTACGTGCTGATGGAGTACGGAACGGGCGTCGTGATGGGAGTTCCGGCCCACGACCAGCGCGATTTCGAATTCGTCAGGGAATCGCCGGTCGAGATACCTGTCGTGCAGGTGATCCTGGCCGCGGGATCGGAGCCGGCCCCGCTGACCGAAGCTTTTACGGGAAACGGAACGATGATAAACTCGGGGAAATTCGACGGCCTCGACAACATGAAGGCGATGGAGGGCATAACTGATTCCCTTTCAGAGCAGGGGATGGCGTGGCGCGTCGTCCATTACCGCCTCAAGGATTGGCTCATCTCGAGGCAGAGATACTGGGGAGCCCCGATCCCCATGATCCATTGCCCAAGGTGCGGAACCGTTCCAGTCCCGGAGAATGAGCTTCCCGTGCTTCTGCCGGATAACGTCGATTTCATGCCGCAGGGCGACGGGAAGAGCCCCCTGGCATCCTACGAGGGCTTCGTCAGGACAAGGTGCCCGGCCTGCGGCGAGGATGCCGTGCGCGACACCGATACGATGGATACATTCGTCGATTCGAGCTGGTATTTCCTGAGGTATCTCTCACCCCGTGACGATGAAAAGCCGTTCGACAGGGATCTCGTGGATCGCTGGCTGCCCGTGGACCAGTATATCGGAGGGATCGAGCACGCGATACTTCACCTGCTCTATTCTCGTTTCATAACCAAATTCCTGCATGACAAGGGGCACATCGGATTCGACGAACCCTTCGAGAATCTTTTCACGCAGGGGATGATAACGAGGAACGGCGCGAAGATGTCGAAAAGCGCCGGGAACACGGTCAATCCAAACCCGCTGATCGAAAAATACGGGGCCGATACCGTGAGGATATACACCCTCTTCATCGGTCCGCCGGAAAAGGACGCCGAGTGGAACGACCGTTCCGTCGAAGGGGCTTACCGGTTCATCAACCGCGTCTGGAGGCTTTATTGCAGGTTCTCCGGCGGTTTCTCGGCAGCGAGGGAAATGAGGCCCGATCCGGAATCGCTCGACCGGAGAAACCTCGATATATACAGGAAGACGCAACAGACGATCCAGCGGATAAGGATCGACATACTCGAAGGATCGTTTCATTTCAACACGGCGATCAGCGCCCTCATGGAACTCGTCAACGCCCTCTATCTTTTTTCGGAGGAAAACGAGGATCTCCAATCGCCTGACAGCGCCGCGTCGAAGCTGTTCAGGTACTCGTTCGAGAATCTGCTGGTGATGATGGCTCCGATGGCGCCCCACATATGCGAAGAGATCTGGGAGCGTACCGGAAAAAGAGAAACCATCTTCAGGGAGAAATTCGCCGAAGCCGACCGGCGGTACCTCAAGGGAGACACCTACACTCTTGTCGTCCAGGTCAACGGGAAGATTCGCTCGAGGATGGAAGTTGAAAAGGATCTTCCCGAAGAAGAGCTCAAGAAACTTGCCGTCGAGGATGAAAAGATAGCCCAGATCGTTGCCGGAGCGGATATCAGGAAGGTGATAGTCGTTCCGGGTCGCCTCGTTAACATTGTAATAACCTGAATAAAATAAAGATAGAAGCAGGGAGCGGCCCGTCTGAAATCAATCGGTTAACATAATATATATTATGCGCCATAACATGAAGGGCAGGAAAAAGGGCCCGTTCTTTCGATCCGGGCCCTTGAATGACTATCGGTCTTCGATGCGATTATTCGCTGTAGAGGCTCTTTATGGCTCCCCAGCTCCTGCCGTCGTTGCTCACGTTGCAGCCGCCCTCGGAGGCCACGAACCAGCCGCCGAGAACCGGCGCCATCGTCTTGTCGTAGTCGCATCTCGATACGTTAAGGCCGTTCCCTTCAAGGGATCTCGGGTCACCGACGACCTTGAGTATCCAGCCGGGTATGCCGCCGATATCCATGACCTGAATCGTTCCTATCCAGATCAGGCTCTGACCCGCTCCGAAACATTCCGCCGTGAACGCTACGCCGATGCCGGTCGCGAGATCGCCGTTCTGAATGGTCTGAGGATTCCATGTAGGCGTGAGAAAAAGGACCATGGCGGATGTCTTCTCGATCATGAATTCGACTCCGCTAATACCGTCGGGGCCGCCATCGCTTTTGTAATACATGAGATAAATGCTCGTCGGCGTTCCGGGCGGAACGAAGGCGTCGCAGTCCGTCGCGGCCTGGCTCGTGTAAAGGCCTACAGAGCCCCCGTGAGCGAAAACCGTAGCCGGGAGAAGCAGGAAAAGGGCCACCATTGACAGTTTCTTCATCTCACCCTCCTTGCGGTAACAGTACATTCATCGTGTCTTTTTACGGTCGATCATGAACGCGTAGGAGACTACAGGGCACTCGTGACGGGTGTCAAGCAAAAGTTGGACGTCAACTCTCCGACCTGTGGAGCCCGGGGATCTTCTCCCTGTAATCTCCCAGATACGGCAAATGCCAGTATTCTCCGAACAGAGCCTTCACGAATCCCAACACCGACAGGGTCAGCGCCCCGAGTCCGGCCGTCAGTTGTATCAATCCTACAAGCAGGACGCCTACGAATTTCAATCTGCCGATCGTCGAATCGAGAATGACCGTCATCACCAATATAATACACTCGGCGAGAAGTAGCAAGACTCCCTGTCTTGCGTGGTAATTCACGAACCTGTCCTCGCCGGCCTTCCAGAGGGACCAGAAAGAGAAAAAGGTCACGTACGACATGGCCGCCAGCCATCTGGACTGGTCCGAGGGAATCCGGCTCTCCTCCGAATCGTAACCTTTTATATCTTCCTGATCGTTCATGATCAACTCTTTAGAGCGCCGAGTTCCTGCTCTATCTCGATCCGTTCCTTCCCTTTTGTCTTCTCAAGAAGTTTCTCGAGAACTTCGACGGCCCTCGAGTTCTGATTGCTCAATTTCAGAAGATCGGCGGCTCTCTTCAGGTACGTCGTTTCCATAAAGGTGTTGGCTTTGAGGCTTGCGGCGAGCTCCAGGTATATGTCGGCCGCCTTCGCGTAGTCCCTGTCGTTCTCCCAGGCTACGGCCATCCCTTCCATCGCGGCATCCCTGTAGAAGGGCTGCTTGGACGCCTTCCCCAGGTATTTCTCGAACGATTTGACGGCATCGGAATTGCGGCCCTGCAGAAGGGCGCACCTCCCGGTGAAGTAAGGCGCAGCGGCGCCCTCCTCCAGGCTTCCGTACCTCTCCTCTATGATTTTGAACATCTCTTCGGCCGTCTTGAATTGCCCGGTCCTGAAGGAGGCCAGGGCCTCCGAGAACTGTTCCCTGGCCGTTTCCCGGGCGCGTGTCCGCGAATTGCCCATCCAGACCGCGGCCGCGGCGACCACAACGAGAATCACGAGTCCTATGAAGAATTTATTCTGGTTCTCCCTCAGGTATTCCCAGGCCTTCAACATGTAGGTTACGAAGGTGTCGTCCTTCAGGTCGTGTTTCGACAGCTTGTTATGCGACAAGATAGATACCTCCTTTATTGGATAATTAACACGGGGCGGGAACAATATCAAGGGAAATGTACGCGGCTTCGGCGCTTTGGAGCCATATGTAAAAGGTTGACACCGCGAGGGACATCTGCAAGAATCTTAATGTCTTCGGGAATCAGGGAGGAATTTCGTGATCAGGTTTCTTCGAGGCGTCCTTGTGGCCGGGGCCGTACTGATCACCGTTCTCGACATATTCGGGATCGAGGATTTCATCAACTCACCCTGCCACGGCATACGTCACAATAATCTCGTTTTCCTCGAGTTCGAGAAGGACAGCCCCAATCGCGGAGCCGGGCTGGTTTCGGGAGACAGGATTCTGGCCGTCGACGGTATTCCCATCCACAACATCATTCATTTCAAGAATGTCACCTATTCCAATCACGCTATGATACCGCAAGTATACACGATGGCGCGCGGAGATTCCATATTCGATGTAGAAATAACATTTAATGTACAACCCAACATAAAGATATTTCAGAAATTAGCGATGTCGTTAACGGCATTTTCATTCATACTGGTCGGAATCTATGTGATCCTCAGGCGGCCGGATATCCTTGGCAGGCTGTTCGCGATCAACTGCCTCTGTTTCTCATTCCTGCTGACGGAAAGGCCCGATACCTCCATCCCCATCCTTCATATACTCGGCGAACTGTTTTACGACGGGATGTTCGCCTTTCTTCCGGCCTTCTTCCTGCATTTTTTCCTCATCTTCCCCGGGAAGTACATTCATAAGGGAAGCAGGCGTTCGATAGTCTCGAGGGCCCTGTATATTCCGCCTGCGATCATTTTCACCGCCCTCTTCGCGCTGGCTCTCAACAATTACCCGTCGAACGCCGATACCGGGTTTCTGCCCGCGATCAACGGCGTCGCGTCGATCTACTGGTTCATATATATGCTCTGCGGCGTCGGGTTGTTCATAAGGACATATGTAATATCCGACAGGGTACAGAGGATCAAGTTCAGGATAGCGGCCATGGGGCTGGTGGCGGGCACCGTTCCGGTGACCGTCATAATGCTTCTGAGACAGTTCGCGCCGGGGCTCGACATACCCCATGCCTACGTTTCGATGCTGTCTCTGTCATTCATCTCCATATCCTTCGGGTATGCGATCATAAAACATGACGCCTTCGACATGAGGGTCGTCTTCAAGACCGGGCTCGCATACGTGATCCTTCCGGTCATTCTCGCATCCCTCACCTACCTTTTCATAAAAGGGATGTGGGACAAGTTCCCGGACTTCCCCGGGATAAGGCATTTTCCCATGATTGTCCTGGCGGTGGTCTTGGCGGCGATAGCTTTTGTCGCGGGGAGAGACGGGATTCAGAAGCTGGTGGATCGGTTTTTCCTGAAGAACAGGCAAAAATTCCAGGAAAAAATGATAGATTTCACGAGGAAGGTGCAGTTCCTGGCGTCCATGGAGGAGATCTCGGAGCTTGTCTCCCGCGAGATATTCGAGATATTCGGCCCGGCCTACGTTCATATCTTTACCGAGGACAGGAAGAAGCAATATACGCTTTGCAGGAGTCATCCGCCGGAGGCCTTGTCTCCCCTGACATCATTTCCCCCCGGCACCGGGTTGATTCAGCTTGCCGCGGGCAAAAGGCAGCCTGTCTTCATAGAATACTTTGACACCCTCTGGATAAAGAACAACCTGGACAGGATATCGCTCGAGCTTCTTTCGATTCTCAAAGTGGCTGTCGTGGTTCCCCTGGTCGAACAGAACGAAATGCTGGGATTCATCCTTGTGGGACCCAAGAAATCGGGGCGGCCCTACAACGGATCGGACGCCGAGATGCTGGAGCTGCTCGGGGAAAGAACGGCGGCGGCGATCAGGCACAACAACCTCTACCGCGTTTCCCTCGAGAAGGAAAAATTGGAGAAGGAAGTACACCTGGCGAGCAAGATTCAACAGAGGCTTCTTCCGGAATCCGCCCCGGTGCTTAAATCGGCCCGTATCGTCGGAAGGCTTCGTAACAGCCGCGAGGTCGGAGGAGATTTTTATGATTTCGTCGAATTGTCCGAAGGGGTGACCGGGGTGGCTGTCGCCGACGTGTCGGGCAAGGGGATCCCGGCCTCCCTCCTGATGACGACCTTGCAGGCCACCTTCAGGTCGGAAGCGCTCGCCGGGCGCTCACCCGGCGAAGTGCTCTCGGCGCTGAACAAATCCCTCTACCGCAGAAGCGAGCTTAGCAAATTCGCGACCTTCTTCTACGCGATATACGACGACAATAGCGGGCTGCTGCACTACTCCAACGGAGGTTCCTTCCCGCCCCTCGTGGTGAGATCCGATGGCAGGATCCTTCATCTGAAAAGAGGCGGAACCCTTATCGGCGTGGATCCGGATTCCATATACAGCGAAGGGATAATAAAGCTCCTGCCGGGCGATATGCTTATCATCTACACCGACGGAATCATCGACCAGGAGGATTCCCGAAAAGACTATTTCGGCGAGGGAAGGCTCGTGCAGTTCCTGAAGGAACACGACACGCTGGATGCCGATTCTGTAGTTGAGAAGCTCTACGACACCCTCCTGTCATTCGGAGAAGGGATGATCAAGGACGATATGACGATAGTGGTTCTGAAGAGGAATCCGTCAATGGTCCCCTTTATGGAAGAGTCAGTAAGTGCAATGGTCCGCGAACCGCGCGCACCCCGTGATGAAAAAGATAGAATAGCTGATGGCGTCGCCGCCATGGCTAAAAATGCAACGATCCCACCATATCGCAAATAATCGCATATTTCTTATTCATTTTAGAAATATGTGCAACCTTTTATTAATCCTAAAGATATATCTTTGTCAGACAGTGTCGTATGGTATCGCATGCCACCTTTCTTTACGGCACGCTAAATGCAATTAAAGTTTTCCGATCGGATTTTAGCAACCGAGAAGCTCTAAATCAGACCCTGGAGGTGATCGCAATGCTACCGATAATCCTGATCATCGATTTGTTCTGGTGGCTGCGTTAACTGATTCTCTCGGGCGAATCCACAAACTTTCCCGTTGGTAAAGGGTGTACCGGCGGGAATGTTTTTTCCGGCCCCGGCTTCGTAATTTCAACTTCCAAAACATTTTGTCGCCATTCGGCAAATATCTCAACCAGCATATTAAGCATAAGCCCTAACAGATTGTTATATATAATATTAAAAAATGATAATAAATGTCGTTTTTTCGCTTGACAACGACTTTTCATCTTTTATAATGTGGTCAAAACGGGGCTATAGCTATAAACTATGCCATCGTGATCCATCAGTGGTAAGCCAATCTTTAAGCGGAGCGATCTTGCTGCTCAGGCCTTAACTGGAACGGACACGAGAAGCAAGATAGTTTAGCTAACCTCGTTTTTTTATTAAAAAAGGGAACAGTCCAATGACGGACCGTTCCCTTCATATTTTATGGCGCCCCCGGCATGACTTGAACATGCGACACCCGGTTTAGGAAATAGACCCGATCTGAAGTGGCATATGAAGTGGCGGATGAAATTCACAAGTGTCCGTTCTCAAAACAGACTTGTTCCAGGACAAATCCAAAAGGACCCAAGGGTCCAAGGGGAGACTAGCGTGCCGGACCACCACGAACCACCCGGAAACCTTCGCCTATGATATAATCCGTTATGCCGTATCTGTCGGTGATCGACCTATACCCGCCCGCCGGGTCGCTCCCGCAGTGGAACGCCGAACGGCAGTTCGAGGCGACGTTGTTACAGCCACCGCCGCGAACGATGCGTTTTGTCCCGCTACTCGGCCCCGTCGGGTTTCGCTGAGCATCGCTCGGATACACCCCCCACCAGTCCGAACACCATTCCCAGACGTTCCCGCTCATGTCATACAACCCAAGCTCATTCGGCCGCTTCGATCCAACAGGGTGTGTCTTTCCTCCGCTGTTGTCGCTGTACCACCCGACATCACCCAGTTCATTGCTCCCGGCATACTTGTACCCCTTCGATCTATTTCCACCACGCGCCGCATACTCCCACTCAGCCTCTGTTGGTAGTCTGCCACCGATCCATTCACAGAATGCCACAGCGTTATCCCAGCCCACATTGAACACAGGCATCTCTCCCCTGCCCCAGCTTGGTTCCAAGGAATACTCTTGACGTTCAAGTATTGAGATGTAGCTGATTTAAACCATTGATCTAAATCCTTGACTCGGTAACACAAACCAGATTTGCATTGAGCAAGGCCATTGTTAGAACCTGATCTTGAGAACGGAACCCAAGCCCAGCATTAATCGATATCGCTGTTAGCTCATGTTGGATAGCCCATCCACCTATTGCCAGTAGAATAATGGCGATCATGCCTACTTCCCAGCCAGTCCATACTCCCATTGTCAAACGAAACGAGCTCTTCCAACGAATCTTTTGATACCAGGCAATTCCCAACGGGATAATTCCAAGAGTCATCCACAGGGCGATGGCTTCTGTGATCAAGAATATGGGGATAGGTGTGAAGGCAATACGTTTGAAGATAAGGCTGAAGC
>JALOPX010000089.1 GCA_025453655.1 Candidatus Krumholzibacteriia bacterium
CGTAATCGACGCCGGGATCGTTCCCCGCGACGATTTCCGCGATCATCTCGTCAGTCCTTGCCTCCGAACATACCCCGTTGCAGAGGAACCCGCCCGTGTAATAAATCTCTGTGCCTGAAAGGGGGACCCAGTCGAAAACGGTTCCCGTCACGGACAGCTTCGACCCGGAGACCTCGTCGAAATATTCAGCCATTGTGCCCGTCTGCCACGGCCCGTCGAAGAGTTCCATCTGAAGTTCTTCGACACTCTGCAGGCTTCCCGTATGATCGCTGTAAACTCCGGTCAGCACCGGAACGCTGACGACGCCCTGCACGACAGCGCGGCCGCCGGATAAGACGGCGGCATTTGAAAGGCCGCCCGCCGGCGAGTCGGGTGAGGATAGGAGCGGTTTCCTGTTTTCGGCTTCCCTGCCGGAAAGAAGACGCCTTTCGAGCCAGCGGCTTCCGTACTTGTACTGTTTGCCGTTTTCCGGCTCCGGGCGGTCGCGCCTTGCGGGAAAGGGAACTCCCGGGCCCTGAGAAACTCCGCCGGCTCTCGAAAAAGCGGCCGCGACCGCGAATGCCGACAGGATCAATACGGCCCTTCGAATCCTTTTGAATCTCCCGTTTATCCTTATCAATATTCCACCGCTGCTCAGTTTACGGGATTCACTACCGCCTTGTAGGAGGAAGCCCTGATCAGATCGAACCTTTCGCTGCAATCGGTTATTCCAAGGAAATTGCCGTCCACGGCGGGAAGTATCGAGAAGGTCGCGTCCCTGAGCTCGCCCGTGACCTTGAAGGTAAGCCTGTGTATGACGGCCTTCGGGCCGGGAAGGCACGGCTTGAATCTCTCGCTCAGGCTGTGCTCGATCTGCCCGAGCGACATGATCCTCGCCTTGTTGAACCGGTCGATGTCCAGGACGACTCCCTCCGGCATTTCAAGCTGCCACTGAACCGCCGAAATCTCTATGTCATCCGGAATCTGGACTATCACCCAGCAATCGAACTCCCTGCTGTCTTTTTCGAGCGTGAGGGTTCGTTTCGTTCCGGCTTCGTCGAAAAATATCCCGAAACTGACATTCTCCGAAACATATGACGTGACCCCTTCGTCGCCGGCCGGCGGAACGGTCTCAGCCTGTTTTTCCTCTTTTTTTGCACAGGAGACGAAGATCGCCGCGATAGCCAGCGAAGCAGCCGCGATAAAAACGTATTTTCCCTTTCTCATTGAATACCTCCTACCGTAAAAATGTCCGATTCCGACGGGATGCACAAGGGAGAACATGATTTTTCATAATACGCTCCGCGAACGCACATTACAATTCATTTCGATTATAATTCATTGACCGCGGGCCTCTTATAAAATAATATAGGATCGATGATATTCCGTGGCCGGCATCGAACGTCATGAGCGCCTCAAGGAGTGGAATAATTGAAATCAAAGAAGGAAAAAATCGAAGAGCTGTCGAAAAAAAGGGAACAGGCACTGCTCGGCGGCGGCAGGGAGAGGATCGGGAAGATTCACGAAACGGGAAGGCTGACCGCGCGCGAAAGGATACACCTTCTTTTCGATGAGGGATCGTTCCAGGAGATGGGCGTTTTCGTGACCCACCGGTCAACATGGCCCGGAATGGCCGAGAAAAAGATCGTCGGCGACGGCGTGGTCTGCGGGCAGGGCACGATCGAAGGAAGGCTTACGTACGCCTACGCGCAGGATTTCACGGTCTTCGGCGGTTCATTGAGCGAATCGAACGCCGGAAAGATAATCCGCCTGATGGATATCGCCCTGGACAACGGGGCCCCGGTAGTCGGCCTCTCCGACAGCGGCGGCGCCAGGATACAGGAAGGCGTTGCCAGCCTGGCCGGATACGCCTCGATATTCCTCCGGAACACGCTGGCCTCCGGCGTCGTCCCACAGATATCGGCGATAATGGGGCCGAGCGCGGGCGGCGCGGTCTATTCCCCGGCTCTCACGGATTTCATTTTCATGGTCGAGGGAACGAGCCACATGTTCATAACGGGGCCCGGGGTCATAAAGAAGGTCACACACGAGGATGTCACCCAGGAGGACCTCGGAGGCGCCCGCACTCACAACACGAAAAGCGGCGTCGCGCATTTTCTCGCGGCGGACGACGAGGAGTGTATAGAGAAGATCAGGCGGCTGCTGTCCTTTCTGCCCAACAACAACCTCGAGGACCCGCCTTACATCCATCCGACCGACGACCCCCTGAGGATGGATCCGCGCCTCAACGATATCGTGCCCGACAGCGCGAAAGACCCGTACGATATCAAGGAAGTCATCAAAATGATCGTCGATGACGGGATCTTCTTCGAGGTTCAGGAGCTCTTCGCCATGAACCTGGTGATAGGATACGCGAGGCTCAACGGCCACGTCATCGGCATCGTCGCGAACCAGCCCAACCACCTCGCCGGGGTGCTCGACATAGAAAGCTCGGTCAAGGGCGCGAGATTCATACGCTTCTGCGACGCGTTCAACATCCCCCTCGTGACCTTCGAGGACGTTCCGGGCTTCCTCCCCGGGACCGACCAGGAATGGCACGGCATCATCAAACACGGGGCCAAGCTGATCTTCGCGTACTGCGAGGCGACGGTGCCCAAGCTTACCGTGATAACCCGCAAGGCTTACGGCGGCGCGTACTGCGTCATGTCGAGCAAACACATACGTTCCGATTACAACGTGGCCTGGCCCACGGCCGAGCTGGCCGTGATGGGCGCCGAAGGCGCGGCCGACATCCTCTATGGAAAGGAAATCGAAGCGGCCGAAGATCCCGACGCCGAGCGCCAGAGAAGGATAGAGCACTATGCGGACACCTTCGAGAACCCGTACGTGGCGGCGGGGCTCGGCTACCTCGACGACGTCATAATGCCGGACAACACGAGGCCGATGCTTATTCACGCCCTGGAAAACCTGCTGAACAAGAGACAGCAGCTTCCCCCCAAGAAGCACGGGAACATCCCCCTGTAAACCGACCCGGAGGTCATGGAATATGCCTGAGAAAGACAGGATCTCCAGCGCCGTGTACGAATGGCTCCACCGGACCTACGCCCCGGTCAGGGAAAAGAGCGGGGAAAGAAAAGCGTCGTTCTCCACGACTTCAGGCATACCCGTGGCCCCCGTATACACGCCGCTCGACGCTCCCGCCGAAAGTTACATCGAGGATTCGGGCCTTCCGGGGGAATATCCCTTCACCCGGGGCATATACCCCACCATGTACAGGGGAAAATTCTGGACGATGAGGCAGTACGCGGGGTTCGGATCGGCCGAGGAGACTAACGAAAGGTTCCGGTATCTTCTGGAACGCGGACAGACCGGACTGAGCGTGGCCTTCGATCTTCCGACCCAGATGGGCTACGATTCGGATCACCGCATGGCGCGAGGCGAGGTCGGCCGCGTCGGCGTTGCGATCGACACGCTGGACGATTTCAGGAGCATGATGAAGGGCATCCCTCTGGACAGGGTGAGCACGTCCATGACGATCAACGCCACGGCCGCGATCCTGCTCGCCATGTACGCGGCCCTTGCCGAGGAAAACGGGGTCCCCGTGTCCGGGATCTCGGGCACCATTCAGAACGACATACTCAAGGAATATTACGCCAGGGGCACCTACATCTACCCCCCGTCGCCGTCGATGCGGATCATCACCGACATATTCTCCTGGTGCCGCCTGAACGCCCCGAAATGGAACACGATAAGCATCTCCGGCTACCACATACGCGAGGCCGGCTCCACCGCCGTTCAGGAGATAGCCTTCACGCTGTCCGACGCCGTGGAATACATACGCGCGGCGGTCGAAGCGGGGCTCGAGGTCGACGAATTCGCCCCCAGGCTCTCCTTCTTCTTCTGCGTGCACAACAACATCTTCGAGGAGGTGGCCAAATTCAGGGCGGCCCGGAGGATCTACGCCAGGATCATGAAGGAACGCTTCGGCGCCTCGAATGAAAAATCCTGCCTTCTCAGGTTCCACACCCAGACGGCCGGCTGTTCCCTTACGGCGCAGCAGATCGAAAACAACGTGGTCAGGGTCGCCATGCAGGCTCTGGCCGCCGTGCTCGGCGGAACGCAGTCGCTGCACACCAATTCGAGGGACGAGGCGCTGAATCTTCCCTCCGAGGAGGCGGCTCTTACGGCGCTCAGGACCCAGCAGCTCATCGCCGAGGAATCCGGCGTATGCGAGACGATGGATCCCCTGGGCGGAAGCTATTTCGTCGAAAAGATGACACGCGATATCGAGGAAAAAACCCTCGAGCTCATGTCGAGAATCGAGGAGATGGGCGGGATGACGCGCGCGATCGAAATGCGTTTCCCGCAGAACGAGATCGAGCGGAGCGCCTACGCCTATCAGAAGGGCGTCGAGAACGGCGACATAATCGTCGTCGGAGTGAACAGGTACAAGGGCGGCGAAACCAGTTCCGCGTCGAGGTTCAGCGTCGACCCCGGCATCGAGAAACGCCACGTGGAACGTCTATGCGCGTTCAAGAGCAGGCGCAGCGGCGCCGCGGTGGACAGGCTCCTCGGCGCGATAGAGGAAACCGCCCGGGGAAAGGACAACCTCCTCCCGCCGATTATTGAAGCCGTCAAGGGGGCCTGCACGCTCGGCGAGATTTCAGCAACGCTCGAAAAGGTGTTCGGGAGATACGACCCGGGCTCGATGCGTTGATACCGATGGGAACGGCGGCGATTATCGCGGCATCAAATCTACGAATGGAGGCTTGCGATGAAAGAAAGGCTCGGGGAACTCAAGCATGTCGGAATAGCGGTCGAAGATCTCGACGAGGCGAAAAAGGTATATTGCGATGTCCTCGGGTTCGATCTTGAGGATGAAATGGAAGTGCCTGAAAGGGGCCTCAGGATAGCGTTCCTTTCCGCCGGGAACACGAAGATAGAGCTTCTCAAGGGGATCAGCCCCGAAAGCACGATATCGAAATTCGTGGAAAAAAGGGGAGCCGGCATTCACCATCTCTGTTTCGGCGTCGTTGACATCAAAAAGACGATCGAGGGGCTCGTGGCGGAAGGGATCGAGATGATAGACAGGCAACCGCGCCGCGGGGCGGAAGGCGACATGGTCGCTTTCCTGCATCCCGGCTCCACGATGAAAGTCCTCATCGAGCTGGTCGAAGAGCGGTGAACACCGCCGGATCATCGGACGGCGCGGCTGAGCCGCGACGGAAGTTTCAAACGGAATAAAGCGGGCGGCGGGCTTTACGGCCCGCCGCCCTTTTCTTCAATTCGTATATACGAAGAATCCCCTGCCGGTCTTTCTTCCGAGATACCCGGCTTCGACCTTCTTTATTAGCAGCGGACAAGGCCTGTACTTCGGATCGCCCAGCCCATCGTGAAGAACCCTCAGAATGTTCAGGCAGATGTCGAGCCCGATCAGGTCGGCCAGCGCCAGGGGCCCCATCGGATGCGCCATCCCGAGCTTCATGACCTCGTCGATGGACTCGGCCGTTGCCACCCCCTCCATCAGGCAGAAACAGGCTTCGTTTATCATCGGGAGAAGAATCCTGTTCGCCACGAAACCGGGATAATCGTTCACTTCGATCGGGATCTTCGAAAGCTTGCCGCTGAGCCCGGTAATCGTGACCGCCGTTTCATCGCTCGTGGCGAGCCCCCTTATCACTTCCACGAGCTTCATCACGGGAACCGGATTCATGAAATGCATGCCGATGAACCTGTCGGCGCGTTTCGTCGCGGCTCCGAGGGCCGTTATCGAGATCGACGAGGTGTTGCTCGCGAATATCGTCCCGTCGCCGCACAGGCCGTCGAGCTCGCGGAAGATGGCCGCCTTGGCTTCGAAATCCTCGAATATGGCCTCCACCACAAGCCCGCAGGCCGCGGCGTCCCTGAGATTCGTGGAAATCGCGACGTTTCCGAGGATATTCCCCTTGTCGGCTTCGGTTATCTTTTCCTTGGCGACGAGCCTCGACAGGTTCTTGTCTATCGCCGCCAGTCCCCTTTCGACGAACTCCTTCTTTATATCGATCATCGTCACCTGAAATCCGTGTTGCGCGAATACCTGGGCTATCCCGTTCCCCATGGTCCCGGCGCCAATCACGGCGACTTTCTCGATCGCCATCTCGACTCCCTTCTTTAAGTTTCCACGCGCCGCATTTAATGAACTCCGCCCGGGCTCCTACAGCATCTCCACGCTCAGCGCGACCGCGTTGCCGCCGCCGAGGCACAAGGTCGCGAGCCCTTTCCTTCCGCCCGTTTTGTTCAGGGCGTGCATCAGCGTGACCAGTATTCTCGCGCCCGAACATCCGATCGGATGGCCCAGGGCCACCGCCCCTCCGTATATGTTGACCTTCGCAGGATCCATTCCGAGTTCCTTCATCACGGCGCACGGCTGAACGGCGAAAGCCTCGTTCAGTTCTATCAGGTCGAAGTCCGCGAGTTTCATGCCGAACTTCTTCAGGAGCTTCGGGACCGCGACGGTCGGCGCCATCATCACCAGCTCGGGCACAAGGCCCCCCGTGGCGTACCCGGTCACCTTCGCCATGGGTTTTACGCCGAGCCTCGACGCCGTCTCCTTCGTCATCATCACCATGGCCGAGGCGCCGTCGCTGATCTGGGAGGAGTTGCCGGCCGTAATCACTCCGTCCTGCTTGAAGACAGCCTTCAGCTTGGCCATCGATTCCAGGCTCGACTCGGGTCGCGGCCCTTCATCAGTATCGAATATCACCGGGTCGCCTTTTTTCTGGGGAATTTTAACGGCGAATATCTCGTCCTTGAACTTGCCCGCCTTGCTCGCCTCCGACGCCTTTCTGTGGCTGTTGCAGGAATATTCGTCCATCTCGCTTCGCGACACGTGATATCTTTCCGCCGTTATCTCGCCCGTGTTTCCCATGTGGAAATCGTTGAAGGAATCCCACAGCCCGTCGTATACCATCGTGTCGACGATCTTGCCGTCGCCGAGCCTGTAGCCGGTGCGGGCTTCGCGCAGAATGTAGGGCGCGTTGCTCATCGATTCCATTCCTCCCGCGACCACGATCTCCTCGTCCCCCGCCTTCAGGGCCTGCGTTCCAAGAACGACGGCCTTCAGGCCCGAGCCGCAAACCTTGTTTATCGTGAGGGCCGATACCGCGGGATCGAGACCGGCGCCGAGGGCGGCCTGCCTCGCCGGATTCTGCCCCAGCCCCGCCTGCACCACGTTGCCCATGATCACCTCTGTGACCGATTTCGGGTCTATGCCCGCCCTTCTCACCGCTTCCTTCACCGCCAGGGCGCCGATTTCGGTCGCCTTCAAAGGCGTAAGCCCTCCCTGGAATTTGCCGATCGCCGTCCTGCACGCTCCCGCGATCACTATCTCGTTCATCCGGTCATCCTCCTTTTCACGCGCTTCCATTCACGCGCGGCTCCTTGATTCATCCTTAAAGGTCTTTAAACGGCAGGGGGCCACGCTATTCCGTGTCGGGAAAACTGCCTTTTATGAAAGATGCGATATCGCCAGTATCGGTTCCCGGCCCGAAGATCCTCGCGACTCCCATCTCTTCCAGCCTGCATACGTCTTCAGCGGGTATTATCCCCCCGCCGAACACGACGATGTGTTCGGCCCCCTTCTCCTTCAACAGTTCCATGACCCGGGGAAACATCGTCATGTGCGCCCCGGAGAGGATGCTGAGCCCTACTATGTCCACATCCTCCTGCACGGCCGACTCGGCTATCATCTCCGGAGTCTGGTGAAGCCCCGTGTATATGACCTCCATGCCGGCGTCCTTCAGTGCGTTGGCCACGACCTTGGCTCCCCTGTCATGCCCGTCCAGTCCCGGTTTCGCCACCAGAACCCTTATCATCCTTGCCATCGATCGATCCTCCTTGTCAGGGCCGCTTTCCGCGCCTACAGGAAAAGCGGTTCGCGGTATTCGCCGAAAATCTTTTTCAGTTCACCGATGATCTCTCCCTCGGTGCAGTAACATCTCGCGCAATCCAGGATGACCGGAATCAGGTTGTCGTCCCCGGCCGCCGCGGTCGCGAGACGAGCGAGCTCCCTTGCGGCCTTGTCGTTATCACGATTTTCCCTCACCTTGCGGACGTTTTCCTTCTGATGCGACTCGACCTGCGGATCGATCTTCAGAAGCGGTATGTCGATCTTTTCGCCCTCGATTTCGTATGCGTTCAATCCGACGATTATCTTCTTTCCAGCTTCCACCGCCTTTTGATATGTATAGGCGGCCCGGCCGATCTCCTTCTGGAAGAAACCCTGCTCGATCGCCTTCACGACTCCGCCGAAATCATCTATCCGCCGGAAGTAATCCTCCGCCTTCTCCTCCATCTCCCTGGTCTTCGCCTCGATGAACCAGCTTCCGGCGAGTGGATCGGCCGTGTTTATGACCCCCGTTTCCTCCGCTATCATCTGCTGGGTTCTCAGGGCGATCATGACGGCTTTTTCCGAGGGAAGAGCCAGCGTCTCGTCCATGGAGTTGGTGTGAAGGGACTGGGTCCCTCCGAGAACGGCCGACAGGGCCTGAAAGGCGGTCCGGACGATGTTGTTCTCGGGCTGCTGAGCTGTGAGCGTGCATCCCGCCGTCTGCGTGTGAAAGCGCAGAAGGAGGGAGCGCTCGTCCTTCGCCCCGTATTTTTCCTTCATCCTCCTCGCCCATATCCTTCGCGCGGCCCTGTATTTCGCGATCTCCTCGAAGAAATCGAGGTGCGCGTTGAAAAAGAATGATAGCCTCGGCGCGAAGGCGTCGACATCCAGGCCGGCCGCCATCCCGGCCTCGACGTAGGCGAAGCCGTCGGCGAGAGTGAAGGCGAGTTCCTGCACGGCGGTCGATCCGGCCTCGCGGATGTGGTATCCCGATATGCTTATCGTGTTCCATTTCGGCACGTGGTCCGAACAGAACGCGAGGATGTCGGTGATTATCCTCATCGACGGTTCCGGCGGGAATATCCAGGATTTCTGGGCTATATATTCCTTGAGGATGTCGTTCTGTATCGTCCCGCCCATGCGGTCGAACGGTATCCCCTTCTTTTCCCCGGCCGCGAGATAGAACGAAAGCAGGATCGAAGCGGGGGCGTTGATGGTCATGGACGTTGTGATTTTTGAAAGATCGATTCCGTCGAAGAGGGTCTCCATGTCCTTCAGGGAGTCGATCGCCACTCCGCATCTTCCCACTTCCCCTTCCGACCTCTTGTGGTCGGAATCGTATCCCATGATGGTGGGCATGTCGAAGGCGACGCTCAGCCCCGTCTGCCCGTGCTCGAGAAGGTAATGATACCTTCTGTTCGTGTCGGCCGCCGTTCCGAATCCGGCGAACGGGAATCCCAGGTCCTCCAGGTAATCGAGACCGGCGGTATGCCGCGGCCCGTAAAGGGGGTCCACTGCTTCCCCCGAGACGGTGGTGAACTCGACATCCCTGATCGTTTCCCCGCCGAGGGCTTCACGATATCCTTTTTCAGCTTCATCGAACCGCTTGCTGTCGGTCATCTTCATTCTCCGTGCGTCGGGCCGGCGCTTCGCCCGATGGTGACAATGCCGTCAAGCTCCCGTACAAGCCTGTACGGCGACAATCTTCCCGCGTAGACTTCCTCCATCCTGCCGGACACGATCCTTTTGACCTCTTCGCTGCCCCGCAGCCTTCTCTCCATCCTGTCCATCAGGGCGTTGCGGACCCTGGAGAGAAGTATCTTCTTTCTCTTCCTCCTCATCAGATCGTTATCCTCGAGATATTCCCGGTGTTTCCTTATCAGCCCTGCGAGATCCCCGATCCCCCTGTCTTCCTTCGCCGAGGTCATGACGACGAGCGGGCGCCACCCTCCCTCGGGAACCTGCTTCAATTTTATCGAATCCTCTATCTCCATCGCGGCCACCTCGGCGTCGCTGTGGTCCGATTTGTTCATGACGAATATGTCGCCGATCTCCATCAGCCCGGCTTTCATGGCCTGTATCCCGTCTCCCGACTCCGGCACGAGTATGACCACGACGGTATGGGCCTTCTCGGCTATCTCGAGCTCAGACTGGCCCACCCCGACCGTTTCGATGAGGATCATGTCCTTGCCGAAGGCGTCCATCAGGTCGCAGACCTCGTCGGTGCAGTTCGAGATGCCGCCGAGGCTCCCCCTGCTCGCGAGGCTCCTGACGAACACCCCGGGATCTTCGAATAGAGACTGCATCCTTATCCTGTCGCCGAGGAGGGCTCCGCCGCTGAAAGGGCTGGTCGGATCGATCGCTATTATGCCTATCTTCGCGTCCTCACTCCGAAATCGCCTTGCGAGCCGGCTGACGAGGCTGCTTTTTCCCGCTCCCGGCGGGCCAGTGAAACCCACACGGTACGCATTGCCGGTTCTGCTGAATATCGCGTCGAGGACCTTCTCCGCGTCCTCGCCGCCGTTTTCCAGCACGGTGATAAGACGGGCCGCCGCGGCTGTCTGTCCCTCCAGAAACCTCGCGAGAAGGCCTTCGATGTCGTACCTCGAAGACATTGATCAGTACTCTATGCCCTTCCTCATCTCCACGCCGGCATTGTAGTGATGCTTGATCTCGACCATCTCGGTCACGGTGTCGGCAAGCGCGAAGAATCCCTCGGGCGCGTAACGCCCCGTAAGTATCAGATCCAGGTGAGACGGCCTGTTCCTGATGAATTCCGCCACCGTTTCCTCGGGGATGAGACCGAAAGCGACGGCGACATTGATCTCGTCCAGGATCACCATGCCCGGATTTTCCTTTTCCACAATCTCCAGCACCCTCGCCCAACCCCTGAGCGCGAGCTCCGAATCCACGGGGTCGGGATTCTTCGGATCGACGAACTCATCCCTTCCGTGCTGTTCTATGGTCAGGCCTTCCAGCCTCCTTGACGCGGCGATCTCCCCGTACAGCCGGCCCTTCATGAACTGTATCATGTACACCCTCGCGCCGTGGCCGACCGCCCTCATCGCAGCGCCGAGCGACGCCGTGGTCTTCCCCTTGCCGTCGCCGGTGAACAGCATCACCAATCCTTTTTTACCGTCCATCAGGGCGCCTCCGGCAATGATCCTGGCACGCAAAGGCCGCGCACCGGCCCGTGAAAGGCCGCACATCGGGATAAAAGACGTTAAAACATTTGGAACGATTTGTCAATTACCGGGTTGCAGGGCCGTTTGCCCGCCGGAAACGCCCTCATTCCCGTCGAGCCTCTGACAACATGTCGGAAGAGATATGAGGAAAGCGGTTTTCTCCCCTTTTACGCTCGACACCGAGATGTTCCCTCCGTGGTCCCTTATTATGCGGTGAGCGAAGGCGAGGCCGAGGCCGGACCCCTTTTCCTTGGTGGTGAAAAAGGGTGTGAATATTTTCGTCATCTGCTCGCGGCTTATGCCGGATCCGTTATCCGATATCTCGATGAATATTTTCGTGTTGTCCACCGAAGCCCACGTGCGGACCCAGATCGATCCCCCGTAGTGCACGGCTTCGATGGAGTTCTGGAACATGTTGAGGAAGACCTCCTGTATCTTGACGTGGTCGACCGGGCACCTCGGCAGCCCGTAAAGATGGATCTCCTTTTCGGCGAATTCGTTCTGGAGAAGATTCGTATTGTCCTCGAGGATCTGGTTGAGGTCCTCGTCGTCGAGTTTAAGTTCGCTGACGCTCGATTCCATATTCTCGAGGTACTTTTCGAGGCGTATCGTCTCGTTGCTTATTATCTCGAGCTTTTTCCTGTCCCGCTCGTTAAGCTCCCCGGTCTTCAGAAGGTTCATCGCGAATCCGCCTATCGATACGAGGGGATTCTTTATCTCATGAAGAACCGATGAGGTCAGCTCGCCCGATATGGCGAGCCGCTCCGCCTTCATCATCCTCTCCTCGTTGGCCTTCAGCTTGCGGTAAGTGGCCTTGAGGCTGTCCACGTTTATCTTAAGTGATTCCTTTAATTGTGCGGCTTTAAGCGATGTGGTTGCGTGACTTACAATCATTTCAAGAAGATGCGCGTCTTCAGGGGTCACCTCGTTGCCGGTGAATATGTTGTCGACGATTATTAGCCCGAGGCTGTCCTCGGCCGTGGCGATCGGGCAGACGCAAAAGTCGATCAGGCCGAGGGCCTCCGCTATCTTCAGATCATTCTCTGTCTGGAGGTCGCCCGACTTGACGAACCGGACCTCGTTCATGCCCTTGAAGATGATCCCGCTTTCCGAGTCGATCGGGATCGACAGCCTGCACGTCGTTTTCGAAAGTGCGCTGTTCCTGAGGTAGTGCAGCGTCTTTCCCTTGGCGACCAGCTTCTCTATCGAGCTCGTCGTGTCCTTGTCGAGAATCTTCCAGATGCTGCCCGCCTCTTCGGCTGTGGAAGGCCCCAGCGCGTACTTGCCGCGGAGAATGTCGTACTCCGTGCCCCGCAGAAAGACGAAAGCCCGGTTGAATCCCAAACCCTCCCTCGCCGTTATGACCGTCAGTATGGCGAGGATAATGTCCTCTTCCTTGTCGAGGTGGGATATGATCTTGCTGACCTCGCTGAGAAGGTTCATCAGCTTGCTTCTTCGGATGACCTCCATGTAGAGATCCTCCACCTTGCTCGAATATTTCGCCGAACGGATGAGGGCGTCCTCGAGAGTCTCGAGCAGGGTGATATCCGCCCATCGCCTCCCCTTTATCCTTTCCTTGAGCTGTATGAAGAATTCGCACTTGAAGCAGCACTGGATCAGCTTTTCCTCTATGCGGGCGAAAACCTTGTCCTTGCACCTGTGCCCCGTCAATTCCCAGCACGGGACTCCGGTCTGGCCGTGGGCCTCGCAGTCCTCCCTCGTGCAGCCGAGATACTCCCAGCACCTGTTCAGCTTGTCTTCGTTATATTCTTCACCGGAGGCATTCATGGCGGGTCAGACGCTATCACAGGGCCCCATGGCAAGTAAAGCAAAATGCCACGATGGCCGGAGCCGCCGATCGTGATGCGTCCGGCGCTCCTTTAAAGCCGCTCTCTGATGCGGGCTCTGCGGATATCCGGCGGCGGGCCGCGATTTATTCCGTCCTAGCCCGGCAGCGATCCGCGGCCGGCTCAGTCACCGTTCAGTCCGCATCTCGTTTTTATGGCCCCCCAGGAAACGCTTTCAGCCGAGGTGATGCAGTCGTTGATAAATCCGGGCGTCGGGACGCACCCGTTGCCTGGAGGATTGCAGCTTCCCGGGCAGACGTTCCACGCGTCGAACTGCCTCCATGTCTGCAGGTCGCCCGCGACCCGCCCGACCGAACGGTCGTCCTCCGCGGCGTTGTCGACAAAATCGATATGATCGACGAGCGCCGTGTCATTCCCGGCGACGCGGAAAATGGAGATACGATCCCCGGCATTGTTCAGGCTGAGCCCGTAGACCGGGAAATCGTTCGCCTCCTCCCAGGCCCTGGAGTCGCTCCCATAGACGACGAACACCTCTCCGGGAGAAAGGGTCCCAGAAAAGGCGTATCGCCAGGAGTACCCTTCAGCGCCGTCGCTTATCATGAAACCGGCGAGATCCACGTCGGCATTCCCGACGTTGATGACCTCGACCCATTCATCGTCGCGGGAACTGTACTCGCCGTCGCCGTCCCAGTCCCTCGCCGGGTCGGCCATGAACTCGTTGATAAGGATCTGAGCGTGCAGTTGCGGATTAAAGAAAAAAGTCGAGAACCAGAGCAGAATCAAAGGAACGCAGTAACGGAATGAATTCCTCATCGTCATCCTCCCTTCCTCACTTCCCCGCGGAAACGAGACTCGTTCCCGCCCCGTGCCAGGCCCGCCGCCGGCATCAAACCGTCAGGAGCCGGATGATAAAACGCACCCGGACGCAGGTCCACAACTTTTTTCGATTTTCAGAGCAAAAAAAGCCGGAGGGCGCCGCTCCGGCTCAATGTATCGAAATCAGTTCGCGCAATGAAAGGATCTTTCCTCCCGGCGAGAAGGTCACGATGCTTTAAGGGGGATCGTATGGAACCGTGATCAGAACGTCACAGCCTGGCGGCAAGCATTTCCCCGGCGGCGCGCGGATCGGCCCTTCCTTCGCTCTTCTTCATGACCTCTCCGACCAGGAATGCCAGCAGCTTGATCTCGCCCTTGCGGTATCGTTCGACGACATCGGGATTCTCCAGGACCACGGCGTCAACGTATTGCGCGAGCGTTTCCGGCGAGCTTATCTGTTCGAGCCCGAGCCTTTTTATCCCCTCCTCGGCCGTGCACCCGGTCGCCGACATCTCGAGGAAAACCTCGGTCGCCGCCCTGCCGCTCACGGCGCCTTCCTCGACGAGCTCTACGAGGCGGGCCAGCGATTCGGGGAGGACGGGGAACCGCTCCGCCGGGATGCCCGTCCTTTTCATTTCGCCGAGCACCTCCCTCATCACCCAGTTGCATATCGTTTTCGGGTTACGCGACACGGTCGCGGCTTTTTCGAAATAATCAGCGACGCCTTTCTCCGCGGTCAGAACCGCCGAGTCATACGGCGACAGCCCGTATTCCTCCTGGAATCTCCTTCTCCTGGGATCGGGAAGTTCCTGCAGGCGCAACACTGCCTTACAGATTGTCATATCGTCGATAAGGAGGGGGGGAAGATCGGGCTCGGGGAAATATCTGTAATCCTGCTCTTCCTCCTTGCTTCGCATTGGAACGAGGCGCCTCATCCCGGCATCCCAGCAACTCGTCACCTGCGAGACCACCCCTCCCGAAGAGATCAGTTTCGCCTGCCTTTCGATCTCGAATTCTATCCCCGCCTCGACCGCCTTCATGGAATTGAGGTTCTTTATCTCGGTCCTTGTTCCGAGGGACGAAGAGCCCCGTTCCCTGATGGAAACGTTGACGTCGCATCTTATCGACCCCTCCTCCATGTTCCCGTCGCATATCCCGAGATATCTCATGAGCCGCCTCAACCCGGAAAGGAATTCGGCGGCATCCCTCCCCGAACGCAGGTCGGGGCGTGTCACGATCTCCAACAGCGGCACGCCGCACCGGTTGAAATCCACGAGGCTGGAGCCGCCGTCGCCGTGGATCAGTTTTCCCGCGTCTTCCTCGAGATGAATCCTCTCTATCCCGATGGTCTTCCCCTCTTCCCCGAGCCGAAAGACTCCTCCGGAGCAGATCGGCTTTTCGTACATCGATATCTGGTAATTCTTGGGGCAATCGGGGTAGAAATAGTTCTTTCTCGCGAAGACGCTCCGCCTCGAGATCGAACAATCGAGCGCCAGCCCGAGGAGCACGGCCTTTCCCGCGGCCTCGCGGTTCAGCGCGGGCAACGAGCCCGGGAGGCCGAGGCAGACGGGACAGACGTTGGTATTCGGCTCATTCCCGAAGGAGGCGGGGCACCCGCAGAACAGCTTGGTCCGCGTCAGAAGCTGCGCGTGGACCTCAAGCCCGATGACCGCCTCGAAGGCATCGAAACCGCTCTTCACGTCATGCTCCCCATCTGCCCGGATCGGGAAGGAATCTCTCCCTGAACCGGAAGCGTTTTTCCAGCCCTCTCGCCGCGCCGAGAAGCAGCGCCTCGTTTCCCTCCGCCGCCACGAGCTGCATCCCTATTGGAAGCCCGTCACGCGACAGCCCGGCCGGTATCGATATCGCCGGAAGGCCTGCGACGCTAGCGCCGACCGTGAAGATGTCGGACAGGTACATGGCGACGGGGTCGTCCGTCTTTTCCCCCAGCTCGAAGGCCGGAGTGGGGGTCGTGGGCATCGCTATGAGGTCGAATTCCCTGAATATTTTCCGGAATCCGTTTCGCACCGCCTTGCGCACCTTCTGGGCCTTTATG
>JALOPX010000090.1 GCA_025453655.1 Candidatus Krumholzibacteriia bacterium
GCCGCGATGCAGTGCATGAACGGGCCGCCCTGGGTGCCGGGGAAGTTGAACTTGTCGACGTTGGCGGCGTGCTTCTCCGGGCAGAGGATGAGGCCGCCCCTCGGACCGCGAAGCGTCTTGTGCGTCGTCGAGGTCACGATATCGGCGTAGGGAACGGGGCTTGGGTGGACGCCCGCGGCCACGAGCCCCGCGATATGGGCGATGTCGACCATCAGGAAGGCCTCGATCCGGTCGCATATGGCGCGCAGCCTCGCCCAGTCCCAGAACCTCGGATAGGCGCTGGCGCCCGCGACGATAAGCCTGGGGCGCTCCCTGACGGCCTGTTCCTCGAGGGTGTCGTAATTGAGGACCTTCGTCACCGGGTCGACCTCGTAATGGACGACCTTGAAGAAAAGGCCCGAGAAATTGACCGGGTGCCCGTGGGAGAGATGCCCGCCGTGCGAAAGGCTCAGCCCCATGATCTTGTCGCCGGGCTGTATCAGCGCCAGATAGGCTGATATGTTCGCCTGCGTCCCGGAGTGGGGCTGGACATTCGCGTATTCCGCCCCGAAAAGCTTCTTCGCCCTTTCCCGCGCAAGATCCTCCGCCTGGTCGACGAACTTGCATCCGCTGTAATATCTTTTACGGGGATAACCCTCCGCGTACTTGTTCTGCATCGGGTTGCTGAGGGCCGCCAGCACCGCCCTGCTGGCGAAATTCTCGCTGGCGATCAGTTCGAGCTGGGTGCGCTGCCTGTCCAGTTCCCCCCTCATCGCCTCCATTATCTCGGGGTCGGTTTCTTCCAGGTATTTGAAGAGATTCTCGTTGAACATCACTATCCCCCTGAAGGGTTCCGCCGCCTCAGCGGCTTTCTTTCTCGTATTCGCTGATCTTGTCGATTCGGATCCTGTGGCGCCCTCCGTCGAACGGGGTCTCGAGCCAGGTCCTGACCAGTTCCTCGAGCTGCGGATCGTCCAGGCTCTTCTCCGACAGGGCCAGCACGTTCGAATCGTTGTGCTGCCTCGTCATCCGGGCCTCCTCGACAGTTCTGCAGAGGGCGGCCCTCGCGCCCCTGACCTTGTTCGCCGCTATCGACATCCCGATGCCGCTGCCGCACACAACGATACCCCTGTCGGTCTCGCCTCCGGCCGTTTTCTCGGCCACGGGGATCCCGAAATCGGGGTAATCGGCCGCGTCGGTGCCGCCGGTCCCGACATCCACGGTCTCGTGCCCCATCTTTTTGAGCATCTTCTTCAGGCGTTCCTTCAACAGGTAGCCACGGTGATCCGATCCGAGCGCTATCTTCATGCGACTCTCCCTGCGGCCCCTGCCGGCCCGGTATTACGCTCCGCGCGGCGTTATTTATATGAAGTCGAGCCAGGCCATGTGGCCATCGACCTCGGCGTTCAGCACCTTGAAGAAAAGATCCTGCAGCTTCTTCGTGACGGGCCCGCGTTTCCCCTCGCCTATCTTGATCTTGTCGATGCTGCGGATCGGCGATATCTCGGCGGCCGTCCCGGTGAAGAAGACTTCGTCCGCTATATAGAGCATCTCCCTCGGAACGAGCTGCTCGCGCACTTCTATCCCGAGCTCCGTCGCCAGTTCCATCACCGAATTGCGGGTGATGCCGGGCAGGACGCTCGCGCCGAGCGGCGGAGTGATAACCTTCCCGTCGAGTATGAGGAATATGTTCTCCCCGCTCCCCTCGCTGACGTATCCGTTGGTGTCGAGCGCGATCCCCTCGGCGTAGCCGTTGACGAGCGCCTCCATCTTTATGAGCTGGGAGTTCATGTAGTTCGCCCCCGTTTTGGCCAGGGCGGGAAGTGTGTTGGGGGCTATCCTGTCCCACGTCGAAACGCAGACGTCGACGCCCTGTTCGAGAGCCTCGGGGCCGAGGTACTTGCCCCATTCCCATACGACGATAAATGCGTTTATCGGATTCGGGAAGGGATTGACCCCCAGGGAGTCGTATCCCCTGTAAACGACCGGCCTGATGTAGCACGCCTCCATCTTGTTGACGCGGACGATCTCCTTGCAGGCCTCGACGAATTCATCGAACGGGATCTGCGGCTCCATCCTGTACATCTTCGCGGAGTTGTAAAGGCGTTTGATATGGGGCTCGAGACGGAAGATCGCCGACCCCTTTTTTGTCTTGTAACATCTGATCCCCTCGAAAACGCACGTTCCATAGTGTATTACGTGAGAGCAAACGTGAATCTTCGCGTCATCCCAGTCGACGAACTTTCCGTCCATCCATATCTTTTCCGATTTCTTCAACGACATCCTGAACTCCTTTGCGGCTCCGGCATGGTGGTTCCCGGACTGATGATCCCCTGAAAAATCGTCGTCCCGTTCACCAGGAACGACCCCCGCTATTATAGTCGTCGGTCGCCGCGACGGCAATCAAAAATTTCATTTTCTACTGAATTATCCAGAATATCGTAAAAGCGGTGGCGAAAATTCATAACACTCTGCGGGGCAACATATTGACCGGCTCTCGCGGGAGAACCGGGATCAGCCGGGCAGGCTCGCGCCGAAACGCTCCTTCATATGCCCGAAGAGGCGCCGGACGAGGCCGTAGAGCTCGTCGCGCGTCGCAGCATAAACATCCCCGGTTCCTCCGATGGGATCGGAGACATCGGGGTCGCTTCTCCCGGGATCGAGAGTCCCGAGCACGATCAGTTTCTCCCGGGTTTCGGGGGCCAGGGCGGCGATGCGCGCGGCGTGGTCGAGCGTCATGGCGACGATCAGGTCGGCGCCCGCCGCGGCGGCCGCGGAAAAACGCGCCGCACGGTGCCCCTTCAGCGAGAGTCCCTTCCAGCGAAGCGCCTCTTCGGCGTGAAGCGTGGCCCCGGCTCCCTCGCTCGCGGACAGCCCCGCCGAAACGAACTCCACCCTGTCCCTCCAGGATTCGGGGATCATGGACCGGGCGATCTCGGCGGCCATGGGGCTTCTGCATGTATTTCCGGTGCAGACGAAAACGACTCTTATCATCTTTCTCCATTCCCGCACGCGGCGGGCGCCGAAGGGGAGAGACGCGGCCTTTACCGGTGGAGAGTAGTACCGGCCGGGAAGGCGTGTCAAGGCCGGGATTGGCGACGGGGCGGGCGGCCCCGCGGCCCGAAAAAACTGTACAGAGGCCGGTTCCGATATTATCTTTGAATCAAGGGGGGATGGAGTGAAAGGAACCGAAGAAATGACCGGACTAAAATTGATGAAAGCCATGGATGTGGAAGCCGGGCAGGTGATGATGGAGGGGGCGGTAGACGTCACGATGCGCATGCTGATCTCCGGCGGCGACGGCGCTCCCAATTTCGCGATGAGGCTCTTCGAGGTCGGGCCGGGCGGTCGCACGCCCTATCACTCGCATGCCTGGGAACATGAAATTTACATAGTGGAAGGAAAAGGCAAGATAGTTTTCGGAGAAGAGGAAAAACCGTTCGAAAAGGGGGATTTCATCTTCGTTCCCGGGGGGAACATGCATTCCTTCATCAACACGGGAGCCGGGAAACTGCAATTCCTCTGCCTCGTGCCCGTTGATTGAGCATTCCGGAGGGCCCGCCGCGGAATTTACGAGGGCCTTTGGATGGTTGATTTAAATGCGAAAACGCGCGCGGTCCATTAACAAGATCGGAGGCTTCATGAAAAGAATCTCGGCGCTCCAGATCCTGGTTCTGGCCATCTTCTTCGCCTGCCAGGCGTCAGCCGCTCCCGCACCGTACAAGCAGAAGAAGTTTTTCGGCCCGATTCCGTTGAGCAACATTAGCCTGAGCGTTGGATTCGTCGACGGGCCGAGCGATGAATACCTTGCGGAGCACCTCGCGAGCTGGGCGACCGACTTCGGCGGTGAGGATTATTTCGAAGTCATCTCCACCTCACCCTTCGCCCAGATCGGGTATGAGAGGATGCTCTCTCCATTCCATTTCGTCAGGGCTAACCTCTCCTTCTGTTACCTCAAAAACAAGAGCATAGGGTATTTTTTCACGCCGGATCCCGATCCGGAGGCCGACCCGCCCCTCATGAGACTCGATTTCGATCGCGAGTTGAAAATCTACTACTTTTCGCTCGACATCGGATTCGGCTATTACTTCGTCGAGCCCAAGGTACAGGCGCTGGCGCCCTATATCTCCGGCGGATTCTCGGGCGTCCTGCCTATGGCGAGACTCGATACCGACGCCGTGAGGGAAAGCGGGGCATCGTACGATCTGCCCGATGAGAATGTCGAACAGAATTCCCTGCAGGCGGGGCTGCACGCCGAATTCGGCCTGCGCTATTTCATAACGGACAGGTACGGCGCCGGTATCGAGGGCCGGTACCAGATGTCGCAGAGCAAATTCGAGATACATAACTACAACTTCGACATGGACTACTCGGGATTGTCGTTCGCGCTGAACATGTATTATTATTTCTAATGAGGACCGAATCCTTCGACGCGGTTGTGATCGGCGGCGGGCCCGCGGGGTCCACCGCCGCCGCCGGGGTCGCCGGCGGCGGATTCCCCACACTTATCCTCGAAAAACGGGACCGGATCGGTTTCCCGGTCAGGTGCGCGGAAGCGATAGGCCCGGCTTCCGTCGCCCGGCGGCACATCGAGATCCGCCGGGATTTCGTTTCTGCCGCCGTCGACGGCTTACGAATCGTCGCTCCGGATAAAACCACGTACGACAAATCGATGCCCGGCGCCGGCTATATCGTCGACCGGGAGCTCTTCGACCGGCGGCTCGCCGATATCGCGGTGGAAAAGGGCGCCGAGCTGCGGACAGGCCACCAGGCCACCGGCCTGATTCGGAAGGACGGACGAGTGGCCGGCGTTAGGGTTCGAGACCTCGCGAGGGGCGAGGAATATGAAGCCCTGGCCCGGGTGGTCGTAGGCGCGGACGGCGTGGAATCCCTCTCGCCGAGATGGGCATCCCTCAAGGGTGTTTGTTCGCCGGGAGAAATCCTGTCCTGCGCGCAGGAGCTCGTCGAAGGGATCGACGTATCGGGGCGTTTCGTCGAGTTTCATCTCGGGCGCCGGCTGGCTCCGGGGGGGTACGCCTGGGTCTTCCCGAAAGGGCCTCGGAGCGCCAATGTCGGCCTCGGGATAAACCCCCTCGAATCGGGGGGGATGCCGGCAGTCGCTTTTCTCGAAAGATTTCTCGGGGAAAGATGCCCGGGCGCCGTTCGCCGCCGCCTCGTCGTCGGCGGCAGCACCGTGGCGAAAAGGCTCCGGTCCCTCGCCACCGACGGATATGTCGCGGTCGGGGAGGCCGCCAACCAGAACAATCCGCTCACCGGAGGCGGCATACTCGAATCGATCGCGGCATCCCAGATGGCCGCGTCCGTCGTCCGCGGCGCTCTCGAAAAGGGTGATACCTCGGCGAAAAGCCTTTGCAGGTACACGAAGGAATGGGACAGGATATACGGCAGGACATTCGACAGGTTTCACCGGGCCGCCGGTTTAATCTACGGCCTCCCGGACCCGGTGATGAACAGGCTTCTTGAAAATCTCGGGCGGGAGAAGGGCCTGGCCGGCCGGACCGGGATCGATCCGGCGAGAATTCTCGGCGTCCTCCTGAGGACGAGCCCGTCCCTTTTCCTGAAAACGTTTCGCGCCGCCTTCTGACCAGGCGCGCGGAGACGGGGCGCGGCCCGCGAAGAACGGTCTTTCATGGAAAAAACCTTTCCGGCGGACAGGATTTTTCCCACGGCGGTTTTTTTATGACACGGAAGGTTGAATTAAACGTCTTGAACGGTTATAATAGCAGGACGTGAAAAGGGAAGAGATGCGGTGATCAGGATAGATCGCGGCATATGCATAGCGTGCGGAGCTTGTTCTGCCGTCTGCCCGAATGAAGCGCTCATTATCGAGGGACTGACCTTGCGTTCGTTCCCCGAGCGATGCCGCCCCTGCGGGCAGGCGGCGCTTGTTTGTCCGACCGGGGCCCTCGAGTGCCCGGCCGCTCCGGAGGGTGATGGCTGAGAAACCTGGAATAGATATCAGGGGGCTCGCGGTGGGGCCCCTCGAGACGAATTGCTTCATCGTCTCCTGCCCGAGGACGCGGAAAGCCCTGATAATCGATCCGGGCGGAAACGCCGAAGCGATAGCGAAGCTCGCGGCCGAAACGGCCGTCGATCCCATATTGGTAGTGCTCACCCACGGCCACAGCGATCACATGGCAGCGGCCGCCCCCCTCATGCGAAGGTTCGGGATCGGGCTCGCGATTCACGGCGACGACATCGACACGATGAGGCTCTCGGTCGACGACGCCCCGATGTGGGGGATGGGCGCTGTCGAATACCCCGAGGTGACAACGCTTCTATCCGACAACGATGAGATCCCCTTCGGGGAGGCTTCCGCCATGGTGATGCACACCCCGGGGCACACGCGCGGCGGGATATCGATACTCGCGGGCGGCGCCGTCTTCGCCGGGGACACCCTTTTTTACGGATCGATAGGAAGGACCGACTTCTTCGGGGGCGACATGGATACCCTCCTCGAATCGGTCAGGACGAGGCTCTTCACCCTTCCCGACCCTACACCGGTCCACTGCGGCCACGGGCCCTCGACGACGATAGGGAGGGAAAAAGCGCATAATCCCTTTCTGACCGGGCTCGTCCCCTGAGCGGGAATCCGAAGTCACCAGCCGGCCGGGGCCGGATCCCGGCAGATCGGGGCGAATCCGAACCTCCCTCCGCCCGCAGGCGGAAATAATCGCGGAATATCCCCTTATCCTCATATTTTTAAAGACAGTTGGACTTTTTCTTGCTACCGTGAATGTCCTGTGGAAAAATAAGATGCGCGGCGCGGCCTGAGTTCGACCGGAATCTCCCGGCCGCCGGCCGAAGGAACAATACCAGAACAGGGAGGGTCTCTTGGAGATCAGGGAAAAGATCAAAGGGTTCATAGTGGAGAATTTCCTTTTCGGAAAAGATGACGCGTCGCTCGGCGACGACGATTCGTTCCTCGAGTCCGGGATCATCGACTCCACCGGCGTCCTCGAAGTGGTCGGTTTCATCGAAGACGAATTCGGGATCGAGGTCCTCGACGAAGAGCTCGTTCCGGACAACTTCGACTCGCTCGGCAGGCTTGTCGCGTACGTGACGAAGAAGAAGGGCTGAGTCGGGGACACCTTCGGAAAGCAGGCGGGAAAGACGATGCTCGTTCAGGAACTGCTCGAAAGAAGCGCCGCCGCGACGCCCGGCAGGGAGGCGCTCGTGTGCTCCGGGCGAAGGATGACCTTCGCGGAGATCGACGCGGAGGCCAACCGGCTCGCCCACGCCCTTCGGCGCGGCGGCATCCGGTACGGCGACCGGGTCGCAGTTCTCATAGACAACTCGCCCGAGACGGTCATATCGATATGGGCGGCCCTGAAGGCCGACGCGACCTTTCTCGTGATCAACCCGACGACCAAATCGGCCAAGATATCGTACATCCTCGAAAACTGCAGGGCCTCGGCGCTGATAACGCATTCGGCAAGGTGGAGAAACGCGGCGGCCTCGGTCGCTTCCACCCCATCCCTGAAAACCGTCATCTGCGCCGGGAAGGCGACGCCCGCGATCCGCGACGGCGTCCCCGCCGGCGTGAGCTTTCTCGAATGGCCGGAGGCTCTCGAAGGGATGCCTGAAACGCGGCCCGAGCGCAAGTCGATAGACATCGATCTCGCCGCGCTGATCTACACCTCCGGCTCGACGGGAAATCCCAAGGGGGTCATGCTCACCCATCAGAACATCGTATCGGCCTCGACGTCGATCACGACATACCTGGAAAACAGGGCGGACGACATCATAATGAACGTGCTTCCCCTCTCCTTCGACTACGGCCTCTACCAGATCCTCATGGCGGCGCAGTTCGGGGGAAAGGTTATCCTGGAAAAATCGTTCACCTATCCGTACCAGATAATCAATCTCATCAAAGAGGAGAAGGCGACCGGGTTCCCGATAGTCCCCACGATATCGGCAATTCTTCTCCAGATGAAGGATCTCGGCAGCGAGGATTTCAGCGGCCTGAGATACATCTCGAACACAGCCGCCGCCCTCCCGGTCAGCCATATCAGGGGGCTTCAGAAGATCTTCCCGTCCACGACGATATATTCGATGTACGGGCTTACCGAATGCAAGAGGGTCTCCTACCTTCCCCCCGACCAGCTCGACCGAAGGCCCGATTCGGTCGGGAAGGGGATGCCCAACGAACAGGTCTACCTCGTCGACGAGAAGGGCGGGATCATAACCGAAGCCGGCGTGATCGGGGAACTGGTCGTCCGGGGCGCGAACGTGATGAAGGGATACTGGGAGCTGCCGAAGGAGACCTCGGAAAGGCTGCGCCCCGGGATACACCCCTGGGAACAGTCGCTCTACACCGGGGACCTTTTCAGGATGGACGAGGAGGGGTATCTCTATTTCGTCTCACGCAAGGACGACATCATCAAGAGCAGGGGCGAGAAGGTGAGCCCGAAGGAAGTCGCGAACGCGATCTACGCGATCGAGGACGTCGTCGAAGCCGCCGTCATAGGGGTGCCGGACGACGTGCTCGGCGAGGCCGTAAAGGCGTTCGTGGTCCTGAAGGAAGGCTCGAAGGTGACGGAGCAGGATATCCTCGCCCACTGCTCGAAGAATCTCGAAGACTTCATGATGCCGAAGATCGTGGAGCTGAGAAAATCGCTCCCCAAGACCACGACCGGGAAGATAACGACTAAGAACCTTCAGTGAAAGGATACGCCGTATGGAATTCAACAGGAACGTGCTCGATTTCGACGTTGAGGATGTCGCCGGGCAGCTCGTCGACTTCATTCGGGACCAGGTGAAAAACAATTTCCGGCGAAAGGGCGTCGTCATAGGGCTCAGCGGCGGCATAGACTCGGCCGTCGCCGGGGCGCTCTGCGTGAGGGCCCTCGGCCCCGGGCGGGTATACGGCGTTCTTCTTCCGGAGCGCGATTCCAATCCGATTAGCAGGGAGTACGGGCGAAAGTGCGCGGAGAAACTCGGGATAGAATGCGGGGAGGTCGAGATAACCCCGATGGTCCGCTCCTTCGGGGTCTACGACAAGAGAAACGCCGTGGTGAAAAAATATTTTCCGGATTACGACGGAGAGCGCAGGTTCAGGCTCACGCTGCCCCAGGACCTTCTCGACCGCGACAGGATCAGCGCCTACCACCTGGACATGGAGCTCGCCGACGGGACGATCGCCTCGAAGCGCCTCGCGCACGATGACTACCTGACGATGATGGCGGCGAACGACATCAAGCAGAGGGTCCGGATGACCCAGCT
>JALOPX010000091.1 GCA_025453655.1 Candidatus Krumholzibacteriia bacterium
CCACCTCGCGGCCGTGCGGGTTGAAGAGGTCGTAATCGGAGTCGTTTTTGACCGCCTTCATGTAGTCCTCGGTGATACCGACCGATAGGTTGAAATTGTTGAGCTTCTTGTTGTCCTTTTTCGCCGTGATGAAATCGAGGATGTCGGGGTGGTCGACGCGGAGGATCGCCATGTTGGCGCCGCGCCTCGTCCCGCCCTGCTTTACCGTCTCGGTCGCGGCGTCGAAGACCGTCATGAAGGATATCGGGCCGCTCGAGATCCCCTTCGTCGTCTTCACCCTGTCGTTTTTCGGCCTGATCCTCGAGAACGAGAACCCCGTCCCCCCGCCGCTCTTGTGGATCAGCGCGGTGTTCTTGATCGTCTCGAAGATGCTCTCCATCGAATCCTCTATCGGCAGGACGAAGCAGGCGGAGAGCTGCTGGAGCTCGGCCCCGGCGTTCATCAGGGTCGGCGAATTCGGGAGGAACTCCAATGACGACATCATGTTATAGAATTCTTCCTCCCAGCGCGCCCTCGTCGCGTTATCCCCGTAGCGCCCCTCTGCCGAGGCTATATTGGCCGCAACCCGCCGGAACAGCTCCTCAGGCGTTTCCGTTATCTTCCCGTTGACGTCCTTCCTGAGATAGCGTTTCTCGAGAACACGCAGGGCGTTGTTCGTGATGGCTGGCGAGGGGCGGCCTGAAGTCATGCTAACCTCCAGTTGTACAATCTCTTATAAATAATTATTTCGCGCTGACAGGCCCCCGTTCCATCGCGTCAATATCTTGGGGCCGTCCGGATGTTTGCATACCACATCTGGTGGAGTCAACAGGAAATCTAAAGAAAAATGTAAGCTGTAATTTCATCCTGCCTGTGGTATATTGAGCGCCGGTTCCGGGTCGCCGGTAACACCGATCGAAAGGATGAATGAAGTGAATATCAGCATAAAGGGAAGATACCGGCGCGGCGCCTCGATCGCGCTTCTTGCGCTCCTCGCCGCCGCCCTTGCTTCATGCCCCGCGGGGGCGCAGACCTTCGGCCAGTTCACCACGGCCGGTGTCGCCGCCGACGGCGAGGGGGGCTTTTTCATGACGGCCGGCGACGACGAGATGAACGCGGGGGTGATGGCGCGCTTCCGGATCACATCAAAAAGCGACCTCGGCTTCCAGGGGGGACTCGAAAGTTTCCACGACGTCAACGCGCTCGGGATCGGGGCCGACTTCAAATACTACCTTCTGAGCGGCGAAACGACGCTCCCCGTCGACCTCGCCGCCGGGGCCTCCCTCGGAGAAATCTTCTCGGACGACTACGGGAGGACGATCCTCGGATTCTCCCTCATCGCGAGCGGCCGTCTCCTCGCGGACACCTCTATACCGCTCGAGCCGTACGGATCGGCCGGCTTCTACACTGCCTTCTTTCATGACGGGAGTTTTTCCGGCGACAGCAGCGATTCCGATGTCGTCTTGCGAGGCGGGTTGAATCTGGATCTCAGGGACGACCTGCAGTTCATGCTCGAGGTCAAGATCGACGGGACCACTACATTCGGCGCGGCGCTGAATTTGATCTTTTAAAGGGGAACGTTCCGAAATCTTATGAGGCTGCGCGCCGCTCCATCCGTTTACCAAAGGTTGCGCGGCGCGCGGGCGCCATCAATCCCTCATAGCGACGATCACCGTGGTGTTGTCGTCGCCCCCCTTCTCGTTCGCCATATCCACCAGGGCCTTGCATGCGGCGGCCGGATCCTTCGAGAGGAGAATCGCGGCGATCTCGCCGTCGCTCAGCATCGAGGAAAGGCCGTCCGAGCAGATGAGGATACGGTCGCCCGATAGAAACGGCACCGGCCCGTCGATATCTGGCTCGACATTCTCCCTCAGGCCCGCGGCCCTCGTTATGATGTTTCTCTTGGGATGATTCCTCGCCTCCTCCCTGCCGAGCAGCCCCTTGTGCATCATCTCTCCGACGAGGCTGTGATCCTTCGTGAGCTGGTCCATCCTGCCTGGGCGCGCGAGGTAGACGCGCGAATCTCCGGCGTGCGCTATTATGAACGCGTCGGGGAAGAGCGCGACCGCCGTGAGCGTCGTCCCGGCTACGCCGTTCTTCCCGTCCCCCACCCTGGCGAAGACCTCGTTGTTCGCGCTGACGAAGGCCGATTCGAGCGCCTTCGCGGCGTTCTCCGCGGCCTTGAAATAGATCTCGCCCATCACCTCGACGGCCATGCGGCTCGCCTCGCCCCCCGAGAAATGCCCGCCCATCCCGTCTGCGAGCACGGCGAGAACGCCCCGGCTCTCGGTGAGCCCTTCGTTCTCCGGTTCGAAGACGCCGAAATAGTCCTCGTTGCGCCTGCGTTTCCGCCCCCTGTCGCTCTTTGCCCCGATCGTGAATGGAAGATTGGTTTTCCTGTCGAGCATTTACCCGTCCCCTTTGGTGATGGCTACACTATCGGCCATTTCTTCGGAAGCTCCAGCGACATTATCTCGCAGGAGGCTATCCTGACCCTTGCGAGGTCGGCCGAATCTCTTATGCGCCCGGGCAGGCGGTCGGACCTGATTCCCTCGAAGCCGAACCGCGCGAAGAATGAGACCGCCCGCGGCAGCGAGAGCACGAACGTCCTTTCGCAGGCGCCGGAGTAGTACGAGAGAAGCCTTCCGACGAGGGCGCTTCCGACGCTTTCCCTTCTTCGCTCCTCCCTGACAGCGACGAACCTCAGCAGGGAATCCTTTTCGAACTGCCTGCCCGAGACGGCGCCCGTCAGCGTGCCGTCCGATTCGAATGATGCAAAAAGATCGCCATTCGGGGCGTTTCTCTCGGAAAGGCCCGCCGAAAGGAGAAGATTTTCCATCTCCATCGATAGGCGTGGATTGATATCGGTGACCTTGTAGATCTCTCGATCCATCGGATTAGTCGTCCCCGCCCCCGCCCGGTCCGGCAGCAGCCGGGGCCGGGAGCGCCCGCTTGTACAGGATCAGAATACATGCTACACTCCGGCAGGTTAATGCCTCGACCGGCCGAGGTCAATTAAAAAGGGGCGTTCCGGCGGGGCGCGCGTCCCGGCCCGCGATGAACGCGCGTCGGTTGTCGGCGCGGTGGTTGGACCGTCCGGGGCCGCGCGGAAGGAGAGACGCTTGGACAAACTCTGCGCATTCAGGGAGATCGCGGGGGACGCGAAGGCAGTGATCTTCGACTTCGACAACGTCCTCGTCGATTCCGAGCCCTTCCATTACAGGGCGTACGCGCGCGTCTTCGGCGCGAAGGGGCACACACTCGATCCCGACGAGTACTGGCTCGAATGGACCTCGAAGGGCGCCGGGGCCGAGGGCGAGATATCGCGTCACGCCCTGCCGTTCGATCCGGCTGCGATCCGGGCGGAGAAGGATCCGATCTATTCGTCATTCTGCGTCTCGGGGACGATCCCCTTCTTCCCCGAGGCTCTCAGGATCATCGAGGGATTCAGGGCGGACGGGCGCGTCATGGCTATCGCGTCGGGGTCGTACGCGTGGGACGTTCGCGCGCTGCTTCATGGAGCGGGCCTCGAGGGCCTATTCCGCGCCGTCGTCGGCAAGGACGGCGTTAAAAAGACCAAGCCGGACCCGGAGACCTACCTCAGGGCGCTGGAGGCTCTGGGTATCGATGCCGCGGAGTCATTTGCCGTTGAGGACGCCGAGAAGGGGGTCGTCGCCGCCCACGAAGCGGGGATGAAGGTGATCACGATCGAGACGGACGTTACGAAGGGGTTCGACCTCGGCGGAAGCGACCTTCACCTCTCGGGGCTCGGCGAGTTTTACGGCCTGATGCTCGAAGCGGGGATGGGGGGTCCGAAGGGCTGAGGAACGGCTTGAGCGCGGCCGGCTACTTTTCCTCTTTCTTCCTTTTTCCCTCGCGAAGATTTCTCCAGTATTCGATCCGCTTGATGATCTCGCGTTCGAAACCGCGATCGACGGGGTGGTAGTACTCCCTCCCCTTGAGCTCCTCCGGGAAATACTCCTGCCCGCTCACCGCGTCGGGGTCGTCGTGGGGATACTCGTACCCTTTGCCGAACCCCGCGTCCTTCATCAGGCGGGTCGGCGCGTTCCTGATCCAGAGCGGGACCGGCAGCGGGCCGTGCTCCTTCACGTCGGCGGCCGCGGCGCCGTAGGCGGTGTAAAGGGCGTTGCTCTTCGGCGCGGCGGCCATCCTCGCGACGTAAAGGGGCTCCTCCCCCGCTTCGAGCATCCGCGCGAGCCAGTAGAGGCTGGCGTCGGGATCGCCCCCCCGAAGGCTCTTGTGAAGGGCCGAGATGATGTTGAAATGGTGCTCCCCCTTCTTGTCGTAGAAGATGTTCCTTCGCTGCGCCGCCTCCTCGATCGATTCGCGGGTCAGGGCGATCTCCCCCGAGCCGTCGTCGAGCGATTCGACGACCATCTCGAGCGCGTTCAGGGCGGTCCGGGCGTCCCCCGCGGCGAGGTGGGCGAGATAATGAAGATTCTCGTCCGCGACGATCACCTTCCTCCCGCCGAACCCCCTCACGGGATCGTCGATCGCCCTTCTCATGATGGAGACCACGTCGTCCTCGGAGAGCTGATCAAGTATGAAGACGCGGCACCTCGAAAGGAGCGGCGATATCACCTCGAAGCTCGGGTTCTCAGTCGTAGCGCCGATGAGGATGATCGTCCCGCTTTCGATGTGGGGGAGAAAGGCGTCCTGCTGGGCCTTGTTGAAGCGGTGTATCTCGTCGACGAAGAGGATCGTCCTCCCGCCGCTGAGCTTCAGCCGCGATTCGGCCTCCGCGACGATCCTCCTCACCTCGGCTATACCGGAGGTCACGGCGGAGAAGAATTCGAAATGCGATTCGATGGAGCCGGCGACCAGGTGGGCCAGGGTCGTTTTGCCGCACCCCGGCGGGCCCCAGAAGATGATCGATGATTCGAGCCTGCCGCGCTCGAGCATCCTTCTCAGGATCCGGCCCTCGCCGACGACCTCGTCCTGCCCGACGAAATCGCCGAGGGCCTTCGGCCTCATCCGCTCCGCGAGGGGCGGCGGCACGTTCTGTGAGAAGAGGTCGTTTTCCATGTCAGTTGGAAGAACCGAAGAGGGGCGCGGCTGCCGGCGCCCTATTTGTAATCCGGTTCCATGTCGAAGAAATGTTCCGTCCTGAGGAATCTTATCGTTCCCGACTTCGCCCTGAGCACGAGGGAATGCGTTATCGCCCCGCCGGGCCTGAACAGGACTCCTTCAAGAAAATCGCTGTGCGAGACCCCGGTCACGGCGAACATGATGTTCCCGCTCCCCGTGAGGTCGCCTATATTGAATATCTTCGCGAGCTCGGGGTCGTCCGTCTCCGCGTCGGCGCTCTCCCCCGCCATGAACCGGGCCTGGAATCCGCCCCTGAGGCACGCGAGCGCCGCGGCTGCCAGTATCCCCTGCTTCGAATCCCCGATCCCCATGGCGACGTCGATGCCGGTGCCGGGCAGTGCCGCCGATATGGCCGCGGCGAGATCGCCGTCGCGGCAGAGCTCGATCCTCGCCCCCGCCTTCCTCACCTCGGCGATGAGGCCCCGGTGCCGTTCGCGGTTCAGGATCGAGACGGTCAGGTCCTCGACGTACACCCTTTTCGCCTCGGCGATCCTGACGAGGTTCTCGAAAACGGGAAGATCGAGATCTATGCTGTCGGCGGCGTCGGCGCCCACCGCGATCTTTTCCATGTAGGGGTATTTGTGCCGGTGGAAGGATCCGTGCTCGCCGACCGTAATCGCCGATATCGCGTTCGACCCGCCGTCGGCGAGGGAAGCCTTGCTCTCGAGGGGATCGAGGGCCAGGTCGAGCTCCATCTCGCCGCCTCCTCCGACGACCCGCCCCTTGCACAGGGCCGAGCCCTCGGCGCAGCTCTCGTCGTCGATCACGATGTTCGCGTTGATTCTTACTCCGCGGATCGCCAGTTCCATCGCGGACGCGGCGGCCCTGTCAGCGGCGAGGGGATCCCCCTTGCCCATGAACCTCGCGGAGGCGAGAGCGGCCGCTTCGGTCACGCGCACGAGTTCCAGGGCAAGGTTTCGGTCCAACTTTCATCCCTTCGGGCTATTCGTCGTTCCTGTACGCGCCCGGATCGCGCCCTTCGGGCTCGCCCATGCGCGGCCCGGCATCGGGGCGGGGCGGAATATCCGTTTCCTTGAAATTATTCTGCAGCTCCACGCGCTCGGCGACGACCATCTCGTTCAGTTCCTTCGCCATCTGGTACTGATGGATCGCCAGCACGACGGGAAGAAGGATGTACGCGAGCCCCGCCGTCAGCGGTATGGCGAAGATCTGGATGACGAAGGTCAGCCAGAACCAGTTCCATTGCCCGAGATAGACGTAACCGACCGGGCCGAGCATGATCCAGCCGAGGAAGAAACCTATCGACGCCGCTACGCCCGGATTTTTCGTGTCGGGCGGCGTCTTGAGCTTGGTCAGCTCATGTTCGTACATCCCGCGGCGAGGCCCTTCGTTTTTGAGGCTCTTGCCGCACGACGGACAGAAGGTGCTTCCTTCCCTGATCTCTTTGCCGCAATGTTGACAGAACATTATGTCTACCTCCATTCCCGGAACCTTTTGATCTTCATATGATACGAGTCCGGGAGAAGGATTGTTTCGATACCGCAAAGCATTGTATATATAACGGGCCCGCCGTTCAATAAGTATTTGGCCCGGCCGGGAATATTAGCCGGCATCAGGGTCCCTTTCCCTCGAGGGCCCGCTCCAGGATATCGAGGTTCAGCCTCGCCGCGGCGTTGTCCGGCTCCAGCTCGAGAGCCCTTTCCAGGTGCAGCCGCGCCTCGTCGATCTCTCCGAGGGCGCCGAGAATCGCGGCGAGATTGACATGCCCCACGGCCCAGTCGGGCCTTTCCAGCACCACCCCCCGCTGGATTCCCAGCGCCTCCGCGGACCTTCCCGCGCCATGATGGCACATCGCCACCCTGTCGAGGTTTTCCGGGGTCGCGGGGAGCCTCTCGTAGAGCTCGAGCGCCTCCTCGAATCTTCCCGTCCGGAAGAGGACCCTCGCGAGCTTCTCCGAAGCCTCGTCCCCTCCCCCCGCGGCCATGAGCGCGCGAAGCCTCTCTTCGGCCTCTTCGTTGCGTCCGGAGCCGATCAGGGCCTCCGCGTAATTCAGCGCCGCCTCCATGTCGCCGGGGCGCCTCGAGGATATCGTTTCGAGGGGCATCAGCGCCGCGGAAGGCCTGCCCGTCTTCAGGAAGAGAATCCCGAGCTGGTAGAGAAAATCGTCGCTCATCGCGCCGCGGCGGGCAGATCTCACAAAGAGGCTCTCAGCCTGCGCGGGGTCGGCGGAGGCTACGAGCATCCCTTTGAGCCCGAGCAGGTAGGGATCGCCGGGATCCAGGAAGAGGCCGTCCTCGACCCTGCCCAGAGCCTCGCCCTCCCTTCCCATCTTGAGGTTGGCGACTGCGAGGTTCCGGTAGATCAGCGTCTGCCTCGATTCGTCGCAGAACCTGCCGGCTTCGTTGAATTCGGTCAGCGCCCTGCCCGGCTTGCCGGTTTTCATCAGCATCACGGCGAAGTTCAGATGGTTCTCGCAGCTCTCATAGTCGTCGAGAAGTGTCTTTTCGAAGAGGGCGGTCGCCTCCTCCTCCCGCCCGAGCATCCCCAGGGCCAGCGCCTTCTGGCCGGCGAGCCTCGCGTCGCCTGTCCCCGCGGCCTCCAGGCTGTCGGCGACCTCGAGGACCCGCCCGAATTCCTCGCGCTCTAACAGGGCGAGGATCTCGAGATCGGCGGAGTTCCGGGGATCGTCCCAAGCCCCGCCCGCCGGTGGGCCCCCCGTCCCGGAGCACGCCGGCAACGACGCCGCGACGGCCGCGGCCGCGCAAAGGGCTGCAGCCGCGCGGAATACCCGCGGGCGCGCCTTCTCTTTCAGAGGTGACATGCTTTTTCCCGCTTTCGAATGGCCGGACGCACCGAAAGGCTGCCGGGCCATTAAACCGGACGAACCAAAAGGTCGCGGGATCATTTTAAATGGAGAGAGGTCCCGATGCCACTGCTTTTTGCGGCCTATAGCTTCTTCAGCTTTTTCTTGCGCGAAAGCATGACACGGTACCTAATTCTGCCCAGCATGACGTTCAGGGGGTGGTTTCTGTCGAGAAAAGTGATGACCGGTTTTTTTCTGACCCCCATGCGGGAGAGCTCCAGCGCCGCGGGCGAGTTCGTGTTGTCGAGGGCATAAGCCTTCGAGAAACAGCTCCGCGCTTCCTTCCTCGCCCCCTGCCCGAGAAGGACCCTGCCGAGATTGACGAGCAGAAGGGGTTCGCTGCCGTCGCTCATGGACAGCGCTTTGCGGCACATCTTCTCGCCTTCCGCGAGTTTTCCCTGCATCCCGCAGCACAATCCCATGGCCGAGAGGTAGAGCGGATTATCGGGGGAAATCCTGAGCGATTCGTTGACGAGCACGGCGGCCCGCTTGTAATCGCCCTTCCTGATAAGGTTTTCGGCCTTGACGAACAATTCCCTCGATTCGAAGGTTTCCTTTTCTTCCACGAGCTGTTCCATTTTGCATCCCTCGTTGCAGAATACAGTCGTCTTCCGGTTTTTCAGGACCGGACGGACGCTGAAAAACGGGAAGAATTCATTGATGCCGCCTCGCATCGAACCCATCGCCGATCAACATGCATATTCCGTTCCTTTCCGGCTCCGGAAACTGGCCCTTGTCAGATGCAGGCCGCGTTGTTATCTTACCTCAATGAAACAGTCATGTTGCGCGTTTATCATAGCCGTTGCCGCTCTTCTTCCCCCTTCCGACTCCCTGTCGCAGGGGATAAAGGGACGGGAGATGCTGGGGGCCAGATTAGGCGGGATCATCACGACCGGGGAGCTGAACGACAGCTTCGGCCACGGGAGCGAGCTCGAAATCCACTTCACGGAAGGGCTCGGCTCATGGTACGGCGTCGAATTCTCCCTCTCCATGCACAATCTCGGCAGGTCGCTCGACAGGGAAAAGGACATCGACTATACCGGGCTGGACAGGAGCGTGAAGGCCGGCGTCTATTCTGTCACCGCCGGGATGACCACCTTCACGAAGATATCGCGCAGGATATCGTTCGGCGCCGAGGCCGGAATCGGGCTTTACACCGTGACCGCGACGATACCCTCCGGGATTTGGGAGGGCCGCATAACGAGGAACGAGTTCGGCTTCAACGGCGGCGTCGATATATACTACGCGCTGAACGACCGCGGGCTCTCCATCGACGTCGGGGCGAAATACCATTATCTGTTGTCCGGCAGGGATCCCCTGCAGGTTCTCTACGCCTATACCGGCGAGGAAGGTTGCGGGTTCACGCAGGTGACACTGGGGATCATCCTCTTCACCAATTAACGCGCGGCGCGGATCGGATCGGCCGGCCGCCGGGGGTGGACTTGAACGAAAGAGAAGAGCTCAGAAGCATACTTATCGAACGCTCGATCAGGAAGGGCGAATTCACCCTCGCCTCCGGGCGAAAGAGCAACTATTACATCAACGGGAAGATGACCACCCTGCATTCGCGCGGGCTCTACCTCGCGGCGAAGCTGATGCTGGACAGCTTCTCGGCGATCGATTACGGCGCCTTCGCCGGCCCGGTGATCGGAGCCGATCCGATCATAGGCGCGCTTCTCGCCATCTCGGCCGGACGCGGCGTCGAGAAGGAAGGGCTGCTCGTCAGGAAGGAAGCGAAGGGGCACGGCACGAAGAAACTCGTCGAGGGGAACATTCACAACGGGCTTCGAGTCATAATCCTCGAGGATGTCGTCACGACGGGAGGATCGCTCCTCAAGGCGGCCGAAGCGGTCGCCGCCGAGGGCGGCGTCATAGCGGGCATAAGCGTTCTCGTCGACCGCGAGGAAGGGGCCGCCGAAGCCATCTCGGCGGCCGGGTACGAATTCAACTCGATCTTCAAGGTCGGCGAGCTGCTTTGACGCGGTCCCGCCCAGGCCCTTACTGCTGCGGGGGCGTGTAATACTGAACCCCGGCGGTGTCCTCCGGGAGAACGGCGAAAAAACCTTCCGGGAATTTCGTGCCGAGATCGACGCGCGTGAGGAAGTATTCGTAATACTGCCTCCCCCCGAAAAATCCGCTGAACCGCGAAGGGAACCAGGTATCGTCCATCCTGAGATAATCGCCGTACAGGTCGACGGTGACGAAGGTCGAATCCTCGCGGTTTCTCACCTCGGTCCCCTTGAGCAGGAAGGTTTTGCCGTCAATCGTGTAAGTTACTATTTCGTCTCCGTTTTCGTACTTCAAGCTGTAATCGGTCTCTCCGGCCCGGGCCTTGAGCAATTCGCCTTTGAGCCCCGACCCAGGTATCCATTGAAGCATCCCGGGGAACCTGTACTTGACCAGGCCCTTCTCCCACCTGTTTATCGCGGACAATCCGCCCGAGACCGAATACTGGTAGCTTTCGTTTTTGTCGATGACGAGAATCCGGACGTCGATCATCCGCCCTCCCTCGACGTTCACGATCCTGTTCTTGATGAGCTGGCCGTCCTGATATATGTCGAACGGATAGCTGTCGGCCACCTGGACGGAGGAGATCTTCTTCATGAATCCCCTGCCGGTGAACGAGGTGAGCTCGCCGATCTTCTCCTTTCCCCCGTACGCCTTTACCATGCGCGCGAAGAGCGCGTCCGGGCTGTCGACGCGCGAGGAACATGAAACGGCCAGAATCACGGCGGCGATCGCCGGAAAACCCAATCCTTTCACGAGGTCGACTCTGCGGGGATAACGCATCGCGAATCCTGCCCCCTTCCGCCCGGCGCGGATGCCGGCGGGAGAACCCGCCGGCCCGCCATGGCATGTTTTGACGCGCAAAAACGCGGATCAGCCGAGTTTCTGCCTTACGATCTCCTTTTTCAGCTCCGATATCGCCTTCGTGGGATTAAGGCTCTTGGGGCACGCCTCGACGCAGTTGAATATCGTGTGGCAGCGCCACACGCCGTGCTTGTCGTCGAGGGCCGCGAGGTGCTCCCTCGGGCTTTCGTCCCTGCTGTCGGCGACGAACCTGTACGCCTTGAGAAAGGCGTGCGGGCCGATGTATTCCTTGTCCGCCCAGAACGACGGGCACGAGGATGTGCACGATCCGCAGAGGATGCATTCGTACAATCCCTCGAGCTTGTCCCTGTCCTCCGGGCTCTGCAGGCGCTCCTGGTCGCTCGGCGGCGGGGTCCTGGTTATCATGAACGGCTTTACCGCGAGAAGCCCCTTCACGAGCGGGTCGAGCGATATCACGAGGTCCTTTATCACCGGGTATCCCCTCAGAGGCTCGACGTTGATCGTGTCCCCGCCGAGGGCGTATACCTGCGACTCGCAGGCGAGGTTGTTCACACCGTTGATCGTCATCGCGCAGGAGCCGCAGATGCCGCTCCGGCACGAACGCCTGTAGGTCAGGGTCCCGTCGATCTTCCACTTGATGTCGTTCAGGCAGTCGAGCACCGTGTACCCCTTGGGGACCTCCAGTTCGTATTCCTGCATGTAATGACCGCGATCCTTCCTGTCCGGATCGAAGCGATTTATCCTGAACTTGAACTTTGCCATCCAGGGGCCTCCTTTAATAAACGCGCTCTTTGGGCTCGAAGCGTGTGATCTTCACCGGCTTGTAATCGAACTTCATCTCCCTGCCCTTCTTCCAGGCAAGGGTGTGCCTCAGCCACTTCACGTCGTCGCGTTTGGGGAAATCGGTCCGGCTGTGCGCGCCCCTGCTCTCTTCCCTCGCGAGCGCGCCGGCGACTATGAGCTCCGAGAATTCCAGCATGTGCCCCAGCTCGATCGCCTCGAGAAGATCGTAGTTGAAGACGGCGCTCTTGTCGTCGATCCTGATATTCCCGAACCTGTCGTTCAATTTGCCGAACTCTCCGGCGAGTTCATGGAGGTTGCAGGCATTCCTGAAGATGCCGCATTTATCGGTCATCATCACCTGCAGGCTGTCCCTTATTTCGACGGCCTTCTCGGTCCCCTTCGATTCGAGGATCCGGTTGACCTCGTCGATGGCGTCCTTCGCGGCGTCCGCGGGAAGCTCGGGGAACGAGCTGTTTTCCCTGAGGAACCGCACCATCGCCTTCCCGCACCGCCTTCCGAAGAGGGAGGCGTCGAGAAGCGAATTCGTCCCGAGCCTGTTCGCGCCGTGAACGCTGACGCAGGCGCATTCGCCGCCGGCGTAGAAACCGCGCACCGGCGTCTCCTTGCCGTCGAGAAGCACGCGGCCGTCGGTGTCGGTGGGGATCCCGCCCATCGAGTAGTGCGCCGTCGGCTGGATCGGTATCGGCTCCTTCACGCAGTCGACGTGCAGGAACTTCCAGGCCAGCTCGTGGATCTGCGGAAGCTGTTTCATGATCTTTTCCTCGCCGAGATGGCGAAGATCGCAATAAACGTAGGGTTTGCCGCCTATTCCCCTGCCCTCGTTCATCTCGGTCTGAATCGACCTGGAGACGAGATCCCTCGGAGCGAGCTCCATCTTCGACGGAGCGTATTTCTCCATGAATCTCTCCCCCTTGTCGTTGATCAGATATCCGCCCTCGCCCCGCGCCGCCTCGCTCACCAGGATGCCCTGGAGGTAGAGGCCGGTCGGATGGTACTGGACGAATTCCATGTCCTCGAGCGGAAGCCCGGCGCGAAGGACCATCGAGAGCCCGTCGCCCGTGTTCGCCATAGCGTTGGAGTTGATCTTGAAGACCTTGCCGTATCCGCCGGTGCCGAACATGACGGTCTTCGCGTGGAAGACGTGCACACCGCCGTTGACGATATCCCACGCGACCACGCCCCTGCAGACGCCGTCCCTGATTATCAGCGACAGCGAGAAGAATTCGCTGTAGAAACGGACCTCGTTGCGAAGGCATATCTCGTAAAGCGTGTGCAGAAGGGCGTGCCCCGTGCGGTCCACCGCGTAGCAGGCCCTGAGTGACGGCCCTCCGCGTCCGAAATCCTTTGTGTGTCCCCCGAACATCCTCTGGGCTATCCTGCCCTCGGGGGTCCTCGAGAAGGCGCAGCCGAAGTGCTCGAATTCGCGCACGACCGTCGGGGCCTCCCTGACCATTATCTCGATTGCGTCCTGGTCGCCCAGGTAGTCGCTGCCCTTTACCGTGTCGAACATGTGCCATTCCCAGTGATCCTCTTCCTCGTTGGCGAGGGACGCCGCTATCCCGCCCTGGGCGCCGCCGCTGTGGGAGCGGGTGGGAAAGACCTTGCTTATGACCGCCACGTCGAATTCCTCGGACGCTTCGACCGCGGCTCTCATTCCAGCAAGGCCGGCCCCGACTATGACCACGTCGTGACGGTGGACGCTGTGCACGCCCACTCCCTCAACGTCGTGA
>JALOPX010000092.1 GCA_025453655.1 Candidatus Krumholzibacteriia bacterium
CTGAAAGGTAAAAAAAATGAACGGACCGGTCTGCTTTATGGTTTTCCTCGGGATGTCGCTCGCATACGTGACATCCTTCGCGGGGCTGGTCCTCGCCTGGCGTTCCTGGAAAAAACACCACCGCGGAGAAGGGGAGGACGGCAGATGAACGGCATGGTTGTCGGGATCGGAGTCCCCGCGGCGGTCTTCCTGATTTCGTATATCGCGACCGAGCTTCTCTACAGGCACTTTTCGAAAAAACGGGACGGCTGAGAAGCCCCGCTTCCCCGCCGTCCCGGTTTTTTGGCCCCGTCCCGCAGGGACAAGCCTTTTTCAGTCCCTCACGAGAAGGCTCCTGGCCATCCTCGCGTGCATCCTGCCGAGCCCCCTCGCCATGTGCATCGTCACGAAAAGCCAGAGAACGCCGGTCGCCATCACCACCGGCATCATCCATTCTGTCGTGAAATAGGCCACGTTGTCGATCTGGGCGTAGGGCAGATCGAAGCCGTATTCGAGGACCGGCCGGAGCATCCCCCAGAACGACAGGACGAGGCTGACAAAGGTGACGGTGAAATAGATGATCCCGAGCGGGAGCATCAGCACCATGTAGAGTATGTTTTTCCACGTCATCGGATCCCTTACCAACGCGGAGAGCCTTCCGCTCCATGAAAGGCCCTTCCTCGCGAAGATCGGGCGCCTCGGCATCCTCACGCCGAGGAGCGCCTCTATGATCCTTCCCTCGACGTGGGCGATTCCCCTCACGGAAAGAAGGAAGATCCCGAGGAACGGAAGACCGATTATCAGCACGATCAGGCCGGCCGCCAGAGACAGCCCGGAGACCGCCCAGGTGAAATAGAAGATCCCCGTGATCATCGAGAAGAACATGTAGAACAGGGCGCCATAGGCGGTCGGATCGGTGAAGACTCCGAAGAAACGGTTCGTCGCCGATCTTCCCGCTGAAGCGCCGCGTACGCCGACGGAGGCCCCGAATCTCGGCCCGATACGGAGGTAGGCCGACGCAACCTCTTCTGGGGAGCCGTATCTTTCGATCTCCGCGCGGACGGCCTCGGAATCCTGGATCCCGGGCTTCTCCTCGCGGGCGAGCTCGAGTGCCGTCCAGAGGTGCTCCTCCGCGTCGCAGAGGGCGTCCTGTATCGTTGCGGGATCGGCTCCGGAGAGTGCGGCCTTGAGCCGGCCGAGATATTCATTGATAAGTTCAGACATCGCGGTCTCCTTTCAGTGTCGCGTCGACGAAATTCCTCGTTTCCTCCCACGTGCCGGTCCAGTCGACCAGCGTTTCCCTGCCGGCTTCAGTAATGCTGTAGTAGCGGCGGGGCGGGCCGGAGACCGACGGCTCGACCCTGCTTTCCAGAAGCCCGGTCTTTTCCAGGGACCGCAGAACGGGGTAGAGCGCCCCCTGTCCCATGTCCGGGCCCGAGCCTTCCCCGGAATCGATGTTCTTCGTGATCTGGTAACCGTACATCGGGTGTTCGGCCCTGCTCAGGATGCTCAGCAGCACGAGTGAGACCGTTCCCGATTTGAGTTCCTTGCGGAACTTTTTCCTTGCCGCTTCCGCTTCGTTCATTTCATTCATATCGATCACCTTCCGATTGATTCAGGGTTTCTTCCGGGACTCCCTTCCGGTAGCGGGACCTTTATTCCTTTCGCCTATGGTCTGCCATTCAGCATTCAGCGGTGAACAGCATTATTAATCTAATACTATTACTAAATTCGTAATAATCAAGGGAAATGTTTCAGGATATTCAAAAAATATTGTTATATTTTGATTTTTCCCTTGCGGCAGGAGAGAATACCACTATATTCAGAAGAATTATTCACAAATTGAACGACTGATCATTTTATGAATGGTTGTTCCTGGAGGGATAAAGATGGATGAAAACGGGCTCGAGCCCGGCCGCCCTCCGCGGCGCGAAAGGGAAAAGATACGCCACCGCGAAGAGATCCTCGACGCGGCGGCCGAGATATTCGCGCGCTACGGGTACGAGGGGGCGAGCATGCAGCAGATCGCCGATCTTGCCGAGCTTTCCGTCGGGAAGCTCTACACCCATTTCGACGGCAAGGAGGCGATCTACAGGGAGGTGCTGGGGAGGATCGTCAACGGGATAGAGGAAGCCTGCTCGGCGGCCATTTTGCCGGGGATGACACCCCTTCAGAAGATCCGGGCGAGGGGAAGGGCTGCGGTGGAATATTTCCGGCGCTACCATGAATTCATTCGTTTCTATTTCGAGATGAATCCGGAGGGAAGTTACCATGTGGGCCGGTGCGCCGATGACTCGCACTCGGAGGCCTTCGCCCTGCTGATCAGGGAGGCTATCGATCAGGGCGAGCTGTCGCCCGAGCTGGACCCGGCCGTGCACGCGGTAATGCTGGAAGGGGCGGCACACAGGCTTCTCGAGGTTTTCGGCGGCATGGAAAGGGAGGATCTCCCTCCCGTGGACGAGTTGATAGACAGGGTCTTTTTCAGGCCCTACGAGATAAGGAAAGTGGACGACAAAGAGAAGGAGAATGGATGAGAAAGACAGGATTGCATCTCCGCCTTGCGGTTGTCGCGGTCGGCGCGTGGTTTTTCGCGGCCGGAGCGTACGGGGCGGAGCAGGATACGGTGGAGCTGTCGCTCGAGAAAGCCGTCAGGATGGCGCTCGAAAACGACGAGCTTCTGCGCCAGGCCGGCGAAGGGGTCAGGGGAGCCGAGGCCGGAGTCCGGGAGGCGAAGGCGGGGCGGCTGCCCTCACTGACGGTCAGCGGCCAGTACTCGCGCAACATAAGGAAACCGGTGATGTTCCTCCCGTCGGACATGGCCGAGTCGTTCGGGGGGGTCACGAAGATCGAGCTCGGGGAGGACAACGACTTCTCGGCGAACGCGGCGGTCTCATATAACCTCTGGACGGCGGGAAGGCTGTCGGCCGGCATCGGAGCCTCGTCGGAGATGCTCGAGGCGATGGAGAATCAGAAGGCCGCCACCTCCGAATACGTGCGCTTCCAGGTCATCCAGTCCTTCTGCGACGTCCTTCTCGCCGCGGAAAATCTTCGCATAGCGGAAAAAGCTCTCGGCGAAACCGGGGAGGTCCTGAGGATAACCAGGGCCGGTTTCGACCAGGGGACGGTCAGCAGGTTCGACCTTCTCAGGGCCGAGGTGGAATATGAGAACCGCCAGCCCCAGCTCGTCCAGGCGAGAAACGGGCTCGAGCAGTCCGTAATCGTTCTTCGCAGAAGGTGCGGGATCGCGCCGGACATGAAAATATCGCTGACCGATTCGCTGAGGGCGGTCGGCCGCGGGGGGAGCGTCGACGATTACCTGGCCCTGATGAGATCGGGAAACCCGGAGGTCAGCGCGCTCGAGCACCGGGTCAACGCGGTCAGGCAGAACCTGAGGTTCGAGAGGGCCGAGAGGCTCCCCGTCCTTCAGCTCGGGGCGAATTACCTCGTGCAGGGGCAGTGGTCGGAGGATTTTCTTCCGGGCACCAAGAGCCTCGCCAGATCCGCGGCGGTGACCCTGGGATTCCGGATACCGATATTCGACGGGTTGAAGGCGAAGTCCAGGATCGACGGTGCGAGGGCGGACCTGAGGAGCTCGGAGCTCGAGCTCGAGAGGGTGACCCGGGAGAAGGAGATGGAGGTTCGGGCCTCGTGGCTCCTTCTCGACGACGCGATAACGGCATTGGAAGGACGGGAGAGGGCGGTCGAACTCGCGGAGGAGGCTCACCGCCTCGCGCTGGTCAGGCTGGCCAACGGGATGGCGACGCAGGTCGAGAGGCTGGACGCGGAGCTCGCCATGACGACGGCGAGGGCCCAGCTCGCCCAGGCCCTCTACGCCTGCAACATGGCGAAGGCCAGGCTCGATCTGGCGGTGGGAATGAATACAAACGGGAAAACATTTACCTCCTCTGAAAAGGAGAATGAGAATGAATAATCCGGTCGAAAAGAAAAAGGGACATGGCAGACTGATCCTGTGGATCGCCGTCATCCTGACGGTCGCCGCCTTCGGCGCGAGGTTCGCGTCCCTTCGTGGAGAGAAGACGGTCGAAAGCATCGCCTCCATCCAGGAGAAGGAGGGAAGGCCGGTCGAGGTGGCCGTGGCGGAGAGGGGGGATATCGCGGTCTGGACCTCGCTCGCGGGGACGGTCGAGGGGATCGTGCAGTATTCCATCGTTTCCACCAACACCATACAGGTTATGGACGTGCTGAGGCGCGAGGGAGACCGCGTCAGGGCGGGCGAGGTGGTGATCCGCCTCGAGAAGGCGGCCGTCAACCCGATGCTGCATTCATACGAACGTTCGAGGACTCTGTACGAGGACGCCCTGAGGGACGCGCGCCGCATGAGGACGCTCTTCGCCGAAGGCGCCATATCGCAGCAGGCCCTCGACAAGGCAGAGATGGCCCTTAAGATAGCCGAGTCGGACCTGAAGAACGCGAGGGAGGGGACCGACCTTGTCGCCCCCTATCCCGGCGTCGTGACGGGGATCTTCGTGGAGAAGGGGGACATGGCGGAAAGCGGAAACGCGCTCGCGTGGATCGCGAGGACCGATTCGGTAAAGGTAAAGTTCCTTGCGGGCAGCGGCCAGGCGGCGACGCTTCGCGGCGGGCAGAGGGCGGTCCTTAAAAACGGCCTGGCCGCCGCCGGACTCGACGGGCACGTCAGCCGGCTCGATCTCGCGGCGGACGCCGCGAGCCATCTTCTCGCGGGCGAGGCGGTCTTCCCCAATCCGCGGGGCGAGCTGGTTCCAGGCGTTCTCGTTTCGTTTTTGGTCCTGTCCGGCGAGAAGACGGACGTTGTGAGGGTTCCGTACGGATGCCTTTTCAACACGCCCGCCGGGAAGGCAGTGTACGTCATCGAGCAGGACGCGGAAGGAAGGAAAAGGGCGAAGACCAGGACGATCGAGACAGGGCTCATGACGATCGACATGGTGGAGGTCCTTTCCGGGGTCGGGGAAGGGGAGACAGTGGCGCGTTTCGGGCAGACGAAACTTTCGGAAGGGGAACTCGTGAAGATCGTCGGCCGGAAGGAGAACTGAGATGGAGCTGTTCAGGATATTCATCCGGCGCCCGGTTCTCACGACCATGATACTCGTCCTGATGGTGGTGATGGGGATCTATTCGTACCGGCGGCTCGTCATAGAGATGATGCCGAATATCGAATTCCCTATAATCGTCGTGTCGACCGTGTATCCCGGCGCGTCGCCGGCCGAGGTCGAAAGCCAGGTGACGAAGAAGATAGAGGACGAGGTATCGACGATAGCCAACGTCAAGGACCTCACCTCGTATTCGATGGAGAACCTCTCGCAGGTGATAATCGAGTTCGAGCTCGAGACGAGCGCCGATCTCGACGCCATAGACGTAAAGGACAAGATCGACGCGATCCGGGTCGATCTTCCGGAGAACGCCGAGGATCCGATCATCCAGAAGTTCGACATCAACGCCGTCTCCGTGATGGACCTGGCGGTGTCGGCGCCCAGGTCCCTGCAGGAGGTCTACGAGATAGCCGACAAGGTCATCGTGGAACGGCTCGGCAGGATCGACGGGGTGGCCGAGGTGCAGGTCACCGGCAAGCGCGAACGCGAGATACAGATCGCGATCAGGCCGGAGAAGCTAAGGGCCTACGGGCTGTCCGTGCTGGACGTCGTGGGGCTCGTGTCGGCACAGAACCTCAACATCCCGGCGGGACGCATCACGCGCGGCCCCTCGGAGATCACGCTTCGAATGACCGGGGAGATTTCGTCCCCTTCGGAGCTTCTCGAATTCAGGCTGCCCATACGCGAGGGGGGGACGATACCGCTTTCCGAGGTGGCGGACGTGATCGACACGACGGAGGAGCTTCGCGAATCCTCCACGTGGAACGGCGAGCCGGTCATCGGGCTCTCGATAATGAAGCGCGCCGACGGGAACACGATCGAGGTGGCGAACGGGGTGCGAAAGGCCCTGGCCGAACTCGAGGGGATCCTCGACGACGACATCAAGGTCACGATAACGAACAACGCCTCGACCTTCGTCTTCGACGCCGTGTCGGACGTTCTTTCGAACATAGTGATCGGGATCCTGCTGACCTCGGTGCTGCTTTTCGTCTTCCTTCACGACTGGAGGCAGACCTTCATAGCGGCGATATCGATGCCGGTGTCGTTGGTCGCGACATTTCTTCTGATCGAACGCTCCGGGTTCACCATCAACGTGATGACCCTGATGGCGCTCGGGATCTCGATCGGCACCCTGGTGACGAACTCGATCGTCGTGATAGAGAACATAACCCGGCTCGTGAAGGCGGGGATGGATCCCTACGAGGCGGCCGAGAAGGGGACGTCCGAGGTGGCCGTAGCCGTCCTCGCCTCGACGCTGACCAATATCGTCGTCTTCACGCCGATCGCCTTCATGAGCGGGATCATCGGGAGGTTCTTCCTGCAGTTCGGCGTGACGGTCGTCTACGCGACCGTTTTCTCCCTGGTGATCGGGTTCACGATGGTCCCGATGCTGTCCGCGAGGCTCATCAGGGCCAAGGCCGGGGCGCACCACGGCAGGGAGCATTTCTGGACCAGGTTCACGGAAGGGTGGGACAGGGGTTACGACAGGATGGCCGGCGGATACAGGGACCTCCTCTCGCGCTTCCTCTCGCACAGGTGGCAGCCGGTCGTCGCGACCTTCCTGATCCTCGTCTTCTCGATCTTCCTCTTCGCCTTCGTCGGGGGGGAATTCATGCCCCTGACCGACCAGAATATCGTCGTGGTGACGGTGGAGCTGCCGGCGGGGACGAGCCTCGAACGGACGCAGGAGATCGCCTCGAGGATCGAGGCGCTGATGCGAACGAAGCCCGAGGTGGAGGGGATAATGACGAATATAGGGGGGGCCGGGGGCGGCGTGGAGCAGGCCGTCATCACCCTCAAGCTCGTCGACGGGGACAAACGCGACAAGAAGATACTCGAATTCATGAATGATATCAGGCCATCCCTGGCCGTGATCCCGGACGCCGACATCATGGTGACCACTTCCGGCGAGGGAGGAAACATGGAGGCCGACATCGTCATGCAGGTCCTCTCCTCCGACCCGGAGAAGCTTTCCACCTACGGGAAAGAGGTCTTCGCGATCGTCGGGCAGACGCCGGGGCTCGTCGAGGTGCAGACGAGCGAGAAGGCCGGAAAGCCGGAGATAGTGATAAGGCCCGAAAGAAACCAGATGGCCTGGCGGGGGCTCGATCCCTACACGACGGGGATGGTGCTCAGGACGTCGTATGAAGGGGAAAAGGCGGGCGTCTACAGGGAACTGGGGGAGGAGTACGACATACGCGTGAAATTCGCCGGCTCCGACAGGGAGGATCCGTCGTACCTTCTTCACCTTCCGCTCAACCTTCCCCGGGGGGGCACCGTTCCCCTCGCCGACGTGGCGACGCTGGAGACCGTGTCGGGGAACGCCGAGATCCTCCACAGGGACAAGCAGCGGATGGTCCAGATCTCCGCGAACGTCGCCTCCGGGTCGATCAGCGAGGCGCGCGCCGTCATCGACGAAAAGGTGGCGGCCCTGAACCTGCCTTCCGGCGTAAGGTTCAGGTACTCCGGGATGGCCGAGGTGCAGGACGAATCGTTCGCATCGATCCAGACGGCCATGCTGCTGGCGATCGTTCTCGTGTACATCGTGATGGCGGCGATCATGGAAAGCTTCATTCATCCCCTGACGGTGATGGTCACCCTGCCGCTGGGGCTCGTCGGGACATCCTTCGGGCTCTTCTTCACCGGTGAGACGATAAATATCATGTCGCTCATGGCGATGGTGATGCTCGTCGGGATCGTCGTGAACAACGCCATCCTCCTTCTCGACGCCACGGCGCAGCTCAGGGCCTCGGGGATGAGAATGAAGGACGCGCTGCTGCAGGCGTGCCCCACCAGGCTCAGGCCGATCATCATGGCCAATCTCGCGATCGTCATAGGGATGATACCGCAGGCGATGGGGGGGGCGGGAGTCGAGTACAGAACGCCGATGGCCGTGGTCCAGATAGGCGGGGTTCTTTTTTCCACCCTTTTCACCCTTTTCGTCATTCCGGTCGTCTATACGATGGTCGACCGCTTTACCCTCCAGGGGAGGAAGGAGCGAAGGGAGATGGAGGCGTCGAAGACTGCCTGATGGCGGCCGGGGCCTGCATCGAGGCGAGTAACTCGTTATAGGGTCTATATATATGTAATTTTTACAGCGGCCGCCGGAATTCCAGGCCCCGTTTCCGGCGGCCGCGGCATTTCAGAGCTTCCCCGGGCCGTACGATGGGGGCCCCGGATTCGGTCTGATGGGGCTTTGCCTGACCGAATCCGATATGCCATGGCGGTGTAAACCAAGTTTTCCCTGACCGAAATCCAGCCATGGCGCCTGATATTCCATGTTGACTTTTATTTCCGGCTTATGGTACAATAACGATTGTCGAGTAAGTTAACGGTATCTCCAACATTGTGGGCGGAAGGAGGATAAGGTACCCCCGTTTGTACTGTTTTTCAAACTTAAAGGTCCCAAACCTTTTAGGAGGTTTAGGAGGTTGAAGATGTTCAAAGGAAAAGTTATTCTATTTAATACCTTTAGTTGATCCAATATTTCAGGTGGTATTTCTCCAGTACTAAGATTACCAATAGTTACTTTTTTAAAGGATTCTGCCACGACCTGCTCTCCTAAAATTAATATTACTAAAAGGGGTAGTTCTAGAACCAAATGATGGGGTCTCTATTCTTCGAATTCTCTGAAAACTTCCAATGCTTTCATATTCAGGATCACGAATAGCCCTAGAAACATTTTTAAACATGTTAGATGAACCAATTTGGCTGGTTCTTGTTGGATAGTCATTCATTCTTGGGTCTGGTAAAGCATAGATAGCTTGTGGAATATAGTTAGATAATAAATTACTAAAGTTTTGTTCAAATCCATACATTGCTAAATTAAAGGCGTCTAGAATATGGTCTTCCCCAATATAGCTATACTCGCCTCTAGAGGTTATGTTTTTAATCATATATCCCCTCATCTGACCAACAAGTTTAATAGGTTCATCTTCTTCTTTTGGTAAAACCAACATGCCTTCTTCCAGGGATAATACAGAAAAGTTAACCATTAATGACTTGTTTCTTTTCTTAACATGTTTCCTAAGCACATGATCATAATGTTCCACAACTGCACCAGAGTCTATAACTCTAAGTTTTCTATCTAGC
>JALOPX010000093.1 GCA_025453655.1 Candidatus Krumholzibacteriia bacterium
AAGGCGGGGAAAAAGGCCTTCGCGGGCCCGAGCAGAAGCCACTGTTCGGGATGAATGACGGTTTCATTGTCCTTTCGAAGCAGGTAACCCGCCTCCTTCCCGGCCTGCGGGGCCTGGGCCCCGGCGTTCGACCCTGACACGAGCAGGGCCAGGCCGAGCAGCACGATCAGGGCGGGGGCGATCTTTTTCGACGGGGATGGTCTCATTGTTTTCCTTTCATTTCAGCCCGCGACGGCGATTCCGGGCCTGTCCCGGAACCGGCAAAAAGGGCCGATTTGCCTCCCGACATGATACAGGCCGGGGGCCGGTTATGCAAGGGCATGCTTGGGGAGCCGGAAGGCCCGGCCCCGCCGCCCGGCCGGGTGAAAGCGTTCCTCTTGAACTTGGCGCGCGGCCGCATTATATTAGCTGGACCGGAAACCCGAATTATTCATGCAAGGAGTGAATCGATGAAAAAGAGGCATCTTGCGGTGTTGGCAATCGCGATGATAATGGTTTCGTACGGCTGCTCGGGAGGCGAGCAGGCCGAGGCGGGGGAATGGCTCCCCTTCAATGAGGGGATCGCGCTCGCAGCCAAAACGGGCAAACCCGTGATAATAGATTTCTACACCTCGTGGTGCAAATGGTGCAAGGTGATGGACAGGGAGACCTTCTCCGATCCGGAGGTGATGAAATTTCTCGGCAAGAATTTCATAACGATCAGGATAGACGCGGAAAACAGCACCGAAAAGCTGAATTTCCAGGGCAAGGTATTTACGCCGGCGGAGCTGACGAGGGCCATGAGGGTCACCGGGTACCCGTCTTTAGCCTACATGGAAAGCGACGGGAAGGTCATAATGGTAATCCCCGGATTCCAGAAACCGGCCGAGTTCATGCCGAACCTGAAGTACGTCAAGGACGGGTGCTATAAAAACAACGTGACCCTCGACGAGTACAAGAGCGGGAAGGATTGCAGGGGAGGAGCCTGAGACGCGTTCCCGCATTTCGCGGCTTCTCCCGGGACGATGGATACATGCGGTTTCAATAATCGGAGGGCAAGGATGAGGATCGGAGTTCTTACAGGCGGAGGCGACGCGCCGGGACTAAACCCGGCGATCGCGGGGGTCGTGGAGAGGGCGACGAAATTCGGAATCAAGGTGATCGGGCTGAAGCGCGGATGGGAAGCGCTGTGCCTCGAGGACAACAGCAGGCACGTCGTGGAGCTCGGCCCGGAGATAATCCGGGAGTACGCAAGGCTCGGAGGGAGCAAGCTGCTGTGCAGCAGGACCAACCCGGTGGCCAAAGGCAGGGACAGGACCGACCTCGTCATTAAGAACATCGCGAAGCTCAAACTCGACGCGATTATCGCGATGGGGGGGGAGGACACACTCGGAGCGGCGGCCGAACTGTCACGCAGGGGCGTAAACGTGGTGGGGATACCGAAGACGATCGACAGGGATCTCGCCGGCACGGAGTACACGCTCGGGTACGATACCGCTCTCAACGTGATCACGACGAGCGCCGAGCGGATAGCCCATTCCGCCGAATCGCACCAGACGATCTTCTTCCTCGAGGTTATGGGAAGGCACGCCGGCTGGCTGGCGCTGAGGGGCGGAGAGGCCGCTTTCGCGGACATCATCCTGATACCGGAACATCCATTCACGGTGGGCAAGCTCGCGTCCGTCCTTCGGGAGAAACTCGCCCTGAGCAGTTCGATGGGCTTCGAGCAGGAGTACAAGATCATCGTAGTCTCGGAAGGGGCGCATATAGTCGGCGAAGAGGAGGTGCGCAAGGACGCCAAACTCGACGAATTCGGGCATTACAGCCTCGGGGGGGTGGGGAATTACCTGAAGGGGTTGATGGAGCACGAATTCAAGCACACGAGGTACTCGGCCCTGGCGTACATCCAGCGCGGCGCCCCGCCGACGCACAAGGACCGCCAGATCGGCAGACGTTTCGGAAATAACGCGGTCGACATGGTCAAAGAGGGGGATTTCGGCTGCATGGTGGCGGTTCAGCGCTCCAGGCTGGTCAGGGTTTCCCTCGAGGAGATCAAAAAGTCCCCGAGCCTGGTCGACGTTTCCAGCTATTACGATACGGAAAACCTCAACGTCAAGGTCGTATCGACGATCAACGGGGTATAGGGCGAAAGGACGGCCCTTCTCGGAGCCCGCCGGATCGAAACCCCGGCGCGGTTCAGCTCCTGAGGAAATGCCCCAGCGTCTCCACGTGGTATGTCCCGGGGAACATGTCGACGACGTGAACGCTCGAGAGGGAGTATCCCGCCTCTATCAGCTTCGCCGCGTCCCTCGAGAAGGTCGGCGGTTCGCAGGAGATCATTATGATCTCTTCGGGGCGCAGCTTCACGAGGCCCTTCATGGCGGCCGCCGGCATCCCGCTTCTCGGCGGGTCGACGATGACAAGGTCGGCCTCGCGCACGCGGAAGATCTCCTTCTCCACGATCTCATTCCTGAATGTGACATTCCCGGCGGCGTTGAGCCGTTTCGCGGCCATTCCCGAGCGATACGATCCGGGATCGCGCTCGATCCCGACGGCCTTTTCCACGACCGCCGAAAAGGGAAGGGTGAAGAATCCGCACCCGCAGTAAAGATCGAGCAGGTTTCGCCTCGCCTTGACCGGAAGCGAGAGGGCTTTCCCGATGAGCGCGCCGTTGAGAAGCCGGTTCACCTGAAAGAACGAGTCGGGCATGACGGGGAATTGAAACCCGCCGGCCTCCATCAGCAGGTCGGGCGGGCTCACGCGATCCCTGAGCCCCCAGAAATGGACCTTGCCGTACCTGTCGATCCTGACCCTGACTTCCGATCCCGGGACGAGCGATTCGGCGGGGAGGGCCGATATCGCCGTTCTCATCTCGTCCGGAAGAAGAAGGCATCCCGCTTCGGGAAAGGGTACGACCTCGGTCGATTCGTGCCTGAGGAAACCGGGCTTGCCCCTCTCGTCCACCCGGAAGAGGGTGTTGTTCCTGTATCCGAAACGGGCGGGGCAGGGGGTCACGCCGGAGATTTCGATCTTGATCCTGCCGATCCTTTCGAGCGATTCGACCACCGTTTCCCGCTTGATCGCGAGCTCGTCCGCGTATCCCATGTGCAGCATGTGGCATCCGCCGCACCTTCCGAATACGGGGCATTCCGGCTCGATACGGGACGGGGACGGGGTTTCGATCCCGGCCGGCAGGCCGAAGAGGCATTTTTTCTTTTCGGAGGTCAGCTCGAAGAGCACCCTGTCGCCGGGAGCGGTGAAGGGGATGAAGAGGGTCCTGTCTTCGAAATGGGCGAGCCCCAGCCCGCCATAGACGACCTTTTTTATCTCGACGGGACCCGGCATCGCGATACTCCTTCTCCGGCCGGCGTTCGCGCCGGCGCTCTTTCGCCGACGCGGCAATGATACAGGGTCCGGGGCGAAATTGATACAGGTGATTTGTATTGAATATGCCGCCGCGGAAAGGTATCATTCCCGGGACGTTTTCCCGTCCCGGCGGCGCCCGCCGGTGCTCAACCCGCGCAGGAAGGTTCCCATGCGGATCGGAATGATACTCAAAGGCAACATCCCACCGCCCGATATCAGGATCGAAAAGGAGGCCTCGACCCTTATCAGGGAGGGGCATGAGGTCAATCTCCTCCTCGAAAGGCGCCAGGGGGAGGCCCGGGAGATGGAGACGGCCGGCATTCGGTGCGTCCGGGGCGTCCAAATGGGACGATTGAGGGAGATCCTGCACAGGTACACCTTCTCATTTACCTTCAGGGATCCGGCGTGGCGAAGGGCGATCAGGGAATTCGCCGTCTCAAGGGGGGTGGATGTCCTTCACGTGCACGACCTGCCACTCGTCAGGGAGGCGATCTCCGTCGGGAGGGAGCTCGGCATCCCCGTCGTCGCCGACATGCACGAAAATTATCCGGGAGGCCTCCAGGTCTGGTACACGAGCCGGCTGAAGAAGAAGACCATATATAATTTCAACCGCTGGGCGCGCTACGAGAGGGAGATCCTCCGCGAAGCGGACGCCGTGATAGCGGTGATCGAGGAATCGAAGGAGCGGTTGAAGGCGATCGGCATACCGGAGGAAAGGATCTTCGTCGTACCGAACACCTCCCCGGTCGAAAGCATCGACATTCCCCTCGACGAGGCCATAATCGGAAAATACAGGGATCTCTTCATGGTCTCCTACATCGGCGGTTTCGCGCCCCACCGCGGTCTCGACACCTCGATCAGGGCGCTGCCGCACCTTCGCGGCAGGATACCGGACATGAAGCTCGTCCTTGTGGGCGACCGCAACAGGCCGTACATGGAGTACCTCGTCGCGCTCGCGGAGAAACTCGGGGTCTCGGACATGGTGGAGATGACCGGATGGCAGCCCTTCGGGAAGATATGGAGCTACATCGCGGCGAGCCGGGTGTGCCTCGTGCCCCACGCGAGGAACCCGCACACCGACACGACGATTCCCCACAAGATATTCCAGTACATGATGATCAGGAAACCGGTGGTGGTAAGCGACTGCCCGCCCCTTAAGCGCATCATCGAGGATTCGGGCGGCGGGCTGGTTTTCAGGCACGACAGCCCCGAAGAGCTGGCCGAATGCATCGCGAGATTCCGCGAGGACGGGGAATTTTCACGGCAGGCAGGCGAAAAGGGGAGGGCGGCCTTCCTCGACAGATACAACTGGGACAGCACGAGCGGCGACCTCAGGAAGCTCTACGGCGCGCTGGCCCGGCGGGCGGAGAAATCATGAAGAAAAATGTGAAGCTTCTCGACCTCGTGCGGCAGTACGGGGGCATAAGGGACGAGATCGCCGCGGCGATCGGCGAGGTGATGGATTCCCAGTATTTCATTCTCGGGCCGAAGGTGGAAAAATTCGAGGAGGCGGTTGCCTCGTATTGCGGGACCGGGCACGGCATCGGGACGGCTTCGGGCACCGACGCGATCCTGCTCGCCCTGATGGCGCTGGAGATCGGGCCGGGCGACGAGGTCATCACGACCCCCTATACCTTCTTTTCCACGGTAAGTTCGATAACGAGGCTCGGGGCGACGCCGGTGATGGTCGATATCGATCCTGCCACCTTCAACATTTCGCCGGAGAGGATCGAAGAGGCTGTCACGGAGAGGACGAGGGCGATCCTGGTCGTCCACCTGTTCGGCCAGACGGCGGAGATGGACACGATCACAAAGATCGCCGAATCGAAGGGGATCCACGTCGTCGAGGACGCGTGCCAGTCGATCGGGGCCCTTTATCGGGGCAGGCAGGCCGGATCGATGGGTATCGCCGGTTGTTTTTCCTTCTTCCCTTCGAAGAACCTCGGCGGATTCGGGGACGGCGGGATGGTGGTGACGAGCGACGCGGAGCTCGCGGCCAGGATCAGGATGCTCCGCGTCCACGGGGGGAAGGAGAGGTACTATCACGACGTCGTCGGCATCAACAGCAGGCTCGACGCCCTGCAGGCCGCGGTTCTCCTCGTGAAGCTGAGGTACCTCGACGGCTGGAGCGCGCGAAGGCGCGGGAACGCCGAGTACTACGACGGGCGCCTTTCACTCGTGGGCGGGATCGAGCCTCCTGCCGTGGCGGAAGGGTGCGTCAGCATATACAACCAGTACGTGATCCGGGCGAGGGACCGCGACGGGCTCAAGGCCTTTCTTGCCGGGGAGGGGATCGGCTGCGAGGTCTATTACCCCGTGCCGCTTCACCTGCAGAGATGTTTCTCGTTCCTGGGCGGCCGGAAAGGCGATCTCCCCGAGTCCGAAAGGGCCGCCGAGGAGACGCTCGCCCTTCCCGTCTATCCGGAACTGGAGCGGGAAGAGCAGGATTATGTCATCGACAGGATAACGGCGTTCATGTCCCGGTGAGGCCGGGAAGGCCGGGGGTATCCATTGAAGGTCGTCTGTTTCTCCGAGATACAGTGGCGTTACGTCCGGACCAGGAAGCAGCAGATAATAAGCCGTTTCCCCGACGACTGGGAGGTGCTCTTCCTTTCGAGCGTGGTGGCCGGGAAGAGGAACAATTTCCGGCCCGAGAGGGACGGCAGGGTCACCCACGTCTGCGTCCCCGCGTTCAAGAATTTCCCCCAGAAATCGCTCAGGGCTCTTTTTTCCTTTCCTCCGGCACGCCTCCTCTGGAACGCCGTGATCCTCGTCTGGGTCAAGACGATCCTTCTCCTGACCGGTTTCTCGGGAAGGGAGAGGGTCCTCTTCGTATCCAACATATATTACTCGGCGATCCTCCCGTTCTTTCCGAGGACCATTCTGCTTTACGACTGCAACGACGATCCGCTCGAATTCCCCGGCGCCCCGAGATGGGCCGGCGGGTATTTCAAGAAGCTCGCCCGCGCGGCCGACGTCGTAGTGGCGGTCAGCGGCGGATTGGTGAAGAGGCTCGGCGACGCGGGGGTCGGGAAGGTCCACCGCATAGGCAACGGCGTCGACTACGATCTTTTCGTCAAGGCGATGGCCTCGGGGGAGCCCGGGGAGATCGCGGGGCTTCGGCGCCCCAGGCTCGGGTATTCCGGCGCCATCGCGCCCTGGTTCGACATGGAGCTTCTCGACATGATTGCCTCTTCTTTCCCCGAGGCCTCGATCGTGCTTTTCGGCCCCCTCTTCGAAGGCCGAAGGCGCGAGCTCGATCAGCTTCGCGAGAGGCGGGCGAACGTCCATTACCTCGGCTCGATCCCCTACGAGAGGCTCGGCGCCTACACGGGCTCGATGGACGTCTGCATGATACCCCTTCAGATGAACGAGCTGATGAGGATGGCCGACCCGAACAAAATCTACGAGTACGCCGCCGTCGAGAAGCCGATAGTGACCTTCAGGTTTTCGGAGGATATGGACGATCTTGCCGGCATGATTTATCTTGCCGGCACGCGCGCCGAATTCGTCGGGAAGATCCGCGCCGCACTGGAATCGGGCGCGGACAGGGCAAGGCTCAGAGAATACGCCATGCGGTGCAGCTGGCGGGCCAGATCGGAAGCGATGGTCGCTCTGATCAGGTCCGCCGCGGCCACCAGCGGGCGGTGAAAGGCAGGGTTATGTCACCAGCAAGAACGGCGATCATGATTGTGTGCTGCTGCGTTCTCGTTTGCGCGGGCTGCTCGGAACGCTCGGCGAACGACGACCTTTACGTCTACGAGGCGCTCGACGCCGCGATGGGGCATGAGGACCCGGCCGCGAGAATCGAGCGGCTGAAATTATTCACCGCCGATCACGCCGGGCATCCCGCCAGGGTGAACGCGATCGCCGCGATAATGACGACGATGGCCGTCGACATGAACGATCCGGGCGGGGCGCTGGCGTATATCGACGGGGCGATCGGGCTGGAAAAGGATCCGGGCGCCAGGGCGGAGCTTCTCTTCAAAAAATTCGAATATCTCTGGGATTCCGACAGGGCGGGGGCCGTGGCGCTCGCCAGGGAGATTACGGACGGGGAAGAATCGGATTTCAGGCTGCATCTCTATCTCTGCTATTACCTGATGGGGGAGGACGATTGCGCGGAAGCGGCCGAAAGGTGCTTCGAAAAACTTCTCGCGTTGAATCTCGACTGGTACAGGAACTCTCACGCGAGGTCGGTCTACGCGGAATTTCTCTCCGGCCGCGGCAGGATGGAGGAGGCGCTCGGGATCCTCGAAGTCGCGTCCGGGTATCCCTTCGCCGCTTCGATCATCGGCTCTCACATGCTGGAGAAAGGGGAAACGGAAAAGGCCGTAGAGGCGTACATCGCCTATGTCTCCGGTGCGCCTGGAGCGGGGAAGCAAGTGAAATTGGACAGCCTCTATTCTGTCGTCCATCCTGAACGCGGCGACCTGCAGGAGAGGCTCGCCGCCGCCCGCCTGATCGACGAAGGGATCCTCCCCGACATGGAATTTTCCGATCTCCAGGGGAAAACGCACCGGCTCTCCTCGTACAGGGGGAAAAGGCTCGTGATCAGCGCGTGGAGCCCCACCTGACCGCCATGCATTGCGGAGTTGCCGCAAATGGAGGAACTGAAAAAACTCGAAGCCGAACTCGGATTCAAACTCTTCCTCATCGACGCCAAGGGGATGTTCGGCAAGACGAAGGAGATACTCGGGGAAAAGGGGAGCACCGTCCCGCTGCTTATGGATTCGGGCGGCTATTCCAGGAAGACCCTCAAGACGATGTACACGCCGACCACCTTCATCATCGACGGTGAAGGGAAACTCAGGGCGCGGCTCGTAGGCGGTTCTTCCGATTTCAACGAGATCGTCGCGGGCCTGCTGAAGAAGATCTGACATCGGCGCGGGAGGGCCCGGCCGGGTGGCCCCGTGGATGATTGCGCCGGCGTCTTTCCGGCCCCCTTCAGCGCCTGCCGGCGAGCCGGTGCGCTTCCCGAAGGGGCCCGGGTATGCGGTACCTGGGGGAGCAGCCGAGAACGAATCGTACGGCGTTTTCGAGATCGATCAGGTGCCCGACGGAGACGTAGACCGGTCTTGTCCGGTCGCGCGTCCTCAGCACGGCTCCGATGACCGCGCCCGATTTGCCGATGACCTTCGCCGTCTCCCCCTTCAGCGGCCCCGGTTCTGTGAACGATCCGAAAAGATGAGACTTGGCGCAGCCGATCGACGGGGTATCGAGGAGCAATCCGAGATGGCTCGCCATGCCGAACCCCCGCGGGTGCGCCAGGCCGTGTCCGTCGCAGAGGATGAGATCCGGTCTTCCGGCCAGGGCCTTCCAGGCCTCGAGAACGGGGGGTATTTCCCTGAACGACAGAAGCCCGGGGATGTAGGGCATTGAGCACGGGAGTTCCGCGCAGGAGGTCTCCACGACGTCAAGCCCCGGCCAGGCGGCCACCGCGATAGCCGCCCTGGCGATATCCTTCGATGGAAAATGAACGTCGATACCCGCGATGAGACGCACGCCGCGCCCGTCCCATTCGCTTCTCACGAATTCGCCGAGGCGCTTCTGAAGCTCGGCCGCCTCCCCCGGAGGAAGGTCGAACCGGCCGGCGATTCCGGCCTCTTCAAGGCCGTGCCGCCTGTTCTTCACGTTCTTCAGGATATCTCGAGCTCCTCTTCGCGTTCCGGTATCATGGCGGGGAGGCCGCGCTCCCTCAAAGAAT
>JALOPX010000014.1 GCA_025453655.1 Candidatus Krumholzibacteriia bacterium
CCGAGAACGCCCGATTCGAGAACGCCGGGAAAGATCCCGGGGAAGATCGTGATGAAACAGAGTTCCATATCGGGCCCGTCACCACCTGAGTTCCAGCAGACCCTCGGGCGGGTCTATCTCTATGATATTTTTCTCAAGGTCGACGCGCCTTATGATCTCCGGGACGTTAGGTATGATCTTCCTCTCCCCGTCCTTCTCCATGATAAGACAGTCCTGATCGCGCCCGAGAAGCATGTCCACAACGGTGCCGACGACCGTGCCGTCCGCGAGGATCACCGTCGATCCGATCACCTGGAAGGGCCTCAGCTCCTCCGGCGCCGACCCGGCTCCGAGGTTCTCCATCGATACCTCGAGCCTGTTCCCCACCGCGGGCAGGGCGTCGTCGATCGTTTCGATCCCGGACAGCTTGATGATGTACGTGTTGCCCTTGATCCTCGATTTTTCCACCGAAACCTGCCGGTGCTCTCCGGTCCCGGAGACCAGCGACAACACGCTCGCGTCGAGGGCTCCCGCCCAGAAATCGGGTCCGGGAAGAAGCTTCACCTCTCCCTTCAGCCCGACCGCCTTCACGATGCTGCCAAGCGACGCCGTTTGAGCCGTCATGACGCTCCTTACTCGCGTATCTCGAGAAGCACCTTGTCGCCCATGCGGGTCGCCGCGGCGTTTACGAGCGCGCGGAGGGCCTTGGCGGTCTGCCCGTTCCTGCCGATGATCTTGCCGACGTCGGACTTGTCGACCGACAGCACGAGAATCGTGGCGTCGTCGCGCTTCTCCTCGCCGAGCTTGATCGTCTCAGGCTTGTCGACGAGCATCTCGCATATCTTCCTGATCATGTTCTTTATCTTATCAACGTTCGTCGTCATCCGAATTCCTTTCAGGACGGTTGATCGATTCGCCGTGGAACCCGTGTTCCTTCCGGCCCGCCGGTTTCAGCCGGGGCTCAGGCTTCGGGCGCCGTCTCGGCCGCGGCCTCGCCGGCCGCCTTTTCCTTCGCTTCGGCGGCCGCTTTCGCGGCGGCTTTCGCCTTCTTGGAAACGGAGACCTTCTCCTTCGCCTTGACCTCGGGCTGCTTCGCCCTGAGCTGCGCGATCTTCTCGTCCACCTCGGCTATCGACAAACCGGACCTGATGAGCTGCCATCTCTCCAGAAGATGATGCTTCCTGAGGATGGTGGCCGTGTTGGGCGCAGGTTTCGCGCCGTCGTTCAGCCATTTGTAGAGCTTGTCCTCGTCGATCTTGAAATCGGCGGGATCGGTCAGCGGGTTGTAATACCCGAGTATCTCGATGAACCGCCCGTCGCGCGGCATTCTCTCGTCGGCCGCCACGATCCTGTAGAAGGGCCTCTTCTTCGAGCCCATTCTCTTCATTCTGATTTTTACTGCCAACTTCTACCTCCGTTTGACACTGGAATCGCCATGATCAGGAAAACGGGAATCCCGCCGGAGCCCTGCCGGCGAGCTTCGAAAAACGCTTCATCATTTTCCTCATCTGCTGAAACTGGTTCAGGAGCTTGTTCACCTCCTGGACGGACACCCCGCTCCCCGCGGCGATCCTTCTTCTCCTCGACCCGTCGACTATCTGCGGCGAACGCCGCTCCTCGGGGGTCATCGACCGGATGATCGCCTCCATCCTCTTCATCTCTTTTTCGCCGCTCTCCTGCGGCAAAGCGCCCCGAACCTTCATCCCCGGTATCATCCCGAGGATCTGTTCTACCGGCCCCATCTTTTTCAGCCGCTGGAGCTGGTCAAGGAAATCTTCGAGGGTGAAAGACTCCTTGCGGAGCTTGCGCTGAAGCTCCATTTCCGTTTTTTCGTCGAAGGTCTCCTGGGCCTTTTCGACCAGGGAGATGATATCTCCCATGCCCAGGATCCTTCCGGCCATCCTGTCGGGATGAAAGGCCTCCAGGTCGGAAGGCTTCTCCCCCATACAGACGAACTTGATCGGCGCATTCGTGACGGCCGTTACCGAAAGCGCCGCCCCACCCCTGGTGTCGCCGTCCAGTTTCGTGAGGACGACACCGGTGAAATCTATCCCGTCCTTGAACTCGCGCGCGACATTGACAGCCTCCTGGCCCGTCATGCTGTCGAGCACGAGCAGAATCTCCTCCGGCGAGATCTTCTTCCTTATCGCGGCGAGTTCCGCCATCATATCCCGGTCGATATGAAGCCGCCCCGCCGTATCCACGATGACGGTGTCCCGAAGCCCAGCCCTCGCCTCCCTGAGCGAATCGGCGGCAATCTTCTCGGGCGCAACGCCGGCCCCGGGGGCGTAGACGGGAACTCCGATCTCCCCGCCGAGAACGCGAAGCTGCTCTATGGCGGCCGGGCGGTACACATCGGCCGCGACGAGCAGCGGCTTGCGCCCCTTCCTCATCAGGTGGACGGCAAGCTTCGCCGTGAAACTCGTCTTCCCCGCTCCCTGCAGCCCGCAAACCATCACGCACGCCGGGGAACCGGAGAGCGTGAAGGGAGCCTGCCTGTCGCCAAGGATGTGGACAAGTTCCTCGTGGACTATCTTGATAATCTGCTGGTCGGGGGTCAGGCTGTCCAGTACTTTTTTCCCGGCTGCCCTTTCGCCGACCCTCGCGACGAACTCCTTGACGACCTTGTAATTGACGTCGGCTTCAAGAAGGGCCCTGCGGACGTCCTTCATCGCGTCCTGGATGTGGCTCTCGCGGACCTTTCCATGTCCCCGCAACTCTTTGAAAATACGGCCGAACTTATCGCCGAGATCCTGGAACACCCGCAGTTCTCCCGCTTCTCCCGCTTGTAAATGTCATAAAATAGCACGATTCCGGCGCTCTGGCAAGGAAAAATGAAGGAGTTTCGAGGGGGGGCCGGCATGTCCGCCGGAGGAGGGGCGGCTCTCGCGCGTACGGAGGGCGGGATGGCATACCCGGGAGGGGGCCGGATCGGCCTCTCACCCCCGGATGGCGCGTATCGCGCCGGCGTAGTCGTCGGTCCCGAATACGGCCGTCCCCGCGACCAGGATCTGCGCCCCGGCCTCCCTGGCGGCCGCCGCGGTCGCGGCGTTGATCCCGCCGTCGACCTCTATGACGAAACGATGCCCCTTTTCCGCCCTTAGATCGGAGGCCCTTCGGGCCTTGCCCATCGCTTCGGCTATGAATTTCTGACCTCCGAAGCCCGGGAAAACCGACATGACGAGGAGAAGGTCGATCTCCCCGAGGAAAGGCTCGACGAGGGATAGCGGCGTGTCCGGGTTGATCGCGATCCCGGCGCGGCAATCGAGGGAGTGTATCCTCTCGAGCACCTCTCCCTGCCCCGGCCCGGCGGCCTCGGCGTGGAAGCTTATAAGGTCGCTTCCCGCCTTAACGAACTCCTCCGCGTATTTCGCGGGATCGCTTATCATCAGGTGGGTTATGAGCGGAAGCCGCGAGAGTTTTCTTATCGATTTCACTATCATCGGCCCGAATGTGATGTTCGGGACGAAGTGGCCGTCCATGACGTCGAGGTGCAGGTAATCGGCCCCCGCCGCTTCGACGGCGGCGAGCTCGTCTTCGAGGCGCGAGAAATCGGCGGCCAGGACCGAGGGCGCGACCGCCGTGCGGCCGCTCTCAATCAACCGTTGAAACGACGAGTTCAATTGCTCCTCCCTCCATTATCATGCAGCCGGGAGCCGGGGTCTGCGAGAGGATCGTGTTCGGGAACAATCCCGATTCCTTCCGGCTCACGACCCTGGCCACCTCGAAACCGTTCTCTTCCAGCTTCCCCTTGACGAAGGGCAGGTCCATCCCCCTGAGGTCGGGCATCAGGAATGCCTTCGGTTCGCCCGTCATCGAAAGCAGGATGTCGATCTTCGAGCCTGTCGCGGCCCGCGAGCCAGCCGCCGGGCTCGACGCCAGGACCAGGTTCGGGCCGCTCCCGGGGGAGAAGACCCTCGCGATCCTCCCCTTCCCGAGGCGGGCGGCGTCGAGAAGAAGCTCGGCCTGCCTCATCGATTCCCCCGCCATCGGGGGGACCTCCTCCATCCTCTCGCCCGAGCTGATGATGACGCGAACGGTCCTGTTCCCCTTCAGGCTCTCCCCCGATCCGGGATCCTGGTCGATCACGACGCCGGCCGGATACTCTTCGGAGTACCGTTCACCTGTCACCATCAGTCTGAGCCCGCTCGTGCGGCAGACCTCCTCCGCGGGGGAGACCCTCATCCCCTTGATCTCGGGGACGATGGCGACGTCTCCCCGCCCGACGAGGAGGGGCAGCACGAGGTAGTTGAATATGACGATCCCCAGGACGAAGGCTCCCGCTATCACCAGCAGATAGAATACAATCGGGTGGTACCCTTTGCCTTCCTCCCGGTCCGTAATCTTTTTCCCTTCTTCGCCGTTCATTCGATCCCTCCGAACCTTTCCCCGGCGCCGATTTCGAAACCCCTGAGAAAATCCCCGGCTTCGAGCGGCTTCTTCCCTTCGACCTGCAGTCTCTCTATCCTGACGATTCCCGCGCCGCAGGCGACGAGGATCTCCTCCCCGGCCGCCCGGATGACCTCGCCCGGGGCCCCCGCGGCCGGCATGACCGAAGCGGGGCGCGTCCTGTGTATCTTGACGTATCTTCCCCTGATGTACGAGTGGCTTCCCGGCCACGGGTTCATCCCGCGGACATGGTTGTGCACCTCGACGGCCGGCTTTTCCCAGGGGATGAGGCCGTCCCGCTTCGTGAGGAGCGGCGCCCTCGAAACCCCCTCGCCCGGCTGCTCGACCGGCGAGAGGCCGCCGTCCTCCACCCCCCTCAAGGTCGCGAGGAGAAGGGACGCACCCTTTACGGCGAGCCTTTCGGAGAGGGTGCCGGCGTCCTCCATGGGATCTATCGGTTCGACCTCCTGCATGAAGACCGGGCCGGCGTCGAGCCGTTCCGTCATGCGGATCGTGCTTACCCCGGTGAAGGAATCGCCGTTCGCCACCGCGGCGTTTATCGGGCTCGCCCCCCTGTATGCGGGAAGAAGCGACGCGTGCACGTTGACGCACTCGAGGCGCGGTATGCGGAGAATCCTTTCCGGGAGTATCATGCCGAAGGCGACGACAACCAGGAAATCGGGTTTCAGCGACTCCAGGTAATCCGCGACGGCGCCGTCCTTCAGCCCCGCGGCCGTCCTCACCTCGATGCCGGCGTCGCGCGCCGTCTGATGGACTGGGGTGGGCGTCGCGGACAATCCCCTTCCGGAAGGGCGGTCGGGCTGCGTCACGACGAGAATAGGCCTGTATTCGGAGCGGATAAGTACTTCGAGGGTCGGCAGGGCGAAATCGGGGGAGCCGAAAAAGACCACCGAAGCCATATCAACCCTTCCCTTCGCTCCTCCGTGAAAGTTCGCGGAGTTTCCCTTTTATGAGAATCTTTTTCGCGAGGGACAGGCGGTCGGTGAAAAGGACCCCGTCGAGGTGGTCGAGCTCGTGCTGGATGATCCTCGCAACCATCGGTCCCGCCTTCATCGTGTGCCGCGCCCCCTTCTCGTCCTGGTATTCGAGCTCTATCTCGACCGGGCGCACGACCGACCCGTTGACGCCGGGCACGCTGAGGCACCCCTCCTCGACGCTGTCGGTCTCATCGCTCGTGGCCGTGATCTTCGGGTTCACCAGCCGAAGGAGGGTGGCGGCATTGCCCGGCTCCCTGTTCACGACGGCGATGCGCCTCGCGACGCCGACCTGGGTCGCCGCGAGGCCGACTCCGTCCTCGGCCATCATCGTCTCCACCATGTCGTCCAGGAAACGGGACAACGATTCGTCGAAGCCGGCGACCTCGGCCGCCTTCTCCCTGAGAACCTTCTCCCCGTATATCCTGACCCTCATCGTTGCCATGCCATCGCCTCCCGGCGGCGCCGGGGCTATTCGCCCTTCTTCTCCACGACGGTCGCGATGGCGTTCTTCACGACCTCGATCTTGACCTCTTCGGCGATCCTCAGCACTACGATGTGATCCTTCGCGTCGACTACGGTGCCGTAGATCCCGCCGTTGGTTATGACCTTGTCCCCTTTTTTAAGCTCCGAGAGGAGCTTCATGTGCTCCTTCTGTTTCTTCTGCTGCGGCCTTATCAGGATGAAATAGAATACGACGAAAATGAGAATGATCGGGACGAACATCATGAAGGGGTTCCCGCCTTCTGCGGCCTCGGGGTTGCTCATCGCGAAAATCAGGCTGTTCATTGGTCCTCCTTGCAGGCTTCCCTGCGTTTCAACGTTTATATGTTGCCCTGAAGGTCGGTCCCGTATCTCTCGTGGAACTCCCTTCTCCACCGCGAAAAGTCTCCTTCCCTGATAACTTGCCTCATCCGGTCGAGAAGATGCAAGTAAAAATAAAGGCTGTGAAAGGACGCCAGGCGCGGCCCGAGCATCTCCCCGGCCATGAAGAGGTGCCTCAGGTAGGCCCTGCTGTAATTCCTGCAGACGTAACAGCCGCATTCCGGGTCGATCGGGCCGAAATCGGCGGTGAACGCCGCGTTCCTCAGTATGATCTTCCCCCTCGAGGTGAATACGGTCCCGTTCCTCGCGTTCCTCGTCGGGAGGACGCAGTCGAAGATGTCGATCCCCCTCGCGACCGCCTCGACGAGGTCCTCCGGGAACCCCACCCCCATCAGGTACCTCGGCTTGTTCTCCGGAAGGATCCCGGCGACCATCCCGGCCATCGAGTAGAGATCCTCCTTCGGCTCGCCCACCGAGAGGCCGCCGATCGCGTACCCCGGGTAATCGAGATCGATCAGCTCGAGCGCCGATTTTTCCCTGAGCTCCGGGAATACCGAGCCCTGCACGATAGCGAAAAGGACCCTTTCGTACCCGTCCCGCGAGATCCTCGCCCCGCCCGCCTCGAGGCTTCGCTTCGCCCACAGGGTGGTGCGGTCGACCCCCAAGAGGGCCTCCTCGAAGGTGCACGGGAACCCGACGCAATGATCGAGGACCATCATGATGTCGGACCCGAGATCGAGCTGCACGTCGACGACGCTCTCCGGCGAGAGGAACCTCGCCGAGCCGTCGATGTGCGACTTGAATTCGACCCCGGCGTCGGCGATCTTTCTCAGGTCCGAGAGGCTGAAGACCTGGTACCCGCCGCTGTCGGTCAGCACGGCCCCGTCCCACGACATGAACCGGTGCAGCCCCCCGGCTGCCGCGATCAGCTTCTCGCCCGGCCTCAGATGCAGGTGGTATGTGTTGGAGAGAATGATCGAGGCCCCGGCCTCCTTAAGGTCTGTCGGGGAGAGCGACTTGACCGTCGCCTGCGTCCCGACGGGCATGAACGCGGGCGTTTCGACGACCCCGTGATCGGTGACGATCCGGCCGCGCCTCGCCCCCGAAGGGTCCCTGTCGGTCAGTTCGAATGAGAACGGCACCTGCCCTGTCCCCTCCCTACTTTATGAACATCGAGTCTCCATAGCTGTAAAACCGGTATCTTCTCTGCAACGCCCACTCATAGGCCCTCATCGTCTCGTCCCTGCCGGCGAAGGCGCAGACGAGGAGGAAAAGGCTCGACTTCGGAAGGTGCAGGTTGGTCACGAGGGCGTCGACGACCGTGAAGCGGAAACCGGGGTAGATGAAAAGGTCGGTCCACCCGGTGATGTAATTCGCCCCGTCGATCTCCTTCTTCTGGACGTCCGTCACCCTGCCCGACGCCAGGGCCTCGAGGGTGCGCGTCACGGTGGTCCCGACGGCGATGACGGTCCTGCCGGAGCCCTTCGCCTCGCGGATCTCCTCCCAGTAATCCTCCCTGATCATGAACTGCTCCGGGGAGAGGACGTTCTCCTCCACCGTCTCCTTCTCGAGCGGCCTGAAGGTGCCCGGGCCGACGTGCAGCGTGAGCGGCAGGACGGCGCATCCCTTTCTCTCCAGGTCGCGAAGCACCTTGTCGGTGAAGTGGAACCCGGCCGTGGGCGCGGCGACGGAGCCTTCCCTCCTCGCGAAGATCGTCTGGTAGCGTTCGGCGTCCTCCGAGCTGTCCTCCCTCTTGATGTAGGGGGGAAGGGGGACGTGGCCGAAGGCCTTGATGAACTGTTTCTCGGGGACGTCCTCCGGGAGGGCGACGATCCATTCGCCGTTGCCGAGCTCCCTGACGATCCTTATCTCGCGCGCCGTTTCGCCGACGAAGACCGAGTCGCCCGGCGAGAGGCGCTTCGACGGGCGGCAGAGCGCCTCCCATCTTCCCTCCTCGAGCCTCCTGGAGAGAAAGATCTCGATCCTCGCCCCGGTCTTCTTCTCCCCGTAGAATCTCGCCGGTATCACCTTCGTCTCGTTTATCGCGACGATGTCGCCCTGATTGAGGTACCTCGCGAAATTCGAGAAATGCGTTTCCCTGACGCCGCCCCCCCAGCGCTCCATCAGGATCATCCTGCTCCGGTCCCTGTCTTCGAGGGGATGCTGCGCGATGAGTTCCTCGGGAAGTTCGTAATTGAAATCGCTGAGTTTCATGGTTGTCCGTAAAGTCCGCCGGTTGAGGAATGTCTAGAAAATACTTCCCTGCCCGGACCGGTCCCCGCCCCGGGAGGCGTTCATGTGCGCGTATCCGGAATCGGTGACGATCCTCCCGCGCGAGGTTCGCTGAAGAAGCCCCTCCTGGATCAGGAAGGGCTCGTAGACGTCTTCTATCGTTTCCGGCTCCTCGGCGACGGCGACGGTGAGGGAATTGATGCCGACCGGGCCGCCGGAGAATTTGTCGATGATCGTCGAGAGTATCCTCCGGTCCATCTCGTTGAGTCCCTTCGCGTCCACTTCGAGCATGCCGAGCGCGTAATCGGCCATCTCGCGATCGATGCGCCCCTCCCCCTTGACTTCGGCGAAATCCCTGATCCTTCTGAGAAGCCGGTTCGCGATCCTCGGAGTCCCCCTCGAGCGCCTGGAGATCTCCCTCGCCCCCTCGTCGTCTATCACGACCTCGAGAAGGCCGGCCGACCGGTGGATGATCCTGAGAAGGTCGTCGGGGGAATAGAAATCGAGCCTCAGGACGACGCCGAACCTGCTTCTCATCGGCGGGGTGATCATCCCCGCCCTCGTCGTCGCCCCGATCAGGGTGAACGGCTCTATCGGCAGGGAGTAATGCCTCGCGTGGGGCCCCTTGTCGACTATAAGCTCGCACCTGAACTCCTCCATCGCGGGATAGAGGTGCTCTTCGACGACCCTTCCGAGCCTGTGTATCTCGTCGATGAAGAGGACGTCCCTCGTCTCGAGCTGCGTCAGGATGCCGAGAAGCTCCGCGGGGCTCTGGAAGACCGGCCCCGACGAGGTCCGTATATTCACACCGAGCTCCCTCGCGATGATATGGGCGAGGGTCGTCTTGCCGAGCCCGGGAGGGCCGTAGAGCAGCACGTGATCGAGCTGCTCGCCCCTGTTCCTCGCCGCCTGTATGAAGACCTGGAGGTTTTCCTTCAGCCTCTCCTGGCCCACGAACTCGTCGATCGTCTTCGGCCTGAGCTTCGACTCGGACTGGATCTCATCCGGCGTCAGGGCGGGATCGGTTATCGGCTTCTCGGACACAGGCCCTCTCCTTGCTCATCGTCACAGGGAAACCCTTCGCAGGGCCTCCCTCACGAGATCCTCCACCTTCGAATCCTTCGAAAGGCGGGCGGGATCGATATCTTCGATCGCCCTTCTGGCGCCGATCGGGGCGAGGCCGAGCGATACGAGCGCGGCCACCGCCTCTTCGAAAAGCTGGCGTCCGGCGGGAACGGGAACCTCCCTGCCGGAGGGAATGAGCGCCGAAGCGTCTATCTTGTCCTTCAGTTCGAGGACGATCCTTTCGGCCGTCTTCCTGCCTATCCCCGGGATGGAGACGAGCCCGGCGACATTGCCGCCGCTTATATGGCGCGCGATCTCCGAGGCGTCGAGCGCCGAGAGCATCCCCAGCGCCAGTTTCGGCCCGACGCCGGTCACCCCGAGAAGAAGGAGGAAGATCTCCCTGTCCCTGCGGGACGGGAAACCGAAGAGCGACAGAGCGTCCTCCCTGACGAGGAGCCAGGTCAGTATGCGGACCTTCTCCCCCTCGTTGCCTATCGCCGCCAGCATCCTGCCGGGGACGTGGATCTCGAAGCCGATCCCTCCGACCTCGACGACGACGCTCGATTCCATCTTGAGCGCGAGGATCCCTTCCACGGAAGATATCAAACGGACCTCCAGACCGCGCCGGTCATCCTGATCGCGTGGCAGAAAGCGACCGCGAGGGCGTCGGTTTCGTCCTCGGTGGCCGGCACCGTCGTCATCCCCAGAAGTTTCGACACCATCGACGAAACCTGGCTCTTGTGCGCCGCTCCGGTTCCCACCATGCTCCGTTTCACTTCTCTTGCTGAATACTCGAAGACTTCGAGGCCCGCCTCGGCCGCCGAAAGAAGGATCACTCCCCGGGCCTCCCCGAGGGTCAGGGCGCTTTTGGGATTTTTGGCGACGAAGACCTCTTCCACCGCGGCGACTTCCGGGGCGAACCTTCGAATAACCTCGTCGAGCCCCTTCTTGATCTCGCAAAGCCGGTGCGGCTTCGATCCCCCGGCGTCCACCCTTATCACGCCCGACCCGGCGTATACGATTCGGGATCCGCTGCTTTCGACCAGCCCGTACCCCGTTATCCGGCTGCCCGGATCTATTCCGATTACGAGAGACAATGCCCTGCTCCGGTCGTTCAAGGATTGAGACCGGAATGAAACCGGTCACGCGCCCCGGCGCCGCCGGGAAATAATCAGAACTCGGATTCGATCTTGCTCAGGATCTCCTCGGAGATATCGAAATTGGCGCTGACCTTCTGGACGTCCTCGTTCTCCTCCATCGCGCTGACGAGTTTCAGGACCCTTCTCGCGAGGTCGATGTCGAGAACGACCGTCGTGATCGGGGTCAGTCCGACCTCCGCCACCTCGTACTTGATGCCCGCGCCCGTTATCTTTTCCCTCAGGGCCTCGAACATTTCCGGGGCGCACGTTATCTCGTACTGGCCCCCTTCGGTCCTTACGTCCTCCGCCCCGTTCTCGAGGGCTATCTCGTAGACCTTGTCCTCTTCCGCCGCGGCCTGGTCTATGACGATCATCCCCTTGCTCTCGAACATGTAGGAAACCGAATTCGGCTCTCCCATGTGGCCGCCGTATTTGGTGAAGAAATGGCGGACCTCGGCGGTCGTCCTGTTCCTGTTGTCGGTGAGCGACTCGACGAGGATGGCGACGCCCCCGGGGCCGTACCCTTCGAAGGTGCACGCCTCGTAGATGACGCCGGGCAGTTCGCCGGTGCCGCGTTTGATGGCCTTGTCGATGTTTGCCGCCGGCATGTTGGCTTCGCGCGCGCTCTGGAGCGCGGTCCTGAGCCTGGGATTCTTTTCCCTGTCTCCGCCCCCATCCCTGGCGGCAACGACTATCTCCTTGATAAGCTTGGTGAAGGTGCGGCTCCGGGCCGAGTCGACCTTCTCCTTCTTCCTCCTGATCGTAGCCCACTTGGAATGTCCTGACACAACATCCTCCGGGTTAATGATCCTAGTTCGATTCCTCTTTTTCGACTTCGGCGGCAGCTATGAGCTTCTGCGCCAATTCATGCGGAACCACGTCATAATGGGAAAATTCCCTCGAATGCGAGGCCCTTCCCTGGGTCATCGACCTGAGCGAGGTGGCGTACCTGTAAAGCTCCGACAGCGGCACCTGGGCCTTGATCTTCTGCATGCTGCCCTCCTGCTCGGTGCCCTGGATCTTCCCGCGCCGCATCGACATGTCGCCCATCACGTCGCCCATGTAATTATCGGGGACGAGAACCTCGACGTTGTAGATAGGCTCGAGGATCACCGGCTTCGCCTTCTTGACGGCCTCCTTGAATCCCTTTATCCCGGCCATCTTGAAGGCGGCGTCCGACGAGTCGACGGTGTGGTACGACCCGAAATAGATGGCGACCTTGACGTCCTTGACCGGGAATCCCGCGACGACCCCGCCCTGCATCGCGTCGACGACGCCCTTCTCCACGGCGGGTATGAACTTCGACGGCACGACGCCGCCGACGACCTCGTCGACGAACTCGAACCCGCCCTCGCGCGGAAGCGGCTCGAGCCTCAGCCACACGTCGCCGAACTGACCGCGACCGCCCGACTGCTTCTTGTGCTTGCCCTGTGCTTCGGCCACGGCCGTGATCGTCTCGCGGTAGGGGATCTTGGGGGGGATCATGTCGACCTCGACGGCGTACTTCCTCTTCAGGCGGCCGAGTATGACCTCGAAATGCAGCTCGCCCTGGCCGGACAGTATCGTCTGGCGGAGCTCGGCGTTCGCCTCGATCTTGAAGGAGGGATCCTCCTCGGCGAGCCTGTTGAGCCCCGATCCCACCTTGTCCATGTCGCCCTTGACCTTTGCCTCGATCGCGGTGTACAGGGACGGCTTCGGGAACTGTATCCCGGCGAGGATCGTCCCCGCCGATTTCGTGCTGAGCGTGTGGTTGACCTTCGCCGACTTCAGCTTCACCGCGGCGCCGATGTCCCCCGCGGGGATCGAATCTATCTCGACCCTGTCCTTTCCGTGCATCACGTAGAGCTGGCCGATCCTCTCGGAGGACTGGGCCGTCGTGTCGTACATCTCGGAACCGACCTTGATTTCGCCGGAAAATGTCTTGATGAAGGATAGATCGCCGGTGTTCTTCTCTGAAAGCGATTTGAACACGAATGCGAGGGGAGGCTCGGAAGGCCCGACCTTCAGGGAGCTCGTTCCGCCGCCGTCGGTGACGACGGTCACCTCGCTTCGCCGGTCGGGAGAGGGGAGCATCGACACCATGTAATCCATCAGTTGATGGACGCCGATGTTGCCGGACGCGCAGACCGCCATCATCGGCGCGAAATTGCCGGCGAGGCATCCCGCCTGCAGGCCTCTTTCCAGCTCCGCGTCATCGAGTTCGCCTGTCTCGAGAAATTTCTCCAGCAGCGAATCGTCCGCCTCGGCTGCGAAATCCATCAGCTTCTGGCGCCATTCCGCGACCTGGCCGGCCATGTCGCCCGGGATTTCCTGCTCGGCGAATTTCCCCGGCCCGGAGTACACGTAAGCCTTTTTCTTCAGAAGGTCCACGATCCCCTTGAACGATTCGCCCTGGCCGACGGGCAGCGTCAGGGGAATGACCTTCCCGCCGAGAAACTTGCGGGCGTCTTCCACGCATTTATCGAAATCGGCGTGTTCCTTGTCCATCCTGTTGACCACGACGATCCTGGGTATCCTTTTTTTCTCGAAGCTGCGCCACTTCTTCTCCGTCCCGACCTCGATGCCGGAATCGGCGCTGATGACGAGGATTCCCCCCTCGACCACCTCGATGCAGGACATGACCTCTCCCACGAAATCCTCGTACCCGGGGGTGTCGAGCAGGTTGACCTTGTGCTTGCCGTGCTCGAAGCTGGCGAGACCGGCGACGATCGATATCTGTCTTTCGATCTCGTCGGGGAAGGCGTCGAAAACGGTGTTGCCGTCCTCTATCCTGCCCATCCTGTTCGTGACCCCCGCGTTGAAAAGGATCGCCTCTCCGAGCATCGTTTTGCCGACCGACTGATGCCCTGCCAGCATGATGTTCCTGATCTTGTCCGTATCAAACTTTTTCAACACAACCTCCTGTCTGCCTGATCATATCTCAGTAAGGCCCCGCGACGATCCGGGCCGGCGGGATTCGTACCATGAATCCTCCCGTGCCCCCCTTTGCCGTTCTCACCCGAGGCCGGACAACTTCTGGCTCACGAAGGCCATCATAACCCCCAGTATCCAGAGGGTGCCGGCGGGAACGAGAGCCTTCTTCCAGCTTATCCTGAAGATGGCCGCTATACCGAGCGTGAAAACGATGAAATACCATATCTGAAAAACCGACAGCGACTGCAACACGGCCGTGAGGAACTGCCCCGGATCCGATATCAGGGCGAGAGGCCCGATACTGACGACCGCATCGGCCCTCGATTCGATCTCCCCGATGCCCCTTGCGTGAATTATTACGATCGTGATTATCTGTTCCAGCGCACCGATAAGTCCCGCGAAACAGGCAAGGCTCAGAACTTTCCTGAAATTACACCTCGCGCTGACGATATTGACGATCAGGTTCACTATCCCCGACATCAGCATCAGCACGACGAGAATCGCCATCGGTGCTATGATCGCCCCGATCCAGCCGAAGCGCTCCATCCCGTCGATCGTCTGCTGCAGCCGTTCCTGGGGGACGCCCCTTTCGTTCAGCCGCGTGATGTGGATCTGCAGGGGCATGCTGAACCAGGCGATCGCCATATTGATGACGGCGATGACGATGAAAGCCTTCCACCACTGAAGCCCAGCGTCGATTCTCCCGAAAACCTTTTGAGGATCGAGGAAGATGTCTATCAGGGACGCGAAGAATCCACCCTTTACCGGGGGAACCCCCTGCCCGTGATCATCTCCGGTTCCCACTGGATCCAATCCGATTTTTTCCTCCATGACCGTCTCCCTGCGCCAGAAATACAAAAAGCCCTGCCATGCGATTTTCACCAACAGGCGGGAAATGAACAACCTTTAAAATAGACTACTTCCACCATGCTGTCAAAGGATTTAACCAATAAAGGGCTGGGGCTCCGGCGATAATCCGGACAGGGCTGGGGGCCGAAAAAAAACGGGGAGACGGCGGTGTTCGGCGGCCGTCTCCCCGTTCGGGTTGGATCTATCTCAATCCGTGTTCTTTTCCAGTTTCCTGAGCCTTTTCTCCAGGGTGTCGATCTCCGATCTCAGCCTTTCAAGCTCGACATCCCTCTCGAGCAGCTTTGCCTTCTGCCCCTCCAGCTCCATCTTTTTTATCTCGGGGATATTCAGCTTGAAGTGCTTGAAATCACCTTCGTTGGGAGAAATCCACAAGGTGGAGCTCTGGTTCTCGAGATCTTCGCGATCGAAGGTGAAGGTCATCCTCTCGCCCTTCCTGAGGACGGCGATTTCGATCTTTTCGACGTCATCTTCCACGTCGCCGAGGGCGTCGAGAAGGTCCCCGGACTCGACGATCTTCTCCCCCGCCGCCTCGGTGATCACGTCGCCGCCCCTGATGCCCGCCTTCGCGGCCGGCGTATCCTCGAGTACATCCAGGACCAGCACCCCCTTGTCGACCTTGAAATATCCGGCAAGGTCCGGGCTCATGTCATGTATCCGCACGCCCATGTAGAGCCTGTTGCCCCCCATCTCCCTGAGCATATCCATCGCCTGCTGGTTGTACTTTTCGGCGATGGTAAAGGAGGGCATGGTAATTTCACGGCCGGAAGTCCTGTCGTCCCTTATATCCATCGTGTAGAACTGCTTCGCGTGCTCGCCGAGCTCGACTACAAGTTCCTTCTTCCTCCCGTCGCGGTAGATCACCATCTTTACGGGATCTCCGACCTCCTTGCCCTTCAATATCTCCCCGATATCGGAAACGCCTTCCAGCTTTTCACCGTCGATGATGTAAATGATGTCGTCGTCCTCCAGCCCCGCCTTCTCAGCCGGGCTGTCTTCTATCACGCTAATTATCCAGACGCCGTCGCTCTCCGGATAGTTCAAATCCTTTATCAGCTTGTCGTTGAGATCGTCCATATATATGCCGATGTAGGGGGATTTTTTCTCGACAACCTTGATCTTTGCCGGATCGTCGCCCTTTCTGACAACGACCCTGTCCCTTGAAAAAGCCGGCGACGCGGTCGAGAGGATCATCGTCGCGGCAATTGCAAGGGTTATTGATACGGTCTTCTTCATGGTACCGCCGCCTCATGGCGGCCCCTCACCTCCTGAGCGGGGTTTGTGGCTAACCCGAAACTCTCTTATGTCCTATATATTCCCGGGAGAGGAAAAAGTTTCAGAATTTAAGCCCGGTGGCTTTTTCGTAGACGTCGAGCGTCCGCCGGCCCCACGCCGGCAGGCCGAAATTCGAGACGGCCCTGCTTCGCGCCCGTTCGCCGAAGGCCGGCCTTTGCGGTTCGCCGGCGGCAAGGCGCAGGACCGCCGCGGCGAATTCTTCTGGATCGCGGCTGTCCACGACGATACCCGCGGCGCCCGGGTCGCCGCCGTCCCTGCCGTCGCCTCCGAGGATCGAGGGAATGGCTCCGACGCCGCTCGCCACGCAGGCGAGGCCGCACGCCATGGCCTCGAGAAGGGCCATCGGCGCCCCTTCGGTTATCGAGGGCAGCACGAAGATGTCGAGGAGGGGAAGCAGGTTCTCCGGGTCGCCGACGAAGCCGGGCATGGCGATTTCGGCCTCGAGGCCGAGCCGCCTCGCAAGATCCTCCAGTTCCCCCCTCTCCGGCCCGTCGCCGCTTATCACGAAACGCGCCGGCGGGGCGCCATCCTTCCAGCCGGCCTTCAGGACCGGGATCATCCGGATGAAGACCGGAAGATTCTTCACCTTCTTGAGCCCCCCGAGGGTGCCTATCAGCGTACAGTCCCGGCCCGGCGGAGCCCCGAAATGCCTCATCGTGAATGCCTCCCGGAGGGCGCGGCGCCTCGCGGGCTCGAGCGGCCTGAACCTTTCAGTGTCCACCCCGTTCGGGATCGTCTCAATCCGCCCCTCCGGGATCCCGAGGCGCGCGGCCTCGAGAGCCGCCTCGGCGCTCACCGCTATCACCCGGGAGGTTCGATGGCCGAGGATCCGCGCCATCCATTTCCTCGCTCCCCCGAACTCGAGGCCGTAGCTGTGCCTCGTCGCCACCATCGGGACCCCCGTAAGGACGGAGGCGATGGATGCGACGACCTCGCCGTGATGAAGATGGGCGTGGATGACGTCCGGGCGCGCCCTCGCGACGACCCTTCGCAGCGAGGCGAGTTTCCAGGGGAGAAGGAGCCCGGCAAGGGAATCGAGGGGAAAGTCGATGACCTCGACCCCTTCCCCTTCGAGGAGATTGCGAATCGGCGTGCGCTTTCCCGATATGGTCAGGACGGCGGGGATGCAGGAAACGGATCCCAGGTACCTGCAGAGGTTGAGAAGATGGTTCTCGGCGCCGCCCGGCGACAGGGAGCTGATTACGAGCAGGACCTTTCGCCGTTCCGTCATCTTCCCTTCCTCTCATCGTCTCCGCCGCGGCCGCCCCGCCGCAGCAATTCGCGCGCGGCGCGCGGGAAACGGTCTATGTCGCCGGAGGCCGGGACCATGACGTCCCTCGCGCGGACCCCCGTTATCCTGCAGAACGAAACGAGTATGATCGCGAGGTGAAATGAATACGATATCGTAGTCGCGAGGGCCGCCCCGCTGATGCCTAGCTGCGGAATGAGAACGATATTGAGCCCCATGTTCGCGACGAGGGCGGCAAGCCCCGCCCACATATTCACATGCGGATGCCCCCTCGCCAGAAGATCGCTGCCGACCACCCTCGCGAGGCTCGCCGCCAGGACCCCGGGCAGGAGGATGAAGAGCGGCATGACGGCCGGGATGAATTGATCGGTATAAAGGAACCGTATCACGGGCCTGCCGAGAAGAAGGACCATGATCGAGAGGGCGCCGACGACGAGGATCGTCAGCCTGCCGGTGGTCGATGTGTAACCGCTCGCCTCGGCATCGTTCGAGTGGGCCACCTTCGGGTAGAGGACGATGGCGAGCGTATCCGGGAAATACCATATCTTCTCCGCGATCATCACGGATATCGAGTAATATCCGACGGCCGCCGGCCCGAGGAACCAGTTCACGAACAGCATGTCGAGGCGAAGGTTCAGAAATCCAAGGACGTTCGTCAGGTGCCCCATGATCCCGAACCTTATCGCCGGGGCGGCGATTTCCCGGGACAACCTGAACCTGAGCCTCGTCCGCCTCGCCCATATGAGGACGGCGACGAGGGCGGCCGCCGCGCAGGAGGCGGTGTAGACCGAGAGGGTGACGAGCACCTTCGAGCCCGTGAAGAGATTCACGGCGACGGGAAACGCGGCGATGAAGAGGGCCGGCTGGGCGAGCTCGAGAAGATTGTACCCCCTGAAATCGGAATCGGCCTTGCAAAGCATCTGAAGGTTGTACAGCAGTATCGAGAATGGGATGCTGACGAGCGCTATCACGACGAGATCGAAGGAAACCGTCGGGAGAAACCCCGGAGAGACGACCGGCACGAGAAGGATGGAGAGGGCCGCCACGGGAAAACCTATCATTATCGACAGGCTCAGCCAGTTTCCGGCCAGCACGTCCCTCGGTATGCCGAGCCTCCCCAGAAGGTATCCCGACCCCGTCCCGATGCCGAGGTTGGAGAAGCTGTTCACGAGGGCCGCGGCGAGGACCGCGAGGGAAAAGAGCCCCTTCCCCTCGGCCCCCAGCAGGCGTACGATCACGATGCTCGTGACGAGGCCGACCGCGAGGTTCGCCATCTTGCTCGCGAAGGTCCAGGATACGTCCCTTAAGTCAGTCAAGCCCTTCTCCGGTTTCCAAAAAACAGGGCCGGTTCCGGGATATTCTCATCTCCTGGTTCCGACCCCTCTGACCGAATGACCGCGCGCATTTTATCGTCAGGTAATCTTGTTCAGGTTTTCGAGGCTCTCAGGCGCCTTCTTGTTTCCTTCGATGACGCGAAGCACGGGAGTCTCGAGGTAATTTTCGTCCATATCCCTGGTCGTTTCCGCCTTTTCCCAGGACGACAGGCGCCCTCCCGTCATATAGGTCAATATCGCCGCGAGGGCGGCCGTATTCACCATGACGAAATAGAACGGTATGAAAAAGATCCGCGATCTCACCCTGCCCCTTCTCAGGACCGCCCCGACCATGGCGAAGATATAGAAGGCGTTCTGCATGAGAAAGAAGGCGTAAAAAACAGGATCGCCGAGAAGGAAGACGTTGGCGACGTATAAAACAGGGAGCAGGGCGCCGATCCACCACCTGAGAAGCTTCCTCGAGACAAACTGGTATATACGGAAACTTCCTCCGAAATCGCCCTTGAGATGGTTGAATCCGGTCAGTCCCCTGACGATGATCCTTCGTTTCCTGTTGAACTCCTCGGTGAAGAAATAGGAGGATCTCTCGTAGGCGACCGCCTCCCCGTCGTACACGACGCCGTATCCCTGTGAGGCTATCTCGGCCGGGGTCTGGAAATCGTTCGCGACATCCCTGATGACGGGCCTGAAGAGGGAACGCCTGATCGCGAAAATCGTCCCGGTCGCGACGAGGACCGATTTCATCCTGCTCTCCAGCCTGTTCAGCAAGCCCTCGTAGCGCCAGTAAAGGCTCTCGCCCCTGCCGACGTACGATTCGCTGTCGAGATAGATCAGCCTGCCGACGGCGCAACCGACCTCTTCGTCGGCAAAATGGCGGACAAGCTTCAGGAGCGCGTCCTCGCGATAGAACGCGTTCGCGTCGGAGAAGACGACGATCTCCTCCTCGACGCCCAGGATGGCCTTGTTGAGGGTGGCGCTTTTCCCCTCGCGCTTTTCGAAGGTCTTTAGCGAGATATTGTACCCTTCATAATCGCGGACGATATTGTTCGTCCGGTCGACGGACCCGTCGCTCGCAACGATGATCCTCAGAAGGTTCCTCGGGTAATCGAGTTTCAGGCTGTTTTCGATCTTTTCGCGGATTATCCTGTCCTCGTTGTGCGCCGATATGATGAGGGCCACGCTGGGAAGCCGGGTTTCGCCGCGCGGGAGGGCGCGCCTTTTGAAGATGCCGAATATCGCGAGCATGAGCGGATACCCGGCATATACGTATATAATTATCCCCGTTATCCCGTAGAAAAGGAGTTCCGCCGCTAAATCCATCATCCATCTCCCTGACATGAGCGAAGGCCAATGACTTTTATCATACTCCGCTTAATCTTCAAACAAATTTTTAACGGGGGGATAAAAAAATACGCTATTGTTTCTCCATTCACGCTATCCCCTTCTCAAGGAAATCCGGTACGGACAGAAAACAATAACGTTCGCTCTATAGAACTCCTTTGGTATTTAAATATACGGATTGCCCCTGTTTATGTCAAGAGCGCCTTGTTCCGATGCCCGGCCCGGGCGCGAACCGCCGCTGCCGGCGGAACGCCCGCGACGGCGCCCTGATCGCTATTTATTCCATTTACATATGGTTACGCCAGCATCCACCGATCCCGCCCAGACGCGCCCCTTCGCGTCCTCGAATAGAGCGGTGATATTGTCCGACGAGAGGCCCGAGCACGCCCCGAGGTGCCTCCAGGAGACCCCTCTTCTAATGAATATCCCGTCGCCGGCGGTGCCGAGCCAGAGCTCGCCATGCCTGGTCCCGAGGACGCATGTCGGCTCGATCAATAAGTCCGGAGCCGGCAGTTCGATCATCTTCCATCCGGCCGCCGAATTGATATAGATGCCGTCCGGCAGGCATACGACGCAGTTCCCTGATGCGTCGGTACCTATACAGACGCCGGCCTGCCTCTCCCGGCTCTCCCCGGAGCCGGCCGGGGTGAGGAATCGGATCCCCGGATCGAGCCCCGTGATCGAATCGAAGGGCTCGGCACTGCCGGCGGGCGCGCCGCTTCCGGGCGGATCGGCCGCCTTCCATACGGCGCCGTCGAACCGCGACAGCCTGCCGGACCGGGACAGGGCCCACTGCGTCCCGGCCCCGTCCGTGACCATCCCGGCGAGCTCGTCGGAGGGGAGCCCGTCTTCGACGGTATATCCGGCCCATGCGCCCCCTGAATGCCTGATTACCCCGGCATCGAATGTCCCGAGCCACATATCGCCGCCCGTTCCCCCCGATACCCATGCGAAATGCTCGGTCGGCAAACCGGCTCTTCTGTCGAGAACCTCCCATGAGACCCCGTTGAACCGGAGGACACCGAACCTTGTCGATACCCAGATCCCGCCGTTCGCGTCGATCGCGAGCCCCGTCATCGCGCCGTCGAACCATGGATCGGGAGAAGGTATCCTTACGAGCCTGTCGCGCGACCTGAAAATCCCGTTCCCCGTGAGGAACCAGAGCTCGCCGCCATATTCGGCGGCTCCCCTCACCATCCGCGCCGGGAATCCCTGCGGCAGGGCGACCTCGAGGCAGGAGTACCCAGATACGACGAACATCCTCCCGGCGTCCGTGCCGAGAAAGGTGTTCCCGTCGAAATCGTGGCAGATCGAAAGAAAGTTATATCTGCCGAGCTCGGTGCCTGGAACAGTCACCGGAATCCACCCCGATCCGTCGAAATAACTCGCGCCCCCCCTTCCGGCGGCCCACACCCTGCCCGTCGAATCTATGCTCAGCGCGTTGATCTCGTAGCCGGGCAGGCCTTCGGCGGGGCCGAATACCGTCACACGCCCGAGGTTGTAACGGGCCACCCCCTGCCTCGCGATGGCGAGGAAAAGGTTCCCCCTCTCGTCGATGACCATATCCTCGACGGCGCCGACCGGTATCCTGTTGCCGTACCTCAGGGAATGCCACCCGTATCCGTCCGCCTTGCAGATTCCGCTCGCCGTGCCGATCCAGACGGTCCTGTCATCCTGCTCGAGCACCGAAATGACCCTGTCGTCGAGGAGGGAATCGGCCTTGGTGAAGAGCCTCAGCTCGCCGGACTCCATGAACCCGCAACCGTTGCCGTAGGTGGCTATCCACATCCTCCCCGTGCCGTTGCAGAGCCCCCTCACCCTTTCGAAGTACGAATATTTCTCGCCTGGATAATGGGCCCAGCCGCGCTGGGCGCGGACGGAGATCCCCTCATCGCCGCCCACCCAGAGCGCTCCGTCGTCGTCGAAGGCGACGGCGTTGACGCCGGTGAACGGGGGACCGCCGACGGGGAAAACCGAATCGATTTCGGAGACCCACGCGAAAAGCCCCCCCTCGGTCCCTATCCATACGGTGTCCGAGTGGGAGACGACGGAGCGCAGCTGCATCGCCGGGGCCAGGACGCGCGTCGAAAGCCCCTGCAGCCCCTTCGTCGCGTCGCGTGAGTCGAAGGGAAAACTGGCCCTGCCGCCCCGGTGCCAGCGCCAGGCCGTCGATTCCCCGCGCCCGGCCTCCTGGAGGCCCTGCGCCTCGAGGCAAAAGCGGGGGAAAGCGAGAATGAATATCGCGGTTATCGCGAGGGACGGAGGTCCCGTTTTCCGGAGAAAAGACATCCTTACCGCCGTTATCCCCTGAAGAGCGGGGAAAATAATGAACGATCCGCGCCACTTTCCGGGGCGCCGGGCGGCGCATCACTCCGCCGCGAGGAAGAATCTATTATCAGAGAGGAATATAATCAAGAGGATAGACGGGACGCCGACAGCATCTCCGGCGCCTTCGAATGAACGAGCTCAGACACCAGCGGCCCGATGTCGCGGCCGGTCAACTCGATGACGGCGAGGCGAAGAACCTCCTCGTCGATCGTCGCGCCGCCCGGGTGCCTTTCGTAGAGCGATCTCAATACGTCGATCAGCGACACGCGCCCCGAGGTCGCTTCGGATATCTCGCGGTCGAGCGCCTCGGCCGCGAGAAATCCCCCGTCATAGAGAAGGTTGACCATCCCCCTGTCCGAAAGATCCCTGTTGGCCGCCTCCCCTATGGCGATATCGGCCAGGTAAGGGTTGTCGAGGTACCTCCGGCGTATATTCTCAGCCTGCCTCTCGTACTGGTCGCCGGCGATGACGCCGGAATCGACCAGGACCCTGTACGAGTAATAGACCGTGGCGCCTTCGGTGAACCACATGAAACTCTCGTCCGAAGGCTGGAGCGCCTCGCCGTTCCAGTTATGGAAGAATTCGTGGGCCACGACGGCCATCGGCGTGTCGAAGAGAAGGCTCCCGTCCATCGCCGGATCGAGAAGAAGGAGCATGCTCCCCGCGAAATGCACGCCGTAATAGTCGAAGACGCCGGGGCCCCTGACCGGGTTGGGCTCGCAGACGAAAAGATGCTTTCCGTGGGGGGACGAGCCGAACATCGATATCTCCAGCGAGACGACCTCCCTGACCACCCTGAAAAGATCCTCGTCGGTGAAGAGCCATTCGCCGGCTATCGCCAGCGAAAGCCTCGTGCCCGACACCTCGGCCTCCAGTTCCCTGTAGGCGCCGCTCACGGCGAGCGTCGAGGCGAGATCGGCGACCTCGGGGACGATGATTCTGCCGCCCGTGCACTCCCAGGTGGAATGCAGGCCTCCTTCGTGGCCGGTGTCGATATCGACGAGGATCCCCTCGGAGAACAGGGTTCCGGGCAGAAGGAAGATATCCCTGCCCATCAGCCGGCTTCGATCCGCCCCGATCATGCTGAGCATCCCCCTGATCTCCGGCGTGTACCTGTCCCCGATGGAGAGCACGACGTCATAGGAGAAGGTGAAATCGCGCCCCTCATTCCTGACGATCCAGGATACCCCGTCGGCAGTAATCTCCAGTGGGCGGCCGGAAAGGTCCCGGGCGGCGAGCCCGAGAGGCTCGAGAAGTCTCCCTCCGCCCGGATTCGCGGCGGTGAAAGGCACTTTGCCATCCAGTGATCCATAGACGGAGCCGGTGACGCTGACGAGGTCGAGCGCCGGATCCTTCATCACGACGGTGTAACAAAGGAAGGGGTCGGCCTCCGTCAGAGCCGCGACGTTGAGGCCGCAACCCGCCGATGCCGTTGCAATTAAATATGTTATAGCCGCTAAAAATCTCTTCATCGTTCGCCCTTCCTCCCGTGCCGGCGATGGGATGCGCCGGCCTGCGCGATTTCGCCGGCCCTCCCGGACTTCGCGCGCAAGGCGCGCGCACCTCTCCGGCAGGAAGAAGCAGCAATTGACATTCCAAAGAATTTTTTTGCGGGTTGCGGGGGGCACGGCGATCAGTCAATTTCCGGAGGTGCGGCCGCGGCGCGGCCCCGGGCTAGATTCGAAGGAACCTTCTGAGCGATTTAAGATCCGCACCGACGAGGTCGACGACGCCGCGGAAGGCCTTCTCCTCGCCGTCTTCCCTCTCGCGAAGGCTCAACCAGCCCCACCAGGCGAGCACGAGGCAGATCCAGATGAAGCCGGCGAGGGCCGCGAGAAGGACGATGGCCCACGGCTGAAGGCCCGCCCTCCTGTCTGGAAGGCGCGGTATGTCCACGACCTGGATCGACGGGGTGTTCCTCGCCCTGTCGATCCCGCTCTCCTCGTACCTCTGCATGAGGAAGGAATAGACCTTCTCGTTGACGTCGAGATCCCTCCTCAGCGACGCGTATTCCTGAGTCAGGCCGGGCATCCTCAGGAGGGGAATGAAAACTGCGGCGGCGGAATCTCCATATGCCATATTCCTCAACTGGTCGTTGAGGCCTTTGAATTCGGCTTCCATTCTTTTCAGTTCAAGGGCGTCCCTCGTCGCGAAATCCCTCAGGAGCTCGAGCTCTATCTCCGCGAGGGCCGCCTTGACCTTGAGCCCCGCCGCGACCTCGATCGCCCCCTTGATCTGCGCGTCGAAATCAACGATCCCGTGCCTGGTCTGGAATTCGGCCATTTCGCGGCGCGACTCGACGAGCCGGGCCCTGTATTTCTCGATCTGCCCCCCGACGAACGACATCGTGTTGCCGGCCCTCGTGAACTGGAGAAAATGGTTCAGGGAATCGAGGCCGTTTATGCACTCGCTGGCGATCCTCAGGGCCATCTCCGGATCCCTGTCGGTCACCTTCATCGAGATCATCCCGGTGGTCGACGCCTGGATCGACATGGCGTCCTGAAGATTGTCGACGGCCTTGTGCATCGATTCGGTCTTGTACCATGCCTTCAGGTCGAGCCTGTCGATGACGATCTCGGCGAGCCTTCGGCTCTGCAGGATATCGACCGTGATCGCGGCGGTCTGGGAGCCGGCCGACATCGGGATGACCATCGAAGGGAGATTGAGCTGGGCCATCCACGCGCCGAGCAGCCCCTCGCTCCCCTCCTCCAGGGGAGGCATGAGAAGGGCTTCGGAACGGTAGGGAGCGTCGGCGATCAGGACGACGGCCAGGGCAATGACGGCGACGGCCAGCGTGAACGCCCAGACGGCCTTCCTCTTACGAAGCAGATACTGAAGTATTCTGAAAGTCATCGGTCCTTCCCGCCTTCCATGATATCACTCGAAAAGGGCTTCCATCTTCTCGGCGGCGATCCTGAGGTGCGGGATCACTATCGAGCCGCCCACGATCAGCGCGACGTTGAAGGCCTCGTAGAACTCCTCCTTCGTCACCCCCTGCTCGTAACATCTCGCGACATGGTACGCGATGCAGTCGTTGCAGCGAAGGACCAGGGAGCTTGAGAGCCCCATCAGTTCCTTCGTCTTCGACGGAAGGGCCCCCTCGTGATAGGCCTGCTCGTCGAGTGCGAAGAAACGTTTGATCCCGAGGTGGCCTCCCGCCATCACGAGCTCGTTGAGCCTCGAACGCTCGGCGTCGAATTCCTTTTTCCACTTGTCGGACATCCGCCGGTCCCTCCCTGCAGTTGCCATTCGCGAAGGAATGGTATCACACGGGTTTCACCCTGATATATTTTTTCTTGCCGGCCCTCAGAAGGAGGCACCCGCAATTAAGATCCGACTCCGAAATCTTCTCGTCGAACTGGTCTATCCTTCTGCCGTTCACGTAGGCTCCCCCCTGCTGGATGAGGCGCCTCGCCTCGCCGCGGGATTTGACGATCCCGCAATCGGCCAGCAGCATGAAGGCCGGGGTCCCCTCCTGCAGACAGGAGGCCCCGATTTCGAAGGTCGGCACCGATTCGAGATCGAGAGGGCCTTCCCCGCAGAAAAGGGAGCGCGCCGCCTCGCGAGCCTTTTCCGCCTCATCATCGCCGTGAAGGAGTTTCGTCGCCTCGAAGGCGAGAACCTCCTTGGACTTCCTCAGGTCCGCCCCCTCGAGCGCCCCGAGGCAGCGCACCTCCTCCATCGGGAGGAAGGTGAAGAGGGCGAGGAATTTTCCCACGTCCCTGTCGTCCGTATTTATCCAGTACTGATAATAATCGTAGGGCGGCGTCTTCGCCGGGTCGAGCCAGACGGCCCCCTTCTCGGTCTTCCCCATCTTCGATCCGGACGCCGTCGTCAGCAGGGGGAAGGTGAGCGCCTCGGCGTCCCCGCCCGTGATCCTCCTGATCAGGTCCGTGCCCGCCAGTATGTTCCCCCACTGGTCGTTCCCGCCCATCTGCAGCCTGCAGTCGTAATTTTTGTATAGGTGCAGGAAATCGTACGACTGAAGGAGCATGTAGTTGAACTCTATGAAATTCAGCCCCGTCTCGAGCCGCATCCTGTACGACTCGGCGGCGAGCATCTTGTTGACGCTGAAATGCCGCCCGATGTCGCGGAGGAACTCGATGTAGTTCAGGGGCCTCAGCCACTCGGCGTTGTTGAGCATCAGGGCCTTCCCGCCGGAGAAATCGATGAACTTCTCGAACTGTTTTTTAAGTCCGACCGAATTCGATTCGATCTTCTCCACGGTGATGAGCTGGCGAAGCTCTGTCTTCCCGCTCGGGTCGCCGATCATCGCCGTGCCGCCCCCCATCAGGGGGATCACCCTGTGGCCGTGCCTCTGAAGGTGGGCGAGGGCCATGATCGGGACGAGGCTCCCGCAGTGGAACGAGTCCGAGGTCGGGTCGAACCCGATGTAGCAGGTCGCCGATCCGCCGAGCAGGGTCCTCACCCGCTCCTCGTCGGTGCACTGCTCGAAAAAACCCCGTTCCTTGAAGACGTCGAAAACGTTCATTTGCAGAAACTCTCCGGTTCGAAGGCCGTTTCCGGCAGGTTCCGCCCCCCCGTTTATTCCTCTTTCACCCGCCTCCGCGGCGGGCGGTCAGGGCCGGGCCTGCAGGATAATAGCACGACAACGGCGCTCCGTATCCAGAAAAATATGTAACTTCCGGCGTTTTTGATGTAGATATCAATTGGTGATTTCTCAGTGATACGGAGGTGCGAAGATGAAATTTCGGTTATTTGCGGCGATTCTGGCGGCCGCGCTCGCGGCGCAAACGGCATTTCCCGCCGGCGCCCTCGGCCGGGACGGCGTGGAAGACCAGATGAAGTATCTGAAGGAAACTAACGAGGCGCTCGGCCACCGCCTCGACGCCCTCGAGAAGATGGTCGACGACCTCCTGTGGTTCCAGAAACTCGGCGAATACGCATTTATCGACAAGGTCTTCATCACGGGGCCGCCCCCCGCGAACGAGAAGAACCCGACCGCGATGGGGTACGGCAACCCGGTGAAGTTCTGGTCGTACGTCTTCGTGCCGAAGGGGCTCGACACCTCGAAGAAGTACCCGCTGATCGTTCTGCCGCACGGGGGTGTTCACGCCGATTTCACCACCTACCACACACACATCATCAGGGAGCTTCTCGCCCAGAAATATATCGTCATCGCCCCGGAGTACCGCGGGAGCACGGGGTACGGGAAGGGGTTCTACGAACGGATAGATTACGGCGGGCTCGAGGTGGAGGACACCCGCGCGAGCCGCGACTACATGGTCGAGAACTACGAATTCGTCGACGGGGACAGGGTCGGGATCATCGGATGGAGCCACGGAGGGCTCATCGCGCTTATGAACGTCTTCGATCATCCCGACCTCTACAAGGTCGCCTTCGCGGGCGTTCCCGTGTCGGACCTGATCTCGCGCATGGGATATTACGACGATGAATACAGGGATCTTTATTCGGCGGACTACCACATCGGCAAGACGGCCTTCGAGAACGTCGAGGAGTACAAGAGGCGCTCGCCGGCCTGGCAGGCCCACAAGCTCAAGACCCCCCTTCTCATCCACACGAACACCAACGACGACGACGTAAACGTCCTCGAGGTGGAGCACCTGATCAAATCGCTCAAGGCGGAGGGGAAAAAGTTCGAGTACGAGATCTTCCAGGACGTACCCGGGGGGCATTCCTTCGACCGGATCGACACGAGGAAGGCGAAGGAGATACGCCTGAAGATATACAAATTCCTCGCAGGCTATCTCAATCCGCCGGTGGAACTGAAGACTATCGGCGACATCGACAGGGCGGCTTACAGGGAGTGAGCCCCGCGGCGGCGACCGGGAGGGCCGGCCGGTCCTTCTGAAAGGCGGGAAGGCCCGGGAACAGGAGATCGAAGATGGCGCGCGAGAAACAAACAGTCTACCTCAACGGCGAGTACATTGACCGCGAAGAGGCGTCGATCAGCCCGGAGGACCGCGGTTTCCTCTTCGCCGACGGGGTCTACGAGGTCGTCATATCGTACGGCGGCAGGATCTTCCGAATCGAAGACCATGTCGCGAGGCTTCGAAGGAGCCTGGGCGGCATCTCGATAAGGGGGATCGACGCTTCGATCCTCGCGGATATTGCCCCGGAGCTCCTGGCGCGAAACGATCTTTCCGAAGTCGACGCGATAATCTACATGCAGGTGACGCGGGGCGCCGCGCCGCGCCTTCACGCCTTCCCCGCGGAAGGCACCCCCCCGACGGTCTACGCCTTCGCGCGAAGGTTCCAGCTTCCGATCGGCATGATACGGGACGGGACGCGGATAATAACGGTCCCCGACATCCGCTGGACGAGGTGCGACATCAAGTCGGTCTCCCTTCTACCCAACGTCCTCGCGAAACAAAAGGCGGAGGAGGAGGGGGCGGGCGAGGCGGTCTTCGTCAGGGACGGAGCCCTGACCGAAGGGACCGCTTCGAACTTCGCCGCCGTATTCGGCGGGACCCTCGTCACCCATCACGACTGTGGATTCATACTCAGCGGGATCACGAAGAAGGCGGTATTCGAGATCTGCGCTGATCTCGGCATCCCGGTGGAGCAGCGGCCGGTGAAGACAGGCGAGCTCGCCTACGCCGACGAGATGATGATTCTGAGTACGACAAAGGAGATAGTGCCGGTCGTGAGGATCGACGACCGCGTCGTCGGGGACGGAAGGCCCGGCCCCGTCACTCTGAGGCTGCAGAAGGAATTCGGGAAGATCAAACGCCTGTGAAGCGGACGCGCGTCAGCAGTTCC
>JALOPX010000094.1 GCA_025453655.1 Candidatus Krumholzibacteriia bacterium
GATTGGGATAGTTCGTTCCCGGGACGTCGGCCGTTGTGATGGCGAAGGCCTGGTCGCTTTCGTCGGATCCCCGAAGGTCCCCGTCAAGAAAGGCCGAGATCCGCATCGTGACGGAGGCGGCGTCGACCTCGGGCACCGTCCAGAGGTATTCGAGGCCGGTCAGCCCCGTCGCCAGTATCATCTCGAAGGGATCGTCCCCCCCGACCGTGCAGGACAGGGTGTAGGAATCGGGGGGCACCTGCGGCGCATCCCACCTGACCAGGTATTCGCTTCCGCTGCGTATCGTCTGGCCGCCGTTCGGCGAGACCAGCTCGACCACCTTCGAATAGTTTATCTGCGTACTGTAGATCCCGATGAAGCTCACGCCGTACTTTATGTAGGCGAAGCCGTCGATCCCCCAGTCCTCCCCCCACGAGTTCTTTATGATCCAGGCCCCGCCGTCGCAGACCGTGTCGTCCCAGCCGACTATCAGGACGGCGTGGTCGGGCTCGCGAAGGTCGTTCATGTCGTAGCAGCCCCCCGTGTAGGCGTAGAAGCTCGAATGGGTTCTCATGGCCGTATAGACGGGGCCCTGCAGAAGCGCCGTCTTTATCGAAACGACGTCGTTCGTGACGCCGGCGTATCCGTCCATCTTCGCCATCGGCGTGCAGAAATCCTGCCCGCAGCTTCCTCCGTCGGTGGCGGTGTACGGGATGCAGCTTTCGCTCACGGCGCCGAATGACATCATCAGGGCGTACGCCGCCTGCTGGTTCCCGCCTACGCAGTCCTTTCCGTAGACGTTGCAGTCTATGATGTGCTGCTCCGAAAGATCCATCTCGACGCCGTCGGCGGCCATGATGAACGACTCGAGCTGCCCGACCGAGGCGAAGGCCCAGCACGAGCCGCAGGCGCCCTGGTTTTTCACCGGCGTCACGCACCCGAGAGCCCTCCAGTCGAAGACGGGATCGTCGATCGATCCGGCGGCAGTCCCGGTCGCGGGGGCGGAGAACCGCGGCAGGGCTTCCCACATCTCCTTCGAGGGCGGGATGAATCCTGCCAGCCGCTCCCTTTCCGCCTCGGAAAGATCCATCATCGGGGTCCATCCGACCGTGAAATTGTATCCGTTCTCGGCGACGAAATTTTTGAGTCTTTCAATTTCGGCGTTCCCGGCGCCGGCATCGATCGCGGCCGGGAGGGCAAGACAGACCAGCAATGACGCAATGATCCTTCGATTCATCGTTACCTCGCATACAGGGGCGCGGTGAAAATGAAGCCCGGCGATTTTCAGCCACCGACTCGCCAGGGATGAAAGCCACTGCATAATTGTACATCTTTACAGGCCGTTGCACAAGAAGCACTGAAAGGGCCGGGAATTAAAAAGGCGGGTCGAACGACCCGCCCCAAGGTCCCGAAGGCTTGAATAACCAGAGATCCTGCTGCTCAGACCCCTTCGGATATCGGCACCCGCCCTGAGCCATTCTCTTAACGTTGGGGGGGGAGGCCCCTATTGTTACGAATATACTACTGGCTCAAGTTGGGATCATATTTAAACATATCAATTATCGTGCCATTTTCGGCCCGCCCGGGAAGGGAAAAATCCGGAAATTCCCCGCCATTCGCGCAGGGCTGCTTGGTATGAGTCAATTTGTTGTCAATTAATCAGTTGGATGGTTTCGAGGCGGGTTTGAGACGCCGGGCCGAAGGAAATCGGAGGGCCTTCCGGCGGAAAATCAGCCCGGAAAGGGGTTATAAAGATATTTAACAACTTCCGATTCGCCGTAAAAAAACTTTCCTCATATGTCAATAACATGGACAGTGTTCGTCGGGCGCCTCTGTTTCGTTGGGATTCCCGCGCTTATCACGATCTTCCCCCTGTACCCGGCCTCCCTGACCTTCTCCCTGACGATGGCGAAGATCGTCTCCGTTTCCTCCATACCATCTACGAGGATGGCCGCCACCCCCCAGACGAGGGACATCCGCCTCACGACGGCCGGGTGATCCGTCAGGGCCAGCAGGGGTACGCCGGGGCGCCTGCGGGAGATGTGCCTCGCCGTCCGCCCGCTGTGGGTCAGGACGGCGATCGCCGACGCGCCGACATCCCTCGCAACCACGTCGAGCCCGGAACAGATCGCGTCGGTGAAGGCGTCCCCGCTGACGGCAAAGGGCGCCTCCGCCATTTCGGGCCGGCAGCCCGAACGGCTGCGGAACTGTTCGGCATTGCCGATGATCCTTCCCATGACCCTGACCGTCTCGAGCGGGTACCTCCCCGTCGCCGTCTCGGCCGACAGCATCACCGCGTCGGTCCCGTCGATGATCGCGTTCGCAACATCGCTCGCCTCCGCCCTGGTCGGCCTTTCCGAGTCGACCATCGACTCGAGCATCTGCGTCGCCGTGATCACCGGCTTCCCCCTCGAGAGGCATTCCCGAATCATCGATTTCTGGGCCGCAGGAACCTCCTCCGGCGGGATCTCCACGCCGAGGTCGCCCCTCGCGATCATGATGGCGTCGGCTTCCTCCAGGATGGCGGGAAAATTATCCAGGGCCTCCCGCTTCTCTATCTTGGCTACGACACCGGCGGCGGAACCGGAAGCCCTGATCATCCCCTTGAGCTCCCTCACCTCTTCCGGGCTCCTGACGAAGGAAAGGGCGACGAAGTCGACGCCGATACCCAGCCCGAACCCGAGATCCGCCCTGTCCTTGCCGGTCATGGCCGGGGAGCTGATCCTCGCCCCCGGAAGGTTGATCCCCTTCCTCGAGGTCACGATCCCTCCGTGCACGACCCTGCATATGACCCTGCCGCCGGAAACCCCGATCACATCGAGATGGATTATCCCGTCGTTGATATAGACGCTGTTCCCTTCGGCGACGTCGCCGGCGAGGGCCGGATAGGTTACGGGGATCACGCCGGGATCCGTGGATTTTTCGCCAGCGACAAGGATCACTTCATCCCCCGCGGCCAGCTTCATCCCCTCGCCGCCGATCTCTCCGACCCTTATCTTCGGCCCCTGCAGATCCTGCATGACGGCCACGGTATCGCTGAGGCCCCTTATCCTGCGTATAACCTCCCTGTGCTCCTCTTGCGTGCCGTGCGAAAAATTGACCCTCGCCACGTCCATCCCCGCGTCGATCAGCCCGGCGAGGATCCCGGCGTCACGGGAGGCCGGGCCTATCGTGCAGACGATCTTTGCTTTTTTCAACGAAGCACCTCCGCGGCGGCCGCCTTAGTGTTGCGCCTCTGACTGTACGCGGCGATTCTAATCCCCCACGGGGCATAATTCAAAGGTTTATCGGCAAGTCGCCGTCACCCGCCTGAATCGGGATAATATTGATGGCGCCGCGTCCCCCGCGCATTATAGAATGCCCTTGAGCCGGCCGCGGCTTCGGGGCGCGGGCGAACGAACGAAGGCCCGTTCCCTCGGGCGCGCCGGCGCGCGCGGGCCCGTGCATCGAACGGCCCGCCGGAAAGGCGCTCTTGAAAACCCGCGTCCTGCACATCATCTACTCCTTCTTCGACGGAGGGGCGGAACATCTTATCGCGACCCTCGCCTCCCGGGCGGATCCCAAACATTTCGTTCACGGGATATGCGTGCTGGGGTCGGGCGGGAAGATGGTCTCCGACCTGAGGCGAAAAGGCGTCCAGGTCGCGCTTCTCGAGAAAAGGAAGGGGCCCGATCCCGGGATCGCGCGAAGAATCTCCCGCCATATCTCGACCGTCCTGCCCGACGTCATCCATCTTCACGGCTGCCCCGCCGGGTTCTGGGGAACGGCGGCATCCTTTTTCGGCGGAAAAAACATCCCGGTCGTACGCACCGAGCACAGGCCGTGGCTTCCGGACGCGCTGCCCTTCATGTACAGGTCGACGTACCGATGGCAGGCGGCGAGAGCCTCCCGGATCATCGCCGTGTCGGAGCACGCGCGAAGATCCTTTCTCGCGAGCTTTCCCGCGCTGGGGGAGAAATTCGTCACGATCCACAACGGGATCGACCCCGGCGATTTCGACAGGGAGGCCCGGGGGGGAAGATCCAGGGAGCAATGCAGGAAATGGTTCGGGCTTCCGCGCGGCGCCCTCGTCATAGGCACGGTGGGACGGCTCGTTCCCGTCAAGAATCACCTCCTTCTCCTCGGCGCCTTCGCGCGCGTCAAATCGTCCGTCCCGGAGGCCCATCTCGCGATCCTCGGCGGCGGCGAGCTCGAAAACGCGATCCTCTCCGAAGCGGCCCGGCTCGGGCTTCGGGAATCGATATCGATAATTCCCCCGACTCCGGCCGTCCCGCTTTTCCTCGGCGCCCTCGACATCTTCGCCCTCTCCTCGGATTACGAGGGATTGCCGCTGAGCATTCTCGAGGCGTACGCTTCGGGGCTTCCCGCCGTCGCCACCTCGGCGGGAGGGATCCCCGAGGTGGTGGAGGACGGGGTGAACGGGTATCTCTGCCCGCCGAAGGACGCGGCCGCCCTCGCCGCCGGGATCGCGAAGCTCGCGGCGGACCCGTCCCTTCGCGCCGGAATGGGAGAAAAGGGACGGCTCAGGGTCGCCGCGCATTTCACCGCGCCGCGCTGCGTCGCCGAGACGGAAAAGATCTACGCCCGCGTGCTCCGGGACCTTTCCCGATGACACTGTTTCGCGATCCCGGAACCCGCACCGAAGCGGGATCGTCGCGCGCTACTTCGACACATCAGCCCGCTTCCCCCCATTTCCATCTGGAAAAACGAGGCGCCGCCTGTTAACTTTCATCCCATGATCAAACGAAGGCTCGGCAGAACGGACATCGAGGTGGCGGCCGTCGGCTTCGGAGGGATCCCGATACAGGGGATCTCCTTTGCCGAAGCCGAAAGGGTGCTGCTTCGCGCGGTCGACAGGGGAATCGAATTTTTCGACTCGGCCCGGGGGTACACCGACAGCGAGGAGAAGATCGGCCGCGCGCTCGCGAGCCGAAGGCGCGGTATCGTCCTCGCGAGCAAGGCGATGTCCCGCGACGCCGCCTCGATGCGGGGCGAGCTCGAGACGAGCCTCAGGAACCTCAGGACCGACATGATAGACCTCTACCAGTGCCACGCCGTCGGCTCCGATGGGCAGCTCGAAAGGATCCTCGGCCCGGGCGGCGCCTTCGAGGCCCTCTCCCTCGCGAGAGAGCAGGGAAAGGTCCGCTGGATAGGGATAACGGGGCATTCGCGCCCCGTACTCCTCAAGGCCGTTCAGACCGGCCTCTTCGACACGGTCCAGTTCCCGCTCAACCCGATCGAGACGGAATGGGAGGGCGACGTGGTCCCCGCCGCGGCGCGCGGCGGGATCGGCACGATCGGGATGAAGCCGGTCGCGGGGGGCGCCATTCGAAACGCCGTTCTCTCGATAAGGTACTCTCTGACGCACGGCATCGACGTCTCGATCCCCGGGATGGATTCGGCCGGGCAGGTGGACGAAAACTGCCTCGCCGCCGAAAGCGTCGCCCCGCTGTCCGAAGAGGAGCTCGCCCTTCTCGCCGCCGAGAAGGAATTATGGGGCGGGAAGTTCTGCCGGCGCTGCGGATACTGCATGCCCTGCCCCAGCGGCGTCAACATCCCCTTCCTCCTGCTCATCGAAGCGTACTACACGCGGTACGGCCTCAGGGACTGGGCCCTGCAGCGACTTGCGGGGCTCGAGAAGAAGTTCGGAGACTGCATCGCGTGCGGCGAATGCCTCGAAAAATGTCCCTACGAACTGCCCATCGTGGACCTTCTGAAAAAAGGGGCCGCCACGGTCCTCTGATTCTGGCACGCTACTTGATAATCCATAGGTCGAATTATATTGACAGGCTTTCGGGCGGTGGCATAATGACCTTGTGAACAGGCTGATTATCACCGGGTTGCGCGCACCATGCGATGACGATTACCACGATCCGCCCGGGAAACCGCGGAAGAATGATCCCCGGTGAGAGGACGAAACCCTGTCAGCGGAAAATCGAAAATTTTCAAAGGAGGGTTCAGGATGAAGAAATGCTTAATGTTGCTCGTCGTCATCGTGCTGCTTTCCCCGGCCGCGAAAGCTCAGCCGCCGGTGGGTTACATAGGGCTTTTCACCGACGCGAGCCGTACGAGCTGGTGCGCCTACGGCACGACCCCTTACTACCCCGTCACCATGTATATCTGGTGCCTCCCCAGCGTCAACGGCCAGATGTGCGCGGAATTCGCCATCGATTACACGGCCGATCCCGGCATCATCAAGACCTCGGCCACGCAGGCCCCCCATGTTTCCGTGGCTCTCGGCGGACTCGACAGTGGAATGAGCGTATGCTTCACGGAATGCCAGACCGCATGGCACTGGGTATTCACCCAGGCCCTGTTCATCAACACCTCCTCGAAGCTTACGCTGCAGATCATCCCGAACCCGGTAGTGGAACCGGTTCCACTGTACCAGTTCGCGAACTGCCTGCCGAAGTTCCCGACCGAGCCCTGCATCGTCTTCACGAACCTCTACATCAATTCCCGGAACGGGATCGACGCGGAGTGCTCGACGACGGCGACCGAAACGGCGAGCTGGGGCGCGATAAAGAACATCTACCAGGATTAGCCGGCGCGGCGTCCCGAAATTAGAGAGAAAAAGGAAGAGGCTCCTTCGAGAGAGGGAGCCTCTTTCTTATCCATTTCAGGCTTTCCCGTTTCGCGCCTCGGTCAGCCGATCTTCGATCGATCCCGCGCCTCTTCGATCACTGCTTCGCTTCGGCCGCCGCGATCCCTTCCGCCATCGCCGCGGCGAGAGCCTCGGCCCGCCCCTCCTGATCGCCGAATCCCGACAGCACAGCGACACGTTTTCCAGACTTGATAACCACGACACGGCCCCGATAGGGAGCCTCTCCGGCCGCGATGCCGTACCCCGTTCCCCCCGATTCGACCTCCTTGATTCCGGCACCAATCCCGCCGGAATACGATTCGAAAAGGGCCGCGGCCTTTGCCGCGTCATCGAGGGTGAAAAGATAAATCTTCGCGGCGGCGCCCCCGCCGTACGAAGCGATGAATGCGGGAGGAAGGTTGCCGCTGCCCATGACCCCTTCCGTAACGTATGTGACGCTGTTCGCGACGAGCCCCTCGGCGGGGAAGAGCGAAACCTCCTCCGGGATCGATCCCGCCTCCGCTATCCCGGACTCGACAGCTTCCGCGAATTGCTTCATCGCCTCCGCCACTCCCGGCCCCTCGTCGTAGGCGTAGACCTTCACGTAGTAGCGGCCCTTCCAGAAATGCAGGGTGTACTCGTCCCCGAACGATTCGTTCCCGAATCCCAGGGATCCGGCGTCGGGGCTGCGGTACTGGGAGAATATGCCGAAGGCCATCAGCGGCGACCCGTGCTCGTAGATCTCGATCTTGATCTCGCTGCCGGAGCCGTTCAGGTAATGCTTCACGGCGACGCCTTTGAAGTCGTACATGAGGAAGGTCTCCGCCGAGCCGTTGATATATTCCCAGAGGTCGCCGGCCGAATAGAGCAGGACCTCGCCGTCCGCCTTCCAGCCCTCGAGCAGCCCCTCATCGGGAAGAAGCGCCGCGGCTCCCCCCTCTTCGGGGACAAGCGCCGCCGCTTCGCTTTCTCCCGAATGAAGCGCCGCGGCTTCGCCGCTCCCAAGGACTTCGCAAACCCCCGGGGCGATGGCGCATGCCGACATAAAAAGAAGCGCCGCGAACCCCGCCAATGCCGTTTTCATTTGCTGACCGCCTTTATATGCCTGTTGCCGGACTCGTTTCGGCCGCCGCCGCCGGCGGCGCCGTTCCCTCGACCACCCCGATTATATGTCCCGGTCGCCGGTTTTTCGCCAGAAATTTTTCCTTCGGCGCAAGTCCCCGGTGGAGAATAGTCGCGCGCCGTGTTATATTTTCACAGTCACGAAAGGAGGGCGCGCATGGGCTTTTTAAGGAAACTACTGGGGCTCGAGGTCAAGCCGGGCGAGCCGGCTCCCCTGACCGACTCCCTTTTCGATCAGGAAATCACGGGGAAGGAACTTCCCTGTTTCGTGTATTTTTTCAGCCTGTGGTGCTCCTCCTGCCAGGTGATGGGGGGGCTGCTGAACGAGATCGGCCCCGAGTACGCGGACAAGGCCTCTTTCTACAAGCTCGACGTGTCCAAGAACCCGGATGCGACGGCGCGTTTCGATGTCAAGGCGGTCCCCACGGTGATCGCGCTGAAGAAGGGCGTGCCGGTCGACAGGCATACCGGGCTCGTGCCGATCGACCAGATAAAGGAATGGATCGAGAAGAATCTCTGATCCCGCCGTGCGCGGGCGGCGCCGACCACTTCGGACCGGAGGCTCGTCAAGTGAAACGAATCCTGATCATACCTCTTTCCCTCCTCGCGATCGCGTCGGCATGCCCGGGGCCCGCCGCCGCGGAGGAATCGTTCTACATAAAAATATCGGGGGGAGGAAGCTACCCGATCCTTCCGAACCTCTCAAGCGAACTGTCCAGGCAGGGGGACGAGAGCCCCGGCATCGGATACTCGGCCGCCTTCTCGTTCGGGAAAAGCTTCCTCGAGAAGAGATGGGCCGCCGAGGCGTATTTCTCCCTCTCGCGCCACCCTTCGTTCAGGTATGAAAACGAGTACGAGGATTTCAGCGCCAACGTCGGATATTACGGATTCTATCTGATCGTCAAAAGGTGCCTTCGCCCGGAGAGCGTTTCCTTCGTCCCCTACATCGGCGCGGGCGCCGGGTACGGGAGGGTGAATCTGACATCCGGGGCCGCCAAGCTCGAAGGATTCGGCGGCATCGTGATCGCGCAGATCGAGCACAGGATAAGGGACAACATCTGCCTTCTCGCCGAGGGGGCCTGGAACGTGCTTCCCTTCGAGGAGCGTTACAGTTCGCCCTTCCTCGAGGAGAGCGACAACGACGCCATACTCGACGGCATGGAGCGGCCGCTCAACGACACCTTCAATTCCTTCGAGTTCAGGCTCGGGATAAAGATCCGCCTCATGCCTCCGAAGTCGTATTGAGGGAGGGCGCGC
>JALOPX010000095.1 GCA_025453655.1 Candidatus Krumholzibacteriia bacterium
ATCTTCGTCCTGACGGGGCTCGCGAGCATATTGCTCAAGACGTTCAGCGACATCTCCTCGGGGCCCGAAAGCCTCCAGTTCACCTGGATCCTCTTCACCTTCGCGGGGATCTTCACATGGATCATAATCCGGTCCATGAAAATCCGCTTCGACCGGAAAACCTTCCTTTTAGGGATGCTCCTCGGTGTCCCGAACCTCTTCAGCACCGTCTTCACGCTCAGGGCGCTCGAAGGGGTGCCCGCGTCAATTGTATTTCCTTTTATCAACGTAACGGTTATATTCGGGGCGACCCTGCTGGGATTCTTCGTTTGGAAGGAGAGCCTCGGCGGCCGCGCGATCGCGGGGCTCCTGCTCGCGGCCGCGGCGCTCGTGTTGTTGCCACTTTAACCGTTCCGAACCGACAGGAGGAGAATATGAAAAGATTATTGATTTCCCTTTTCGTCCTCGCCCTCGCGGCGGGCAGCCTCGACGCGCAGGAGGAGAAGTCGCCGTTCAGCGTCTACAGCGGCGACAGAACGTCGGAGAATTTTCTGAAGGCGTTCAACAATTACGAAAGCCAGAGGGCCGACACGATGAACTACGGGGCCACGGCGATCCTCGCCTGGCTTCACATGATGGAGCTCGAGAGAAACGTCGGGATTCTCGACGCGGCGCTCGACAAGCTTCCCCCGAAAAACAAGTTCGCATACGCGAATCTTCTCCTTGAAATGGAAAAGTACGACAGGGCCATCGAGATCTACAGCATGCTCAACGAATCCTCCCCGAAATGGTCGTGCCCGTGGCGGCACAAGGGGGAGGCCCTCTGGAAGACGAAGCAATACGACGCGGCCGTGAAAAGCCTCGAGATGGCGATTCAGACGCGCGAGACCCATTACGACGCCTACGTCATGCTCGCAGAGGTGCAGAGGGAGATGGGCCTGAACGCCGAGGCTCTCGCGACGCTCGAGAAGGGGCTTACCCACTACGGCAAGGACATCGAGGATCCGAACGAGGAGGTCGCCGACCATCACGTTCAGAAGCTCTACCTCGATCTTCTGCAGAAGAACGGGAAGACCGAGAAGTACGACGAACTGAAGGCGAAGCTGGAGAAAACGCATCCGGGCGAGGATTGGATCCTGAAATAGGTTCTCGGGCGCGCGCGGGAAGGAATTTGGATTGATAAGATTCCCCCGCGCGCTTCTTTTTTTACATGATTCTTGCAGTGTTTATCGACGGGGGCTTTTTCCGTTCTGCGGGAGGATTGTAAAATGACGAAACAGACGAATAAGGGATGGATCGGGGCGGTCATGGCCTCCGCCTTGTTCCTCGCGATTGCCGCGATGGGCTCCTGCGGGAGCGACGATCCCGCCTCGCCCGATCCGGGCGGCCAGGATACGATCGTGCAGGGCGACACGACGATGATCATCGACCATGCCTGTTGCGATATCTCGCTCATACCCCGGCAGGCGATCCAGGACGCGATAGACGCCCTTGTCATCGCGTACGGGCACACCTCGCACGGGAATCAGCTTATCCAGGGGATGAATTACCTGGCCGATTTCCTCGGCGACGATCTCTACAACCACAGCCTCGACGGGGCGGGGAACACCCTGGAGCTGAGGGACAAGGCGATGCCGGGCGACCTCGGCAACCCTAACTGGACACAGTGGGAGGTCGAAACACGTTCGTACCTCGCCGGCCATCCGGAGGTCAACGTCATCATCTGGTCGTGGTGCGGAGAGGTGAGTTACGCTACGGAAGAGAATATCGACACGTATCTTTCATTGATGAACGGGCTCGAGAACGATTACCCGGAAGTGTCGTTCGTCTACATGACGGGGCATCTGGACGGCCAGCCGCCCGGATACACGATACACTTGAGAAATCAGCAGATCCGGGATTACTGCGTCGCGAACGATAAGATTCTCTACGATTTCGCCGATATCGAATCGTACGATCCCGACGGCAGCTACTACGCCGACAAGCGGGCCGATGACGCATGTAACTATGACAGCGACGGGGACGCCTACCGCGAATCCAACTGGGCTCTCGACTGGCAGGCCGCCCATCCGGGCGAGTGGTACGAATGCGATCCAGACCACACGCAGCACCTTAACGGCAACCTCAAGGCCTACGCGGCGTGGTGGCTCTGGGCGAGGCTCGGAGGGTGGGACGGAACCCCCGAGTGATCCCGGCTTGGAATACAATAGTCCCGTCGCAAGTTACGCCGCACGACGCGCATGCTTCGGGGGGAGTCCGCCACAAGTCTCACCTGCGAGTTCCGCGGCGCGGCGCGAAGCGCCGCACGAGGACTGTCCGAGCAGGAGACTTGTGGCGACTCCCCCGCAGTTGCCGCGCCAGGGCTGTCCAAACAGGGAACTTGTGTCTTCCCGGCTCGATCAGGGCGATTTTTGCTCTTGACTTGGGACGGACCGTTTGTTATAAATGTATCTCTTTATGGGTTTTCAGGAGGTCAGGCTAAGTGTACGCGGTTATCAATCTGGCTGGCAAACAGTTTACGGTAAAACCTGAGGACAAGATCCGTGTCCCTCTGCTCGACGCGGAGGTCGGTAGCGTCATTCAGTGCGATAATGTGCTCCTCTATTCGGATGGAGAAGATGTACGTATCGGAAAACCGAAACTCGACAATATCAAGGTGACGGCCGAGATCGTAAGCCACGGCCGTGAAAAGAAGATCCTCGTCTTCAAGATGAAACGCAGGAAAAACTACCGGAAGAAGAATGGCCACCGCCAGGATTTCACCCTTTTGAAGATTAAAGGGATAAGCGCCTAGGCGGCGGAGGGAGCTGAAACGATATGGCACATAAAAAAGGTGTTGGCAGTTCAAGAAACGGGCGCGACAGCCATTCGCAAAGGCTGGGCGCGAAGCGGACCTCCGGCCAGAAAATCCTCGCGGGAACGATTATCGTCCGCCAGCGCGGAACGAAGATACACCCCGGCACCAATGTCGCCAAAGGCGGCGACGACACCCTTTTTGCCCTCGTCGACGGCGTGGTGCAGTTCGAGCGTTTCGGGAGGACGAAGAAAAAGGTAAGTGTTTACGGCGAATAAATGCCGTAACTGGAATAAAAGCAGCAAGTTGGAGCCCGGCGAAACGAAAGTTTCTCCCGGGCTCTTCTCTTTTCCAGCCGTCGCGTGTATAATGTTCCGCGGTCATTATGCCGGGGATACGACAGCCCCCTGCTCGGACAGTCCTCGCGCGCAAAGCAGGGAAGACACAAGTCCCCTGCTCAGACAGGTCCTCGCGCGGCGCTACGCGCCGCGCTGCGGAACTCGCGACGGGACTTGTGTCTTCCCTGCAGGAAATTCTTCGCGGGACAATCCGCGACGGGACTTGTGTCTCCACGGCCATGGCCGCCAGCATTACGCAGGGGGTAACGCGATGAAGCTGAAATATCTCGGGCATTCCGCATTCTCGATCATCCTCGGAGACGGCAGGAGGATCCTGTTCGATCCCTACGAACCGGGGGCGTACGACGGGGCGGTCGGGTTCGCCACGATCAAAGGGGTCTTCGACCTCGTGATCGTGAGCCACTCCCATCCCGACCACCGCTGGGAAAAGGCGGTCGAGAGCGCCGGGGACGTAGTCGACCGGGCGGGGGAATATGAATTCGGCGGGATCAGGGTGACGGCCCTTCCCACCTTTCACGACGACTGTGACGGCTCCGAGAGGGGAATCAACCTCGTCTCGATCGTGGAGACGGAAGGGGTCAGGGTGGCGCACCTCGGAGATCTCGGGCACATGATAACGGCCGGGGAGATGCCCGCCCTCTCCGGTGTGGACGTGATGCTGATCCCGGTCGGCGGGCACTTTACGATCGACGCGAAGACCGCTTCGAAGATAGCGCGCGAGATGGGCCCGAAGATCGTCGTGCCGATGCATTATAAAACGGCGAAACTGGGATTTCCCATCGCGACGGTGGACAGGTTCGTGCAATTGATGGATAATGTCGAGACGGCCGGCCGCAGCGAGCTGGAGATCCAGTCTCCCGGCCTTCCGTCGACGAAAAGGGTCGTCGTGCTGACGCCGGCGTTGTAGCTTCAGAGAAAGGAATGACAGTGAGAGAGGTCAAAGCTGCCAGGATAGCCGAGGAAGTGGCGCGGCTGTGCATGGAGGCCAATTTCGAGCTCGAGGACGACGTCCAGAAGGCGCTCGAGAAGGCTCATGCCGGCGAGGAGTCGGAGGCGGGCAGGGAGGTCATGCGCCAGATACTCGAGAACTCCGGGATCGCCCGCGCGGAGAGGATGCCGATCTGCCAGGACACCGGGCTCGCGGTGATTTTCGTCGAGCTCGGGCAGGAGGTCCATATAACGGGGGGTGGGTTCGAGGACGCGGTCAATGAGGGGGTCCGAAAGGGATACACGGACGGGTACCTGAGGAAATCGAGCCTCGCCGATCCGGTCAGGGGGGGGAACACGGGCGACAACACCCCCGCCGTGATCCACCTGGCCCTGGTCCCCGGCGACTCGTTGAAGCTCTGGGTTGTTCCCAAGGGGGGCGGAAGCGAGAACATGAGCAGGGTGGCGATGATGAAACCGGCGGACGGGGTCGAAGGGATAAAGAAGTTCGTCGTGGAGAATATAAGGGCCGCCGGGGGGAACCCCTGCCCGCCGATAATCGTCGGCGTCGGCATAGGGGGAACCTTCGAGCGGTGCGCATTCCTCGCCAAGAAGGCGCTGCTGAGGGAGATCGGGAGCGTTCATCACGATCCGTTCTACGCGGCGCTCGAGAAGGAACTCCTCGGCCTCGTGAACGACACCGGGGTCGGGCCGATGGGGCTCGGCGGCAGGGTGACCGCCCTTGCCGTTCACATCGAGACGGCGCCGAGGCACATTGCCTCCTTCCCCGTGGCGATGAACGTGAACTGTCACGCCGCAAGGCACAAGTATATCGAGCTCTAGCCCAAAACGGATCAAGACGGAGGCAGGTTCAAGATGGCTGAATATTCGCTTACCACTCCACTGAAGGATGAGGAGATAAGGAAACTGAAGGCCGGCGACAGCGTTTCGCTGACCGGCACGGTATACACGGCGAGGGACGCCGCGCACAAGAGGCTCGTCGACCTGCTAGACGAGGGCAAGCCCCTCCCGATCCCCCTCGAGGGACAGGTCATCTATTATGTCGGGCCCTCCCCGACCCCTCCCGGCAGGGCGATCGGCTCGGCCGGACCGACGACGAGCTACAGGATGGACCCCTACGCGCCGAGGCTTCTCGACAACGGGCTCAAGGGGATGATCGGCAAGGGCGCGAGGAACGAGGGGGTCGTCGAAGCGATGAAGAGGAACACCGCGGTCTACTTCGCCGCGACGGGCGGGGCCGCGGCGCTCATATCGCGAAGCATCACGGCGGCCGAGGTCGTGGCCTACGAGGATCTCGGCGCGGAGGCGATAAGGAAACTCACGGTGAAGAATTTCCCGCTGATAGTCGCGCAGGACTGCCACGGGGCCAACGTCTACGAGGAAGGGCAGAAAAAATACCGCCGGTAAAGAGGTGCCGTTTGCCTTCGACAAAGGTGCTCGCCGTCATCCCGGCCCGCTACGGCTCGAAGCGGTTTCCCGGAAAGCCTCTCGCCGAGATATCGGGCGTGCCGATGATCGTCCGCGTGCTTCGGAGGGTGGAGAGGATAAGGGGGATCGACAGGGTGGTCGTCGCGACCGATGACGAGCGGATAAGGGATGCCGTCGTCTCCGCGGGCGGCGAGGCGATGATGACCTTGAAAGCCCACCGCTCGGGCACCTCGCGGTCGGCCGAGGCGGCGGCCGCCTTCAGGCACGGCCTCGTATTGAACGTCCAGGGGGATGAGCCGCTGCTCCCGGTGGCGGGGGTGGAACGCCTGATCGCCGTGATGAAGGCGGAAAGAAATCTCGTGATGGGGACCCTGGCCGCCCGCTCGGCCGATCCGGAGGCGGCGGCCCGAAGGGACGTCGTCAAGGTCGTCCGATCCCGCGGCGGGATGGCCCTCTATTTCTCGCGCTCCCCCGTCCCGTCCGGCCCCGGTCCGTTCCTTCATCACATCGGCGTCTATCTTTACAGGCGCTCATTTCTTCTCGGCTACGGTTCGCTTCCCCGGGGTCCCATGGAAAAGAGGGAGGATCTCGAGCAGCTCAGGGCACTCGAAAACGGTTACGGGATCAGGGTGGTCGAGTGCGGCGGAAAAAGTCTCGGCGTCGACCGGCCCGAGGATATAAAAAGGGTTGAAAAGCGGATCGAAAAAAGGTTAAGGTGAATCGTGCCTGTTTTCGTTCGCATCCACATGAATATTTCCGGATAACGGACCGGTGACCGGGGCTGAGGGCAGATTGGGCGAGAAGACTAAATATATCTTTGTGACGGGCGGCGTGGTCTCCTCCCTCGGAAAAGGCATCGCGGCCTCTTCGCTGGGGCTTCTTCTCAAACAGCGCGGCCTCAAGGTCGTCCTCCAGAAATTCGATCCCTATCTCAACGTCGATCCGGGCACGATGAGCCCCTTTCAGCACGGCGAGGTCTTCGTCACCGACGACGGCGCGGAGACCGATCTCGATCTCGGGCACTACGAACGTTTCATCGACCGCAATCTCAGCAGGCGTTCGAACGTGACGACGGGGCAGGTCTACGAGGCGATCATCAACAGGGAGAGGGCGGGGGGATACCTCGGCAGGACCGTCCAGGTCGTGCCGCACGTGACAGACGAGATCAAGAGCCGGATACTGGCGGCGGCGCAGAACGGCAGCGGCGTCGACGTCGTGATCACGGAGGTCGGCGGAACCACGGGCGACATCGAGGGGCTGCCCTTTCTCGAGGCGATCCGCCAGCTCAGGATGGACCTCGGCAGGGAGAACGTCCTCTACATACATCTGACCCTCGTCCCGTACATCAAGGCGGCCCACGAGATAAAGACGAAACCGACGCAGCACAGCGTCAAGGGGCTCAGGGAGATCGGTATCCAGCCCCACATACTCCTCTGCCGTTCCGAGGTGCCTCTCTCGAGGGACATCCGCGACAAGATAGCCCTTTTCTGCAACGTGGAGGAGCAGGATGTGATCGAGGCGCTCGACGCGAGGTCGATCTACCAGGTCCCGCTTCAGTTCCACAGGCAGGGGCTCGACGACATCGTGGTCGGCAAGCTCGGCGTCGAATGCCCCCAGCCCGACCTCGCAGAGTGGGAAAAGATGGTCGAGAAGATATTTACGATGCGCGAGGACGTCGACATCGCGGTCTGCGGCAAATACATCCAGATAGTCGACGCCTACAAGAGCATCATCGAGTCGTTCACGCACGCGGGGGTGGCGAACGACGTTCGCGTCAACATCAGGTGGGTCGACGCCGAGAACATAGAGAAGGACGGACCCGAGGCTCACCTTGCGGGGGTTCACGGCATACTCGTGCCGGGCGGGTTCGGCGACAGGGGGATAGAAGGGAAGATCGGAGCCGTCCGTTACGCGAGGGAGAACGGGATACCGTTTCTCGGCATCTGCCTCGGCCTGCAGTGCGCCGTGATAGAATTCGCGAGGAACGTCTGCGGGATCGAGGCGGGCAGCAGCGAATTCGATCCCGACTGTTCGAACCCGGTCATTGACCTGATGCTCGAGCAGAGAAGCCGATCCAAGATGGGCGGGACGATGAGGCTCGGCGCCTATCCGTGCAGCCTGAAGGGGGGGTCCCTGGCCGAATCGCTCTACGGCGAGCGGGAGATAAGCGAAAGGCACAGGCACCGCTGGGAGGTCAACAACGATTATCGCCCGGTCCTCGAGGAGAAGGGGCTTTCGATATCGGGCCTTTCCCCCGACGGCACCCTGGTCGAGATAATAGAGCTGCCGGAGCACCCGTATTTCATAGCGGCGCAGTTCCATCCCGAGCTGAAATCCCGTCCGATGAGGGCTCACCCGCTGTTCAGGGGGCTTGTTTCCGCCGCGAAGAAGCTCATGAGGGGCGAAACCTGCGGGGAAGGCGCCGCCGCGCGCAGCAAGACCTGACCTGGAGGATCGATGGAATCCCTTGAAATAGCCGGGCGCATCTACGATCCCGGGAAGCAGCCTCTCCTCATAGCCGGGCCGTGCGTCCTCGAGGACGCGGGCGACGCGATGCGCGTTGCCCGAAGGTGCGCGGAGGCGGCGAACGAGGCGGGATTCTTCTACATCTTCAAATCGAGCTACCTCAAGGACAACAGGTCCTCGGCTGATTCATACACCGGCCCGGGGCTCGAAGAGGGCCTGCGCATCCTTCGCGCCATATCGGAAGAGCTGAAGGTTCCCGTCCTCACCGACGTGCATTGCAGGGAGGAGGTCGGCCCAGCCGCCGAGGTCTGCGACGTGCTGCAGATCCCAGCCTTCCTCGCGAGGCAGACGAGGCTCGTGATGGCGGCGGCCTCCACGGGAAGGGCGGTCAACCTCAAGAAGGGGCAGTTCATGTCCCCCGAGGAGATGGGACACGCCGTCGAGAAGGCGAGAAAGGGGGGCGCGGGGGGCGTGATGGTCACCGAGAGAGGCACCTTCTTCGGATACAACAATCTCGTCGTCGACATGACCTCCTTCGAGAGGATGAAGCCGTTCGGCGTCCCGCTGATCTTCGACGCCACCCATTCCCTGCAGCTTCCGGGAGGGCTCGGAAACAGGTCGGGCGGAAGGCCCCAGTATTCGGCGGCGCTCGCCGGGGCGGCCGCCGCGGCCGGGTGCGACGGGCTCTTCGTCGAGACCCATTTCTCGCCGCTCGAGTGCAGGTGCGACGCCGAGGTGATGCTCCCGATCGAACGGCTGAGCGCCCTTCTGGAGAGGACAGGGGAGATATTCCGGCTGGCGCGCGGTGGGCGCGAAGGATGACGGAGACGGATATGAAAAATACCGTGTCGAAGGATATCGTCGCCATAGGGCGGGAGGTCATAGCGCTCGAGAGGGCGGGGCTCGGCGAGCTCGAGCTCTCGGTCGGCGCCGAGTTCGAGAGGGCCGTCCGCCTGATA
>JALOPX010000196.1 GCA_025453655.1 Candidatus Krumholzibacteriia bacterium
AGAATTTTTCCTGCGCCACCCTGAACGCCGTGCGGTTCCCGACGCCGATGAAGCCGTGCCCCTCGTCAGCCGCCATGTAGTATTCGACGTCGCGGCCGAGATCCCTCATCGCCACGACGATCTGCTCGGCTTCCGGTTTCTTGCAGCGCGGGTCGTTCGCGCCCTGGACCACCATCAGCGGGGCAGTGATCTTGTCGGCCGAGAAGAGCGGGGACTGGCGCTGAAGCCTCTCGACATCTTCCGGATTTTCCGGATTGCCGACATGCTCGTCGAAGAATTTCCTCGCCGTCTCCCAGTAGGGGGGGATCGAGCTGAGGAGGGTCATCAGGTTCGACACGCCGACATAATCGACGCCGCAGCAGTAGATGTCGGGCGTGAAGGCGAGCCCGGCGAGCGTCGCGTAGCCGCCGTACGATCCGCCGTAGATCGCGACCTTTTTCGGATCGGCGATCCCCTGCCCGATGAGGTAGTTCACGCCGTCGGTGATGTCGTTCTGCATCTCGTCGCCCCATTTTTTCTTGCCGGCGTTGAAGAAGGCCTTCCCGTACCCGGTCGAGGAGCGGAAGTTCGGCTGGAACACGGCGTATCCGCGGTTCGCGAGGAACTGCGCCTCGGCGTTGAATCCCCAGCTGTCGCGCGCCCACGGGCCGCCGTGCGGATTGACGACGAGGGCGAGGTTCTTCGCCTTTACCCCCCTCGGGACCGTGAGGTAGCCGTGAATCGTCAGGCCGTCGCGGGTCTTGTACTTTACCGGCTGCATGAAGGCGAGGTGCTCGCTCGGCAGGTTCGATCTCGGCCTGCAGAGGAATTTCACGTCGCCCTTTTCCATGTCGTAGAGGTAGACGACTCCCGGATTGATGTCGCTCGTAACTATGACGATGTGGAAGCGGTCGTCGTTCGTCGAGGAGCCGAGGACGAGGTCGCCGTCGCCGATCTCCTTATTGAGTTTCTTTTTGAGGTCCTTGTAGGCCTTTTCCCACTTCTTGTCCTTCCAGTATATGCGAAGCCTCGCGCCCTCGTATGTCGTCCCGACGATCTCCTTAGTGACGTTGGAGAAGATCGCGCTGTTGAAATCGACCTCGTTCTCCGGGTCGGTTTCGAGATGCTCCGTCTTGCCGGTCATCGGGTCGAAGAGGACGAGGCTCGTAAGGTCGGCGTCCTCGCCCTTGTTCGTCGACATCCAGGCCCGTTTCCCGTCCTTCTGGAAGGATATGATGAAGGCTGCCTCCTCGTTGGTCACGGTGTAGACCGATACGAGGTCCTTGCCCTCGATGCGGAAGAACTCGGTGCCGCCGTCGGCCGTTTCCTTCTGCGCCATCCTGAGGTTGCCGTCCATATCGAAATCGAAGCCGCTCATCCCCTGGGTGTTCTCCCAGATCAGCTCGCGCTCGCCTGTCGAGATATGCACCCTGTAGACGTCGTGATAGCGCTCGTCGCGATCGTTGAGGCCGAGGTAGATGATGTCGGGCTCCTTCTCGGGGAAGGAGTAGAAGGCGGCGGTTATGCCGTCGATCGGGGTGATGTCCCTGGCCGCCGGTATCTCCTGCCCCTCGGCCGGCTTTTCGGTCGGGTCGATGACGTAGGCGTGGAAGTTTTCGTCCCCGCCCTTGTCCTGGATGTAGAAAAGATACTTGCCGTCCTGCGACCATCCGTAGCGGATGACGGGGCGTTTCTCGTCTGCTGTCATCGGCCTTGCAGCCTCGAAGGGCTCGTCGATCCCCTTCACCCAGATATTGAGCTGCCCCTTGTTGGTCTTGAGAAACGAGATGTGCTTCCCGTCGGGCGAGATCTGTACCCTGGCGATCTCGGGGTCGCCGAAGAATACGTCGCGATCGATGATCGGCGGGAGCTTCGAAAGGTACGAGAGCTCGTCCGCCGCCGCGCCGCAGGCGATGACCATCAACGCCAGCAGCGACAAAAAGGTTCTTCTCATTCAGACTCCTCCTTTGCGGTCCAAATGGCGGGGTTGTTGACAATAAAGATCTGCACAGTCCGGCGTCGTTCCATGAACGATCTATATGGAACGTCGCCCGATCCGAAAAAGTTTCATAAATGTACTCTCCGGGCCGGGTTTGTTCAATCAATACTTTCTTTCGTCCGGAAACCCTTTACATTCCGGGGAAACGGGGTATATTTAACACGTTGCTTCAATATGCTTCTCGGGTTGGGGGCGAATGGATTCGACGGGGATGGATGAAGCAGGGGAAGCGTGCCGAGGTGCCGTCAACCTCGTTAAACAGGTGGCAAAACACAATTGCCAACGATAACTTGGCACTGGCTGCCTAAATAGGCAACCCGTCCGTCCAGGCCGAGCCATCAGGGACTGGATCCGGGCGTCGACTTCTGACGGCTAGCGTGTGATTTTTCTCCCGGATTACCCGCGAAAACACAGAGGGGATAGCCGGCGGGTCCTTTTGCAAGTTGAAGCGCCCGCGGGCGAACAACGATCGACTTGATACGCACGTAGAAGACCTGTGAAAGCATTTCCGGACGCGGGTTCGATTCCCGCCGCCTCCACCATTTAGAAAAGACAAACCCGTCTCTCTGGGGTCATTCTCCGGGGTGACGGGTTTTCTTTTTCCCCTTGTTTCTAAAGGGTT
>JALOPX010000096.1 GCA_025453655.1 Candidatus Krumholzibacteriia bacterium
CGATGAAGTATACCGGACAGTTGTGAACGAATACAATACTTCAAAAGGCCCGCAGTACATGAAGGTGCAATGCATGCACTGCAACGAGCCGGCCTGTGTGGCAGCATGCCTGACCCAGGCCATGTACAAGACCGAAGACGGGCCGGTGATCTGGCGGGGGGAGAAGTGCATGGGTTGCCGATACTGCATGGTGTCGTGCCCATTCGACATTCCAAAATTCGAGTACCACAGCGCCAATCCGCAGATCCAGAAGTGCACCATGTGCTTTGAGAAGCTGCAAAACGGCGAACTGCCGGCATGTGTTGAAAATTGTCCGAATGAAGCGCTGATGTTCGGAACCCGCAGGGAACTGATCCGGGAAGCCAGGAAAAGGATCGTGGAAAACCCGGATGTTTATGTGGACCATATATATGGCGAGAAGGAAGCGGGTGGCACCGGATGGCTTTACCTTTCGGCCGTGCCCTTTGAAGAGATGGGCATGAAGACGAATCTCCAGAAGGCATCCTATCCGGCACTGACCAAAACCTTCCTCTACAGCGTACCCACAGTGTTCGTACTTGTGCCTGCACTGCTGCTGGGGATCCACCAGGCAACAAAAACCAACTCAACTCAAAAGGAGGCCGACGATGAGAAATGATTATCCCATTTCGATGGAAAACCAGGCGAAATACAGGCTCGCCGCGGATTGTTCCTCGACGGGGAGGGAATCGGAATAAAGGTAAAAGCCGGGCGCCGCCACCGAAAGAACAACCGCGCCCCCGCTCCCGGCGCCTGGATAAAGGTACGCGACGCCGTCCTCGCCGGTCATCGCCGTGCAGTAGATCATGGGATCGTCGCCCGACAGCGACACCCTGGCTCCCCCGACGGGGCCCGAACCTCCCGAAACCTCAACACGGACGGATTGATCGCCTGTGTGGAGTATGCTGTCGTGCCCGACCGCGAGATACGACGGCGTCCCGGTCCAGACCTGCATCGCCGGATCGCCGAGCAGGCACATCTCGTACATGACGTACCTGAAGGCCGCGTAGGGAATTAAGGGGATGTTGTCGACGCGCGAATCGTCGAACGCCTCCCCGATCGTCGCCGCCCCCTCGCCGAAGAGGGCGTCGAAGAACTGGCGGTCGAAATACTGCGATACGCTCGACGTGCTGCCGTACGTGCTCCATCCTAGCCTCGTATTGCCGATGAAGGCTACGGCCCCCGCAGGCCCGGTGAGGAGCTGTTCCCCTATGGCGTCGTCCTCGTAGAAGGAGCCCTGGTCGTCGCGGTTGTCGAACGCCGCCGCGTAACACCCCTGCGAGTAGCAGACGAAGGGCATCTTTCCCGGGACGGTGTTCGCGAGAAGGCCGACGTCCCAGATGGGGAGCCGCATCACGGAATGCAGGTTCGAGTGCCCGAGATGGTTCACCAGGTTCTGGCCGGCGTTCAGGAGGGGAAGAAGATCGGCCTCGGTCCAGGCCGCCGGCAGGTCCCTGTCGTACAGGGTCGAGATCTCGAAGGCCGGCGGGATGCCGGCCGTGGTGAATCCATAGTTGTCCGTGCCGCCGATGATTTCGTCCTTGTAATCGCCCCCCCATGTCGGATCGTCGCCGGTGAAGAGAAGTTCGCCCACCATGAGCGCCCTCGAGCAGGCGTCGACGGGAGGCGAGAGGGAATATGCCTGAAGCTTCGCGAAAAAGTTGCCTATCTGGACGGCCGAGGTCACGGGCAGCCTTCCGAGCCGGATCTCGGGGATAAGATCCTCCTCCCCCGGCTCTCCGAAATAAGCGTCCCCGTCGGTGTTCCAGTTGCCGTCGAGGGCGGCGTAATAAAGATCGGACGGGATGTCCGGTTCGATCTCGGTCCCGACCTTCGAATAAAGGCTCCTGTGGGGGATTATTTCGTCGTCGCCCCCGAGCAGGACGAACTCCGTTCCCCAGAGGTTTCGCGCGTCTTTGATGAAATTCCTGATTTTCTCCTGCAGGTCGACCCCCGGGCAGGCGGCGGATATCGAGTCGACGGTGACGGTCCTGGCCCGGAGCCCGAAAGCTGATTTCAGCCCTTCCAGAGGCTCGAAATGTGGGGCGAGGGCGGCGCTCGTGACGATGACATAGGGAAAATGCCCCGCGGCGTCCGCCATGTCGGCGAAAGAGCCGGAAAAAACACCGGCTTCGGCGCTCTCCCGGTTTTCCAGGTTGTCGATCATCCTGATGACCGACCGGTCGACGCCGCCCGGGCGGAGAGGGTTCATACCGCCCCCCGACGGCCCGGTATGAAGGACAACGGCCACCGACCGGTACCAGATGATCCGACCTGTGGACGGGACCACCTTGCACGGATAAATATTTATGAACGCCAGACCTCCCCCCGACAAGTGCTGGACGGAGGAAAGAACGCCGTCCTCGGAGGGAAACGGGATGGAGGAAAGGTAGATCTCCGCATCGGCGCGGGCGGCCGCCGCACCCCCGGCTCCAGGGCGGAAAGGTTCCGGCGCCGGCGCCACCCTGATCGTGTTTTCGATCGTCGCCGGATCGAGCCCCCGGATTTCGACCGACAGCAGTTCCTCCCCCTCCGGCAGCATGAAACAGGCGGCATATATGGGCAGCGCCGGTTGCCCGGGATGCCCCATGGTCCTGCATCCGGGCACGCGTAAAAACAGGCCCTCTCCGGATTCGCCGAGCACGGGAGGGTCGAAACGAACGGTCTTCTCGATTGTGCCGGACCTTGCATTCGAGGCGAGAATCAGAAACGCAAGGGCAAGCGAAGTTTGTCGTGTATGCATCTCAGGCTGCTTGCTCGATGACCGGGGCCGCGAGCGCGTCTTCACGGGTAGTGGACGATTCCCGGACTTACGGGGGCATTATAACACAGCCCCGGCCGGCAATGAAACATTATCTGGAAGATCGGCCCCCCATGATCTAGGATTGAATCGAGCTTTTTCCCCGGAAGGACGGTGGGTCTTGAGGCGTGTGCATATAGCGGTCAGCGGCATGGTCCAGGGCGTAGGATTCAGATATTTTACCAGGAATCTCGCAAGGAGCCTGAACCTGACCGGGTTCGTCAGAAATACCCGCGACGGCCGGGTCGAGGCCGAGGCCCAGGGGGATCAGGCCGGGATCGGCGCCTTCATAAACGGCGTTCGTACCGGGCCCTCCGGGGCAATGGTTTCGGGTGTCGAGGTGGAGGATATCGCGGCGGAGCCCGGCGAGGAGGGTTTCGAGGTAAGGTTCTGACGGTCCCCTCTCCTCGCGGCATGGCGGGCCTTTCGATTGATGGAACCCTGCAGGCGATGCCAGTGTATAATTCCGTACAAAATGAACATTCGAGGAAAAAACTGCAACAGGAGGTGCAAAATGAGGGGCATGAGGAAATATTCCGGATGGGTTCTCACCGTCGCCCTTTTTGCGGGGCTGTTTCTCGCGGGGATGATGGCGGAGGATCTTCTCTTCGACGAAAAATCCACGGTTCTGCGCCAGGGGGGCTCGACGTCCGAGGCATCGGCGCAGGTCGACATCGAGGAATCGCTTCCAGACGTCGTGGAACGGGTCGTGCCGGCGGTCGTTTACATACAGTCCAAAGCCATCGTCAAGCAGGGTGGATCCGCTTCCCCCTGGATGGACGATCCCACATTCAGGCGTTTCTTCGACGATTTCTTCAGGCATTACAACGTGCCGAGGGAAAGGGAACAGCAGTACCTCGGATCCGGCGTCATCGTGAGCGCCGACGGGTACGTTCTGACCAACAACCATCTGGTGGAGAACGCCGACGAGATAGAGGTCATTCTGCCCGATGAAAGAAGTTTCGACGCGAAGGTGATCGGAACCGATCCGAGAAGCGACGTCGCCGTGCTGAAGATCGACGCGGCGAATCTCCCATCGCTCGCTCTCGGTGATTCCGGGGAATTGAGGCTCGGGCAGACGGTTCTAGCGATCGGCAACCCCTTCGCGTTGGGTCAGACCGTCACAAAGGGGATCGTGAGCGCTCTCGGGCGTTCCCTCAAAATCCTGGATTACGAGGACTTCATCCAGACCGACGCGGCGATAAACCCGGGGAACTCGGGCGGCGCGCTGATCAACACGAGGGGGGAGCTGGTCGGAATAAACACGGCCATTTACTCCCGTTCGGGCGGTAACCAGGGGATCGGCTTCGCCATCCCGATAGAGCTCGCGAGAAATATCATGGATAATCTCATCGCCCACGGCAGGGTTATTCGCGGCTACGTCGGCGTCGTGCCGCAGGACGTCAATCCGGAGATGGCTGAGTTTTTCAGCCTCAAGGATGCCGGCGGAGTCGTTATATCGTCTGTGGCCGAGGGAAGCCCCGCCGAGAAGGCCGGGATCGAGCAGGGAGACGTCGTGACGAAGTTCGACGGGAGGAAGATCACGAAGAGCGATGAATTCCGCAGGTACGCCGCGGAGGCGGAGCCGGGAAAGAAGGTCGCCCTTGAAATCATCCGCGACGGCAAGCCGAAGACCGTCGAGCTCAAGATGGGGGAGAACCCGCAGGACCGCCCGGCCGAACCTGAGAAGGCGATCGAGGACAAGAATCCGGTCTTTCTCGGTGTCGGGCTCGAGACCCTGACCGACGAGCACCGCCAGGCTCTACGGATTCCGCTCAGCATAAAGGGTGTAATTATCACCCAGGTCGACAGCCGCACTCCCGCGAACAAGGCGGGCCTCGCGCGCGGCGACGTGATTGTGGAGGTCAACAGGAGGAAGATCGCCGATCTGGAGGATTTCAAGAGCGTGCTCGACGCGGGCAGGAGCGACAAGGTCCTCCTTCTCCTTTACAGGGGGGGGAGCTATTTCTACAGGGCTTTGACGGAGTAGGCCGCCCCGCCGCCGGGCGAGGCGATGGTGATCGATGAGGCTCGCGGTGAAGAAGGCCGGGGGCGGGATGTCCGCCCCCGGCCTTTGCGTCCTCAGTCGTAGTATTCCTGCCCGAGATGGGTGATCAGGTCCTCACCCTGGATGTACCTCAGGGTGTTCTTGAGCTTCATGAGCTGGATGAAAAGGTCGTGCTCCGGATAGAGGCCGGCAGCGTGCTGCGGGCTCTTGAAATAGAACGAGAGCCACTCCTGGATCCCCTTGAACCCGATGCGGGAGGCAAGGTCCATGAAGAGGGCGAGGTCGAGGACGATCGGGGCGGCGAGGATGCTGTCCCTGCAGAGGAAATCGACCTTGATCTGCATCGGGTAGCCGAGCCACCCGAAGATGTCGATGTTGTCCCACCCTTCCTTGTTGTCGCCGCGCGGGGGGTAATAGTTGATCCGGACCTTGTGATAGAACTTGTCGTAGAGGTCGGGATAGAGCTCCGGCTGAAGGATATGCTCGAGAACCGACAGCTTGCTCTCTTCCTTCGTCTTGAAGGAATCCGGATCGTCGAGGACCTCTCCGTCCCTGTTGCCCAGGATATTGGTCGAGAACCAGCCGTTGAGGCCGATCATCCTCGACTTGAGGCCGGGGGCGATGATCGTCTTCATCAGGGTCTGGCCGGTCTTGAAATCCTTCCCGCATACGGGGACGTTGTTTTTGTCGGCAAGTTCCAGCAGGGCCGGGATGTCGACGGTGAGGTTGGGGGCGCCGTTCGCGAACGGGATTCCGAGCGAGAGCGCCGCGTAGGCGTATATCATGCTGGGGGCGATCTCGGGATCGTTTTCCTTCAGGCCCTTTTCGAAGGCTTCAAGGCTCTGGTGGACCTTCGAAGGCTTGATGAAAATCTCCGTGCTGGCGCACCAAACGACGACCAGCCTGTCGCACTTGTTCTTTTCCTTGAAGGCCTTCATGTCGTCCATGAGCTGCCCTGCGAGGTCGAAGAGGTTCTTCCCCTTCTTGACCCAGGTGCCGGTGAGATTCTTCACGTACCGCTGATCGAATACGGCCTTCATCGGCTTCACGCTTTCAAGGAAAGGCCTGATCCCCTCGATCAGTTCCTTTTCGAGAACGCCGGCCTTGAGGGCCGCGGTGTAGACGTCGTCCTCGAAGATATCCCAGCCGCCGAACACGAGGTCGTCCAGCCCGGCCAGCGGGATGAATTCCTTAATCATGGGGGATCTTTTATCGGTGCGTTTGCCGAGCCTTATCGTCCCCATCTGGGTCAGTGAGCCTATCGGTTTCGCCTTGCCGCGGCGGATCGCCTCGACTCCAGCGATGAATGTGGTCGAGACCGCTCCCATGCCGGGGGTCAGGATGCCGAGCTTGCCCTTCGGCCTGAGGGGCTTGTTTTTAACCTGCATTGTTGCCTCCTTGAAAAAGAATCCTCCGGATTATGTCGCCGGCAGCCGGCCGGTCGCCTTACTCCATGTGTTTCATGGTAGTTACGATTGCACGGTAATTGATATTAACATCTTGACATAATAAATCAAATTTATTATTTTAATAGAGTTCATTAATAATAGTTATGGAAATAAGAAGCTTGAAATATCTGGTCAGCCTGGCCGACAGCGGATCGTTCACCGCTGCCGCAAGGGAGCATTTTGTCACGCAACCGGCCGTCTCGATTCAACTGAGGAAACTTCAGGAGGAGCTCGGGGGGCGTCTTTTCGAGGTGAAAGGCAGGGAGATCCGATTCACCGAAGAGGGAAATACGGTCCTGGAATACGCGAGAAGGTACATCGATCTCGAGGGCCAGCTCATGAGGGAGCTCGGCGACCTTCAGGGACTTCGAAAGGGGAGGCTGTCGCTTGGGACGATCGACGCGGCGAGCATTTACGTGCTTCCCGGCATCTTCTCGAGATTCCATGAGCTTTATCCGGGGATAGAGGTGGGTCTGGAGATAAGCTCGACACTTCCGCTTCTGAAGGGGCTGAAGAGCGGGCGCCTCGATCTGGTGGTCGGGTCCCTGCATTCGGGCGGGCTCAGTTCCGCCGATCTTTTCCCGGGCGGGGAACTGGACGATGTCGAAATCTTCCCCGTCTACAGGGAACGCCTCGTGGCGATAACTCCGCCGGGCCACCCTCTCTCGGGGCGCGGCGCGATCAAGCCGGCGAAGCTCGGGGAGTACCCGTTCATCTCGTTTCAGAAGGAATCTGTGACCAGGAAGATCGTCGAGAAGGCCCTCGCCGACAAGGGAATAAGCCTGAGGATAACGATGGAGATAGACAGCCAGGAAGCGATACGCAACCTTGTCGCCTCGGGGCTCGGCCTTTCGATACTCCCCGAGTGGACGGTGAGCGAATACATCAAGAGCGGCAGGGTGGCGGCGCTCGAGATCAAGGGACTGGAGATGGAGCGAAGGCTCGGGCTGATGGTGCCGGAGGGCAGGTATCTTTCTTCGACGGCGAGGGCTTTTCTCGCCGTAATGCGTGAAGGGCTCGGGATCAAATTACCCGACAGGTTGTGTGTTCCGGAAAGGGGACCGAAATGAGGCGCAGGATCGAGGTCGCAAGGGAAGCCATTCTCTCGGCGGGTTCATTCATCAGGGAGACGTTCGGCAGGGAGATGGCGGGGGAAATCGAGGAAAAAAACAAGAATGATTTCGTCACGCAGGCGGACAGGTTGAGCGAGAAGATGATAACGAAAACGCTCATGAGGGCCTTTCCCGATATCGGGGTTCTCGGCGAGGAGTTCGCGAGGCGCGGCGGCGAAGAGGAGTACTGGGTGATCGATCCCCTCGACGGGACCACCAATTTCATACACGGATATCCCTTTATCGGCATCAGCATAGCCCTGGTTCAGAGGGGCGAGGTTTCGCTCGGCGTCGTGTACGATCCTCTTCGCGAGGAACTCTTCGAGGCCGTCAGGGGAGGGGGGGCCTTCTGCAACGGCGAGAGAATGCGCGTGTCCGGGGCGGGGGGCCTGTCGCAGGCGCTGATCGGCACCGGGTTTCCGTTCAAGGCGGAGGAATATCTCGACATCTACGTGGAGTCCTTCAAGCGGATCCTTCCGGCCTGCCGCGGTATAAGGCGCGCGGGCGCGGCGGTCCTCGACCTCAGCCATGTCGCCGCGGGGCGGCTCGACGGGTTCTGGGAGCTCCACCTGAAACCTTGGGACATGGCCGCGGGAGCGTTGATAATCCGGGAAGCCGGGGGTATTGTTAGCGATTTCTTCGGGCAGGCCGGCTTTCTTTCCTCCGGGAACATCGTCGCCGGGAATCCCGCCGTTCATAAAGAGATCCTCGAAATCACGTCGAACGTCTTCGCCTCTGCGGAACTGAAGGGATTGGCCAACGATCTGATCCCGTGACGGCCCGCGTCCGGTGGTCGGGGGCGGCGATCCCGAAAAAAAATGGGCCGCGTTTGGTGAAAACGCGGCCCTTTCGGGGTCATGGCGGGATCTTCTAGTCAATTTCCAGACAATTAAAGCCCCAGTTGCCGTGGAAGAATCCCTGCCCCGTCTCCACATCGGTTATCCATCTTCCGGCGAGTGTTCCCTTGATCCCGAGATCCTTCCCTATCCAGACGCCGTCGAACCATCCGGTGGAGGGATAGGCCGCGAGATCGACCGAAGGATCGAATCCGTATCTGCCGCGCAGAAAGCCCTTGAACCTGCCTTCGAGATCGATGAATTTACCGTAGATGACATTCTCGCCTTCGCTGTTCGTGCCGGCGAATCCCTTGACGAACCCTGCCGCCATCCCGTTATCCCCCATCCATACTCCCCTGTAGAGCCCGAGAAGGACGCCGCGCATCTCGGCTTCGGTGCTGTCGGTCGCTTCGCTGTAAATGGTGTCCGGCTCGATCGCCTTCCACGCGCCGAACAGGTACCCCTTCTGGCATCCGAACGGCCTGAGCCGGCTCGAGATCATTATGCCGTTGCCGCACCTGTCGACCCAGTGATTCTCCTGGAACGCGGCGAGCTCTTCGAGCGTGAATGAATGCTCGTAGGCGCCGGCCTTGAAATGGACCATCGGAACGAAATCGAGGGTGTCGGCGTTGTTCGGCGTCGGATTGGGCTGAATCAGTATGACCTCGATCCCGTCGACGTGCGGGGAATTTTATGCCGCCCGACCAGTCGATTGGGCAGCAGTCGTAGTCGGCGGAATCGGCGGCGGCTCTTATCAGGTGGCCCCAGATCGAGCGAAGCTTGAAGACCCTGGCGTAACGGTTATTCTCGGCCGCCTTGACCTGGGCGTCTTCCTGAATCGGGTCGTTGTAAAGAGGCTCGACGGCCAGCGATCGCAGGTATTCGCCGTCTTCCTCCCCGAAGGCCGGCTGCTCATCGGAGGACGTCAGGCCGCCTGTCGGCGAATCGAGATCGATCGTGGCGTCTTCCGACACCTCTTCGGAGACCGGCGACGCCGGAGTCGATTCGAGGAATTGACATCCGGAGCCAAGCGCCATGATCAGGACCGCAAGAAGGTAAACAAAGAACCTTTTCATTCTCTCTCTCCTTTCAGGGACATTCACACAATGAATTACGTTGATTTACTTCCGGAAGGCCGGTTCCATGAATAATTCCCCCTCACGGAACAGGCCCGGTATTTTCCCATCTGTTTTCATCGGTAATGCAGATTGAGTGCCCGAATTTTCACCCGAAGTAAAAGAGTGCCAACCGATTGTATTATAATGCGATAAACAGGCCAGCCACCCTTGCCCGGCCCCCTTTGGAACCCGGAAAATGTACCGTCCGGTACAACGGCCGGGTACTGCTGTCCATAAAGGTTCACAATCGACGGGCCGGGAGGAATTTCATATCTCTGCAACAAGATCGCCTGATTTTGCGTATTCACTCACGAGTCACGGAACCAGACGACCTTTTCCCGGAGGATGGGACATGAAAAGAACCGCTGTGATACTGGCAATCTTCCTGATGTCCGCGTTTGCCGCAGCAAACGCCGCGCCGGCGATAAAAATGGAAGGCGATTGCGGCAGGAACGTTTTCCGGGGGGAGGATATTTCCATAGAATTCGAGGATGACTCGATCATACTCGAATGCAGCGATAACGACGACGTCGTGGAGATCACCGGCGATTACGAGCTCTACATAAACGACGACCAGGTCAAGCTCGACGTCGATCAGCGCGAGCTCGTGGGAATTTACTACGAGAGCCTCGACGAGATAATCGAAACGGCGAAGGAGCTGGGCATCGAGGGGGCGCGGATAGGAGCCAAGGGAGCCGAGCTCGGGCTGAAGGCCGTCGCGGGGGCTTTCAAAGTAATCCTCGATGATTACGATTCCGACGACCTCGAGAGGGACATGGAGAGACAGGCCAGGAGGATCGAGGCGCAGGCCGAGAAACTCGAGAGAAAGGGCGAAAAGCTGGAGGATATGGCGGACCGTTTCGAGAAAACGCACAAAAAGATGAGAAGGCAGATAAGAGAGCTGAATGACCTCGGCTGGTTTTAAAGATCGCGCGGATGCGGGCACGCGCCGCCCCCGCGGAAGGAGTGACCACTGAAATGGAACAACATGTTACGATACTGGGCGTGCTGCACATAGCCTGGAGTGCCCTCGGCATCCTCATCGCCATGATCATCTTCGCGGCGATAACCGGAGGAGGGATGCTATCCGGCGATATCGAGGTCATGACCATAACGACGACGATAGGGTTCATCATCGCCTCCTTCCTCCTGATCGTCAATCTTCCGGGTCTGATAGGCGGAGTGGCCATTCTGAGGCATTATCAGTGGGGAAGGATACTGACGCTGGTCGTCGGATTTCTGCACATACTGAACGTGCCGTTCGGCACCTTTCTCGGCATCTATACCCTGTGGGTACTTCTCAACGACGATACGAGACGGATTTTCAATTCAGAAAGGATCGGGGGATAAATGAGGATGATGATCTCAATACTGGTCGAAATCTACTATATATTCAGATACGGCATATAGGACCGAAGAAGGCTGCCCGTCCGCCGTCAGATGAACTTCTCCCGTTTCTGCAGATTCATCAGCCCGTACAGCAGTGCCAGGATCGATCCGACGGCGAGGTATATCCTGTTCTTGAGGATTGTCGCGGCCCAGATGACCTGGTTCGAGTGATCCCCGAAGGGATTGAGGAAGAGGTTCCACCTGCTCTGGGCGATGATTCCCGACGATATCCAGAAGGCCATGCCTATGGCCACCATCACCACGGCGGTCCCGTTTCCGCTCCTGATAAGTGTTGAAAACATGAAGGAAAGGCATCCGAGGAAGAAGATGGGAAACATCAGTTGGTAGACCATCTTCGCGATCGGTACGGGTACAAGGGCCGCCGAGCTGAGAAGGGCGAGGACGGCAAGAAAAACGATTACTATGAGCCATATCAGGGCAAGCCTCAGGAGCCATACCTTGTACCTGTAGTTCGGTATCCCGAAGAGGATCTCGATCATCCTCGAGTCGACGTCGTTCTGTATCCCGAACGCGGTGGGGTAGAAAACGAGAAGGATGCCGGGGAAGAGCAGGAGGTTGTAGACGTCGGAAGCGTCCGGATCGGAATCGGAGCTGAAGAATATGATCGCCGTTATTCCGAGGAAGAAGACGAAGGCGGCTAGCAGGAAATAGACGAACTTGTTCGCGAAGACGATTTTGAGGTTGTATCGCGACATACGCACGGCGAGATCCAGGCTGTTTTTCAGTTTCATGTCCTGTCCTTGTCCTTGAGCAGCCACAGGTAGGCGTCCTCCAGGGTGGGGACAACCTCGTCGGCGTGTTCCACCGGCTTTCCATCGGAGATCACGCGCACCCTGATCATTTCGCCCTGGCGCATGTGATGAACGACCTTCATCGTCTCCCTCGTCTGTTCGAAGTCCCTCGGCGCCACCAGGAACTGCCAGACGCGCCCCCGGGCCAGATCCTTCATCTTCGCCGGATCGTCGAGATAGAGGAGCCTGCCCCTGTCGAGGACGGCGACCTTGTTGCACGAGCTGTATATGTCCTCGATGATGTGCGTGGAGAAGATGACGACCCGGTCCCGGCTGAGCTCGACCAGCAGGTTGCGGAAACGTATCCTTTCCCTCGGGTCGAGCCCGGCGGTCGGCTCGTCGACGACGAGAATGCGGGGGAGGTGAAGAAGTATCTGGGCTATCCCGATCCTCTGCTTCATGCCGCCGGAGAACGATCCTATCGCCGTGTCGCGGCTTTCATCCATGTGTACGGCTCCGAGGACGTACTCGACCATTTTTTCGCGCGCTTCCCTGTCGGTGAGCCCCTTGAGGATCCCCTGGTAGTTGAGGAATTCCCAGGCGGTCATGTTCTCGTACATCCCGAACTCCTGGGGAAGGTAACCGATCAACCCCTGGAGCTCCTCGCGCTTTTCGTTTATGTCGATGCCGTTGATGTCTATCTTCCCGTAACTCTGGTCGAGGATGCCGCATATGATCCTCATAAGGGTCGTCTTGCCGGCTCCGTTGGGGCCGAGAAGGCCGAACATCCCCTTTTCTATCTCGAGCGACACGCCGGCCAGGGCCCTGAACGGCTCCTTTTTCGTTCCGACGACCGGTATCGCCCTGACGAGATAATAGAATCCCTTTTTGATCGTGGCCAGCCTGCCCGTTATCCTCGCGATGTTGACCTTTTCGCGGTGTAGCTTCTCGGCTGTGACAAAAATGAGCAGGGCCGAGTACCAGAGGAGGCCGGCGAAAATGACGGCGGCGATGTTGCGCCATCTAAACCAGAAGAAGGCAATATTGAAGAGGGGATATCCCCAGAGGATGGCCTGCCGGAGAATGTCCGCTGCGCGCAATGAGAAACCGCCGAAGATCGGCGAGCCTTTTTTATCCCCGCGGGAAGCGTGGAGGGATACGAGGCATTCCCTGGACGACTTGAGGACGTGCAGGGCGAAGAAGAATATCGGGTGGACGAGTATGAAGGTCCAGAGGGCGCTCGTGAGGTAGAAATATACGAAGTAGATCATGAAGCCGAGCAGAGGGAGCTTCCAGAGCAGGCTGCCCGGGTCGCCGCGGAGCGCGGGAGCGTCCGACTCGAGGAGGCCTTCAGGGATACGTTTCCCCCTGTTCCATTCGCGCATGAAACGGGAGGGCTGATCGTAAATCTTCGCGAGGTTGCGGATCGTTATCCTTATCGGTTCGTCCTCGGGGATGATCTCGGTTTTCGCAGTTCGCAGGCTGGAAAGGGCGAACCACGTAAGCCCCGGTATGACAAAGGTGATCGCTGACAGGAAGATAATCCGCCAGATCGTGCTGTCGACGTTGACGTATATCAGCCAGCAACCCGCGATGAACGCCGCCAGCTGTCCGAGCCTTATCCTGTAATCGAGCCCGCGAAGCCATTGAAGGGCCGACTCCATTCCGGAATAAACGACCGGAATGAAAATCAGCGTGAAAAGAGTGCTCAGGGTCAGCCCGCCTATGACCGTTATCGCAAAGGGGGCGCCGAGCATGGCCGCCTGTTCGGTCCTTCCCATCGCAAGGGGGACCATCGCGACTATCGTCGTGATAGATGTGATCAGGATCGGCCTCGTTCTCGCCCGCCCCGCGAGCATCAGCGCGCGCGGGCGGCGGAATCCCCTTCTCCTCAGGATCAGGGAGTAATCCAAAAGGATGATCCCGTTGTTCACCACGACGCCGAGAAGTATGAGAAAACCGGTCAGGGTATAGGCGTTCAAAAGCGAGGTCCCCGTGAAAATCAGGAGCCAGAAGGATCCGATCGCCGCCAGGGGAATGGTGAACATCATCACGACCGGAGTGGCGAAGGATTCGAAAACCGAGGCCAGTATCATGTATATGAGAATGAACGCGACGGCGGTCAGGAATTTGAACTCGCTGTAGTCGTTTTCTTCGTGAACGACTTCGACGGCCACGCCGGAAGGTATGACGAGATTCGAAACCATCTGATCCACCTCGGCCCGCGCGGTCTCCAGGACTTCCTTCGAGCTGTTGACGTCGGAGTTGAACTCGTACGTGACCTCGATTTGTTTTTCCTGGTTTACCCTGTTTATCCCGGGCATTCCGTGCGAATATACTATGTCGCCGAGATTCTGCAGTTCGACGATGGAACCGCTTTGCCCCTGGATCGGCAGGGTCCTGAGATCGTCCATTTTCCTGTCGCTCTGGTCGCTCTTCTTGATTACGATTTCGTATTCATCCGTGCCCTGTTTGAAAGTTATCGAGCTGGGGCTTTCCCTCGAGAAGGAGGCGAGTTCGGACGCCACGGATGCGAGGGGGATGTCGTAATAACTCATCGCCTTTGTGTCGAACAGAAGATGGATCTCCGGGCTGTTTTCGTTTATGTTCATATCGGCCGAACTTACCGACTCGAGGTTTTCCAGAAAATACCTTATGTTCTCGCCGGTGTCCTGCATCGATTCGATGCTGTTTCCCTTTATGACGACCTTCTCGCGCTGCGAACCGATGCCGAACATCCGCTCCATGTTCCTGGCCATCCCGCCGTGGCCCCCGCGGTAACGCCTGCTGGAAGCCGGAGGGTCGAACGACACCTCCGCCGCGGTGAAACCTTCCATTCGTTTCCTGGCGTCCTCCTTGACGGCCTGCATCGAACGGTTGGCGATCTTGTCGTAGTCCTCCTTCAGGGTCACCGTCAGCACGGCTTCTTCTTCATAGATCTTGGAAACGACGTCCTCTTTTTCAGCTATGGATTCGAGCCTCTGTTCCAGATCGGCCACCGCGAGGTCGGCGCTTGAAAGGTTTGATCCCGATGGCATCGTGACGTATATGTTGAAATTGTCCGCCTCGGCCTCCTCCGTCACGTTGAGGCTCATCCCGAAGCACAGGATGACGCTGGCGAAAAAGGCCACGACGGTGGTGATTATCGTCCTGATCGGGTAGCGAAGGCACGCTTTGAGCAGGACCGTGTATATCTGGAGCATCCTGTTGCCGCCCGATTCGCCCTGAAAGCCGGCCCTGTCCGCGACCGATCTTCTCGAGAGGAAGAAATGGGTCACCATGGGCACGAGAAACAGCGCGACGACGAGGGAGACGAGAAGGGTGGATATGATGGAGACGCCGACATGTTTTCCGATGGTTCTGACGAGGAACTCGGACGAGAACATGAACGGCACGAAAACCGTGATCGTGGTCAGCGTGGCGGCGACTATCGAACGCCATACCTCGGTGACACCCTGTATCACGGCCCTTGTCGTGTCCATCCCCGACGAAACGAGCCTGTATATGTTTTCCAGCACGACGACGCTGTTATCCACGAGCATGCCGACCGCAAGCGCCATTCCAATGAGCGTGAGCGTGTTTATCGATATTCCCGCGGAATAGAAAAAATTGAAGGCGGTGAAGACCGAGATGGGTATCGACAAGGCGATTATCAGCACGAGCCTGAGGTTTCTAAGGAAAATCCATAGTATGGCGACGGCCAGCAGGCCCCCTATGACGGCGAGCCTGATGATCAGGTCGATGTTCTTTTCCATCAGCTCGGCGTTGTCGTCGCGGACGACGACCTCTACGCCCGTATCCTTCATTTCCCTGTTGAGGCGGGAGACCACGTCCCTCGTCGCGTGCGACAATTCTATCAGGTTGGCCTGTCCGTCCCGGACAAGGTCCATCGTGACCGTTTCCATGCCGTTTACGCGGCTGATCGATGTCTGCTCCTTGACGCCGAAATAAATTTCGGCCACGTCCCTGAGAAGCACGGGGCCGGTTTTGCTCACGATGATGTTTTCGATTTCGGCTATATCGGTGTATTCGGCCACGACGTTCACGAAGTACGAGATCCCGTCCCCGTAAACCTGGCCGACGTACGTGTTGCTCGCGCTGTTCTGGCCTATCAGCGCCGAGATCCCCGACGGTGTCAGCCCGTAGGCTTCAACGGCCTCGTCCTGGAGAATGATTTCCACCGATTTTTCCCGGCCTCCCGAGACTGAGACGCTGGAGATGCCGTTGAGGCTCTCGAATTCCCTCTTGAGTTCGCTGTCGACCAGATACCTGACCCTGTCGAGGCCGCCCTCGCCGCGGATTTCCAGGCTCATGAACTGGTTGGTGGCCTGTTCGATGTCTATCTTGTTCAACAGTATGATATAGCCGGACGGAAGGGTCGGCCTGATCTCGGCGATCTTTTCCTGGAGCTTGAGATACGCGTACTTGACGCTGGTATTCCTGTTGTACGTGACCGTTATCATTCCGCCGCGGGAATCGGCGTACGATTCGATTTTATCGATGTTCTCGAGGGTGCCGATCGCGCTTTCGACGGGTATCAGCGCTTCCGATTCGATATGCGCCGGGTCCGTATCCCTGACGGGGACGATATTCACGAAGAGGTACGGAAGCTCGACATCCGGCAACAGCTCCACGGGAAG
>JALOPX010000197.1 GCA_025453655.1 Candidatus Krumholzibacteriia bacterium
CCGCGGCCCGAAGCACCGTGATCCCTTCGGGCACCGTGACGGCGCGGTGATCGATCTCCATCCTGATGGCGGTCGCTGTTTCAGCCTGGTTTTGCACGTCAGTCATTGTTGCCCCTCACGATTCGATGATGATGGCGTCGCCGGCGATCGCGTCGAAACGGCAGATCTCGTAGCACGACCGGCATTTTATGCATTTGGATTCGTCGAGATTATGGACTTCGGAACGGGGCCCCGTTATCGCCCCGGTCGGGCAGACCTGAACGCAGCGCTGGCAGCCGGTGCACTTTTCCTTGATGATGCGGTAGACGATAAGGTCGCGGCAAACGGCCGCCGGGCAGCGCTTGTTCACGATATGCGCCAGGAACTCCTCCCGAAAATACTTGAGCGAGGTAAGGACCGGGTTGGGCGCCGTCTGTCCGAGGCCGCAGAGCGACCCGCCCTTGATCGCGGCGCAGAGCTTCTCCAGCTTGCCTATGTCGCTCATCTCGCCCTTGCCCATGCAGATATTTTTAAGGATGTCGACGAGGTGGCGCGTCCCGACGCGGCACGGCACGCATTTGCCGCACGACTCGGACTGGGTGAAGCTGAGGAAATACTTTGCCGTGTCGACGATGCAGGTGTCTTTGTCGATCACGATCAGGCCCCCCGAGCCCATGATGGAACCGGCCGCGGCGAGATTCTCGTAATCGATCGGCGTGTCGAGAAACTCCTTGCCGAGGCACCCTCCCGATGGCCCGCCCGTCTGGACGGCCTTGAACTCCTTCACCATCCCCCCGCCTATGTCGAAGATCACGCTTCTGAGGCTCGTTCCGAGCGGGATCTCGATAAGGCCCGTGCGCCTCACCTTTCCGACGAGGCTGAAGGTCTTGGTCCCCTTGGACGTCTCGGTTCCGTACCCCGCGTACCACTCCGCGCCGTTCCGGAATATGTTCGGCAGGGTGCTCAGGGTCTCGACGTTGTTTATGATCGTCGGCTTTCCCCAGAGGCCGGATATCGCGGGGAAGGGCGGCCTAGTACGCGGCATGCCGCGTTTTCCCTCGATGCTCGCCATGAGCGCCGTCTCCTCGCCGCAGACGAAGGCTCCGGCGCCCTCCTTTATCGTTATATCGAAGCTGAAACCGCTGCCGAGGATGTCGTCGCCGAGAAGGTCGAGGCCGCGTATCGCCGCGATCGCGTTCCTAAGGCGCTCGATCGCCAGGGGGTACTCGGCCCGGATGTAGATGTATCCCTTCGACGCGCCGATCGTGCTGGCGGCGATCAGCATCCCCTCGAGGAGCGCGTGGGGGTCGCCCTCGATGAGGGAACGGTTCATGAAGGCCCCCGGGTCCCCCTCGTCGGCATTGCAGACGAGATAGCGCTGGTCGCTTTCGGTCTCCCTCGCGAAGAGCCACTTGCGCCACGTGGGGAATCCCGCGCCTCCCCTTCCGCGCAGCCCGGAATTCTTGACCGTCTCGAGCGCCTCTTTCCAGGGCATCTTCAAGGCTTTCTCGATCGCCCGGTAGCCGTCCCGGGCGAGGTAATGGTCGATGTTCTCCGGATCGATGATCCCGCAGTTGCGAAGCACGATGCGAACCTGCGGAGCGAGCATCGGATGCTCGAAGAACCGCGGCACGCCTTCGATCTTCTCCTCGTCGAAATGCCCCACCATGTGCGGTTTGTAGATCTCGTTCTTCACGAAAAAGGCCTCGAGAAGCCTTTCGACCCCGTCGGCGGTGACGTTCGAATAGCTTATGCGCGGCTTGCCGGGCATCTTGATGTCGACCAGAGGCTCGAGATAGCAGGGGCCGATGCAGCCGACCCTGACGATATCGGCCGCGAGGCCCCTCGTCTTCAGGAAGGCCTCTATCGCGGCTATCGTCTCCGCGGCGCCGGCCGCGAGGCCGCAGGAGCCCGCGCCGACGTAGATCAGCGGCCGTTCGTTGTTCGTGTATTCGAGCCAGTTCTTTACCGCCTGCCGGCGGCGCGCCTCAAGTTTTTTGTTGTTCATCGAGAATCCCCTGAAGTTTCAGTACCGACATCTGGCCGTAAATCTTGTCGTCGAGGGTCACGACCGGCGCGAGCGCGCAGCACCCCAGGCAGACCACCCGCTCGAGGTCGTACTCGCCGTCCTTCGTCGTTTCCCCCGGCTCGATCTCGAAACGCCTTTTGGCCACCTCGAGCATCTGCTCCCCGCTCTTGACGTGGCAGGCAGTTCCGAGGCAGACCTTGACGTGATGCCTGCCGCGCGGCATGAAACGGAATTGCGTGTAGAATGTGGCCACGCCGAAGATCTCGTTCTCGGAGATTTTCAGCCAGCGGGCCGTTTTGGCGATCGCCTCCCTCGGCAGGTAGTCGTAGATCGACTGGATCTTCTGCAGAACGGGGATGAGGTCGGCGCGCTCGCCCTTGAATTCCCGGGTAATACGGACAAATACGTCATCAGCCATCGATCCGCTCCTCGCGATGAAGAATAACCGGACGGATTTTCGTTATCTGACGCCCAGATTGAAAAGCTTAAGAGCCATGCTCCAGGTATCGGCCGGTGAAACGAACAAACCGATTCCGGCCTTGGCGGCGAGATCGATCA
>JALOPX010000097.1 GCA_025453655.1 Candidatus Krumholzibacteriia bacterium
AAGAACAACATCGGGTTCGTCTTCCAGAGTTTCAACCTGATAGACGAGCTTACGATCCACGAGAACGTGGAACTGCCGCTCCTTTACCAGAGCGTCCCCGGCTCCCAGCGGAAGACGAGGGTGGAGGAGGCTCTAGAGCGATTCAACCTGATGCCCCGGCAGAATCATTTTCCCCAGCAACTCTCCGGGGGTCAACAGCAGAGGGTGGCCGTCGCGCGCGCCGTTATCACGAAGCCGAAACTGATCCTTGCCGACGAGCCGACCGGGAACCTCGACTCGGCCCACGGCGAGGAGGTCATGAACACGATGGTGCAGCTCAACGAGGAAGGCACGACGATCGTGATGGTCACCCATTCCCCCACGTACGCGGAGTACGGTTCCAGGACGATACATCTTTTCGACGGAAGCGTCGTAACCGACGTAAAGGGCAAGCCGATGATCTGACCGGCGCGGCTGAAACAGCAAAAGGAAGGGCGGCATGATCAGAAACTATTTCAAGATCGCAATAAGGAACCTGACGAAGTACAGGATCTATTCCTTCATCAATATCGCCGGGCTGTCGGTCGGCATCGCCTGCGCCATTCTGATAGCCCTGCTCGTGCGTACCGAGATGAGTTACGACCGGTTCCACGCAGACCACGGGCGGATCTACAGGGCGTTTCAGCGCCAGGAACATTCCGGCGGGAACCTCTTCACCGACAACCTGCCCGGGCCGCTTGCCGCCCATCTCAAGGAAAAATACACCGGGATCGAGGAAACGGCGAGGTTCATATACGGCGGGAACAGGGCCCTGAAATACGGCGACAGGGTGTTCAACGAAACCGGGATATGCATGGCGGACCAGTCCTTCTTCGACATCTTTTCATTTGAACTGAAGAGGGGCGAGAGGTCGTCGCTTCTCTCCGATCCGAACTCGATCGTGATAACGGAGAGCGTCGCCGAAAAATATTTCGGCGACGAGGATCCGATCGGAAAGGTCATGACGCTCGAGAACCTCTTCGACGTCACGGTAACCGGCGTGATGGAAGACATGCCTCCGAACACCGGTTTCTCGAGGCTCGAGATCATGCTGCCGTTCAAATGGACGCGGGAACTCTACGGGAATCCTTTCGATCGATGGGGGAACAACTGGCCCCGGACATACGTGAAACTGGCGGATGGCGCCGATCCGTCCGCCGTCGCCTCGCAGATCTCGAACGTACTCGTCGAAAACGGCCAGCCCAGATCGTTCCTGTCGCTTCAGCCTCTCAAAGATGCGAATCTATACCTGTTGAACGGCGAGAAGGGATTAATAATGGCTCTCGGCGTCTTCGCCGCGATAGGCGTTTTCATTCTTCTCATCGCGGGCATGAATTTCGTGAATCTCGCGACCGCGAGGGCGCAGAAAAGGGCGAGGGAGGTCGGCCTCAGAAAGGTCTGCGGGGCGGCGAAGAGGGACCTCGTGCTGCAGTTCTTCGGCGAGTCCGTATTGATCTCGATGATCGCGCTGGCCGGGGCGGTGGTTCTCGCGCAGATCCTCCTGCCCGTTCTCAATTCGCTCGTCGGCAGAAGGATCGCCACGGACATCTTCTCCGACGCGCCGCTCATGACGGCGTCATTCGCGATCGCCCTCGTCACCGGCCTGCTGTCGGGGATATACCCGGCCGTCTACCTTGCCTCATTCCATCCGGCCAGGGTGTTGAAGGGCGTTTTATCCGCGGGCGGGGGATCGCGTTTCAGGAACGCCCTGGTCGTGACGCAGTTCGCTATCTCGATAGCGCTGATAATCGGAACGACGGTAATATTGAGGCAGATGGATTACATGCAACGCAAGGATCTCGGATACGATCCGAACGGGCTGGTGAACGTCTACCTGACCGCCGACGCCGGGCGCAGGCTCGACGCCCTCAGGGAGGAGATCGACCGGGGCCCGGCCGTTCTCGGATCGACCGCCGTCTCGACGCTCCCCTTAAGCAGCGGCAACTCCTCCTCCGGGTACGATTGGGAGGGAAGGGAGGAGAGCAATCATCCGCTGATAAACAGGGTCGTCACCGATCACCGGTACATGGAGATAATGGGGATGGAGATGGCCGCCGGGAGGGCCTTCCTCGAGAGCGACGCCATCGGGGACAGCCTGAGCACGCCCGGATTCATCCTCAACGAGACGGCGATCCGCCAGATGGGGCTCGAGAATCCGGTGGGGAAATGGTTCGACGCGCGGATCGTCCGCGGGACCATCGTGGGGGTCGTGAAGGATTTCAACTTCGAGACGCTGGCTGATGAGGTCGAGCCCCTGATGCTCTGTATCGCGCGGAGGGGCATCTCGTACCTCGTCGTCAGGATCGATACGGAACGGACAGGCGACGCCCTCGCTCACATCGAGTCGGCATGGAATCAGGTCAATCCCGGGCTTCCCTTCGTGTCGACCTTCATGGATTCGGATATCGAGAGGTTGTACGGCCAGGACATGCGGTTCGCGAAGATATTCGGCTACGCGGCGGTGCTGGCCGTGTTCATAGCGTGCCTCGGCCTTTTCGGCCTCGTCTCCTACATGGCGGAGAGGCGCGGCAGGGAGATGAGCATCAGGAAGGTGCTCGGAGCGCCCGTTTCCGGGATAGTCCTTCTTTTCACGAGGGATATCGCGCGAAGCGTGTTGTATGCGAACCTGATCGCGTGGCCGGCCGGCTGGTTTTTCATGAACAAGTGGCTCAGTAATTACGCCTACAAGGCCGAGATCGATGCATCGATCTTCGTCCTCGCGGGCCTCGCGGCGCTCGCGATAGCGCTGCTTACCGTGACGTTTCAGGCTCTCAGGACGGCCCGGGCGAATCCGGTGGACGCGATCAGGAACGAATGATATAACTGATTCGCGCGACATTCGAACCGATGGCCCGCCCGAACCGAAGGGAAACGCGAAATGATCAAGCTCAGGAACATAACGAAGTTTTACGACGCGGGAGCCGTCAAGACCTACGTCCTTCGCAACATCGATCTGGACGTGGCCGAAGGGGAGTTCATCACGATCATGGGACCTTCCGGCGCCGGCAAGACGACCCTTCTGAATATCATCGGGATGCTCGACATGCCGACGGAAGGGGAATACCTCTTCTTCGACGAGAAGGTGCACAGTCTCAACGACAGGAAACGTTCGGCGCTCTATAAGCAGTATTTCGGCTACGTTTTCCAGAGTTTTCATCTCATCGACGAGCTGACCGTGTACGAGAATCTGGAAACGCCCCTTCTCTACAAGAAGATAAAGGGGGCCGAACGCAAGAGCATGGTCTGCGACATTCTCGACAGGTTCCAGATCGTCGGCAAGAAGGATCTTTTCCCGAGCCAGCTTTCGGGGGGCCAGCAGCAGCTCGTCGGAGTGGCGAGGGCGATAATCTCGAATCCGAAGCTGATTCTCGCGGACGAGCCGACCGGGAATCTTCATTCAGAGCAGGGCGAAGAGATCATGCGGCTTTTCAAAAAACTGAACGCCGAGGGAACGACGATAATCCAGGTGACGCATTCGGAGAAGAACGCCTCCTGCGGCGACAGGATCGTGAGGCTCAGGGACGGCTGGATCGAGAAGTTACAATAATAAAGGGTACTCAGTATCTTACGATAGTAATTACAAGCTCGTAATAGATATCTGGATAGAATATTCCTGTCAAAGGAGCCGAACCGAAGCGCCAAGCAGCCGCGGCTCCATATGAAAAAAGAATCCTTAATCAGCTTCAAAACATACCTTGTTCAAATATTTACCATTTACACGGGCCGCAGGATATGCTATAGTTATTACATGAAGCGGGGAATAACTCTGACAATGGGGAATACCTCGGAGTGTAGCTTATAAGGTCTTGTCGGTAAATAAATTATATTTGATCGGGCCGATTGCCGGAGGGATGAATCGGAATGTTACGCGGGTGTTTTATAACGATTCTGATGGCAGTGGCGTTTGCAACATCGGTGAGTGCGTGCCCGGATAAGGTTTATATTGGGCTTTATGCCGATGATTCGCACAGCGACTGCAGCAGGTATTTGAACGATTACGCGCCGTTCGACGTCTGGGTCTGGGTAATGCCCAGCACCTCCGGGGTCGAATGTCTCGAGTACAGGCTTGAAGCGCCGCCCTGGCTTCAGCTTCTCTCCACGGAACAGCACTACCTCACATACGATCCGACCGAGAACTACGACTGGTTCGGCGACGGGGGTATCGTCTGTTACGAGTACTGCCGGTTCCAGTGGACGTGGGTCTGCAAGCACACGATGGTGCCCCTCCAGACGGGGCTCCAGGGATACATCACGGTCAAGGAACGGCTCAGCACGGGAAAACTGGAAGCGATCACCTGCAAGGAGAACCGGCCGGTGCAACCCGTGGAGATCCTGAACTATCTCGCCATCAACCTGCCGTGCATAGTCGGGACGGAAACCACGAGCTGGGGCGCGATCAAGGGGCTCTTCAGCGAATAAGCCGAAAGCGCTCATCCACGGGGTCGAAATGTCGAACCCGGTCTCCGTCTATTTCGGCGGAAATTTCTTTATGATAGCCGCCACTGAGGCGCGCGCGTCAGCGGCGGCGTCATCGCGGCCGTGGAGCTCGCTCGTCGCGTATCCGCGCCAGACCAGTTCCCTGGCCGCCGCGTCGACGATGTCTATTATCAAGGTCCCTTCCCTGTATTTTCGAACGCTCACGTCGTGGCCGCCGAACCGGCCCCGCCAGCCGTAGGTGTAGTAGTAGTGGTCGATGTCGATCTTCTTCCTGGAACCTATGTGAAAGGCCACGAAGAAATCGGGCGCGCTCCCCGCGGCCGGCGCGTATCCCTTCGCCGCGAGCTCCTCTTCGACGGAGTCCATTATTTCTTTCCTCAGCAGGGGGTCCTTCATCAGGCCGTTTTGCGATTCCTCCCTGAATTTTATCCAGTCGTAGGTTTTATAGACCGTGAAATCGGCCTTTTCGTCGAAGTCGGTCCTGACCGAGATGCCGGAGCAGCCGCAAAGGGCGGCCAGCAGAAGAGCGACGAGCAGAATCCGCGCTGTTTTCATGATCGAACCCCCCCGATCGGCATTGCAATCACAACGTGCGCTGCTTTCGTTTCATGCTCAAATCGTAATTGAACGGGGATGAGGATTCAACTATAATCCCATCCCGCGGAGAGTCCGCGCGCCGCCGGTCCGTCAGGGGGAGCACGCAGGGAATGATCGACGTCCTTAGAAACACCGTGATGATAACGGGCTTCGTCTTCGTGATGATGCTCGTCATCGAATACGTGAACGTGCTGACGAGCGGCGCCTGGCAGCAGAAACTGGCGGGGAGCCGCTTCGGGCAGTACATCCTCGCGGCCTTTCTCGGCGCCGTGCCGGGGTGCCTCGGCTCCTTCGCCGTCGTCGCCATGTACACGCACAGGGTGGTCACCGTCGGCGCCGTCGTCGCGACGATGGTGGCTACGAGCGGCGACGAGGCCTTCGTGATGCTGGCCATGATCCCGAAGCAGGCCGTCATCCTGACGGGGATCCTTTTCGCCGCCGGGATCGTCGCGGGGATGGTCACCGACCTCTTCCTCGCGAGATCGAAATTCGCCGCTCGCCTCGAATGCGGAGGGATGGTGCTCCACGACGAGCACGCGGAGGAATATTTAAACGGGAAGAGGGTGGTGAGCCGGTGGAAGTCGTGCAAGGCCCCCCGCGGCATCCTCGCCATCGTGCTGGCCCTTCTGATAGCGGGGATCGCGACCGGGCAGATCGGCCATCATGACCACGGCGCCCATGGCGAAAGCTCCGCGGGGGAAGCGGCGGCGCCCGAGTCCGGGCACGAACATGACGCGGCGCCGGAAGAGGGCGGATGGGACTGGGTGAGGGTCTCGATGCTGCTCGTCTCGCTTCTCGCCCTTTTCATCGTGGTGACCGTGTCGGACCATTTCCTCGAGGAGCATTTGTGGGAGCATATAGCGAAACGGCACCTCCCGAGGATATTCCTGTGGACCCTAGGCGCCATGGTCGTGCTTTACCTGATCTCCGAACGTCTCGACGTCGACCTTCGCGGGGTCGCCGGCGGCCGCCCATGGCTCTTCCTGGTTCTCGCCTGCCTCGTCGGGATAATTCCCGAATCGGGCCCCCATCTCATATTCGTCACCCTTTTCGCGCAGGGGGCCATCCCGTTCAGCGTCCTGCTGGCGAACTCGATTGTGCAGGACGGGCACGGGATGCTTCCGATGCTGGCCTATTCAAGGAAGGGTTTCGTTCTCGTGAAGGCAATAAATCTTCTCGCCGGGTTTCTGCTCGGCGCGGCCGCCTACATGGCGGGGTTCTGAGGTGACATGCAGCTCCCACATGACATCGAGCGTATTGTGACTCACAACGATTTCGACGGGATCGTCTCGGCGGCCCTCCTTTCGAAGGCCCTCGGCTGCGATTCGTTCCTCTTCACCGGCCCGGGCGCCGTCTCGAATTCCACCGTCACGATCGGGATACGCGACGCCGTCTGCGACCTGCCCTATCCTCTCGAATGCGGCCTCTGGTTCGACCACCACGCGGGGAATCTCGACGTCGTCAAGCTCAGGGGGATAGACCCGGAAACGATTCCCGGAAGGTTCGACACGAAGCCCTCCTGCGCGAGGGTGATCCTGGGCCACCTGACGGGTCTTGGGCTCGCCCTTCCCGGCTTCTATGAAGAGACCGTGGCCGAAACCGACACGATAGATTCATTCGACTACCGGAGCGTGGAGGAATGGAGAAGGGAGACGCCGGGCAAGCTCGTCGACATGAGCCTGAAGGCGAGGGTCGGCACGAGGAGCGATCATTTCGATTATCTCGATTACCTGGCTGGGCGCGTAAGGGACAATCCGCTCGCGGCGATCGCGGCGGAGGACGAGGTGCTCGCGCGGATCCGTGAATACCGCGGCGAGGAGGAGAAGATGTCCGCCCTCCTGAAGGATGGAGCCTCCTTCCTCGAAGGCGACAGGAACGGCGAGCTGGTCGTCGTCGACCTGACCCATCACAAGCGGGAGCCGCGCGTCCAGAGGAACCTCGCCTATATCCTCCATCCCGGCGCGCTCGGCGCCGCGGTGCTGAGCCCGGTCTTCCGCGGCGGCACCAAGACGAACGACATCTCGGTGTCGATATCGCTCTCGATGAACATGACGGGCCGGGAGCACGCGAAGGACATGGGGGAGATCATGCGCCTTCTCAACATCGGCGACGGCCATCCGGGCGCGGCCGCCGGGACCGTTCACTGCGATTCGAAGGACGCGATGCTTCGAGCGAAGAAGAAGCTGCTTGCCGACATCTGGAGGATCTGGGCGTCGATGGACCCGGGGAAGCCCGCGTGACCGGGCGATCCCGGGGTGACGGCCGCCTGGCGCCTGACGAGCCGCCGGCAGGCGCGAAGGCGCCGCGTCTTCAGCGTAAGCGCGCCGCGCCCGCGGCCTGCTTCACCGCGAAAAACATGTAGTGGAAGTTGTGGTAACGCCTCACCCTGTCGAACCGCGACAGCGCCCTGTAGACGGCGAGTCCCGCCGGCCCGGTGTTCGGATAGGCCCTCTGCGGGACCGCTTCCATCTCCCTGAATCCGGCTTCGGCCAGGAGCTTTCTCACCCTCCATACGCTCGTCGGGAACTCGTAATCGGCGGGCCTGTGCGGCGACCTTCGCGCCCTGTGGTACGCGGACCTGAGGGCGCCGTGGACCGGCACCGGGAGAAATATCGATTTCCAGAACTGAAAAAGGCCCCACGCGTTTATATCCTCGAGGAAGAGCGTCCCGCCCGGTTTCAGCACCCTGTGGAACGAGCGGATTATTCCTGGGAGCCTTTCCGGCTCGTGGTGCACGAGGTCGACGCAGCAGACGCAGTCGAAGGAGCCTTCGCGGAACGGCAGGGCCTGCACCGCCCCGGCGACATTGTGCTTCGAGCCGTACATGGCGCCGAGCCTTTCGAGCAGCGAGGGCATCAGATCGAAGGCGACCAGCATTCCCGCCCCCTCGAGATCGAAGAAATCCCTGTCGATGCCGCAACCGGCGTTGAGGATCGAAAGGTTCGCTCCCGATACGCGTTCCTTCACGAAGCCCCAGAATTCCTTCTTCGATTCCCTCCATTGCGCCTCGTGGAGGATCTCCCTGCCCGACGGGGTATGCGTCGCCATCAGCTCCGCGAGTTTCTCCTCCTCCTCGATATGGGCCCTGTCGATGTCATCGGAATAGAGGAGGGGGATGCCTTTACGGATGCAGAAAGACCTGCCGCAGCCGGCGCAAATAAGTGACTCTTCGCACCCCGCGATGTCCGGGGCGTGGCGGACGGCCTGGCCCGCGGGAGATGCAGGCCCCTCTGCCGGTCGGGGTGAAAGACCGAGGTTCCCGCCGCACTCGGGACAGGCGAGAAGCGCCAGAAGCTCGGGACTTGTCGAAGGGTTCATCCGATTCTCCCGTTGACGAAACGATTCGCGGCCGGGCCGGGGTGTCCTGCCGGGAAGCCGGGTTTCGCGGCCGCCGCAAGCTCCTTGCGGCCCGGCGGGCCCGGGATTGCATTATATCCGATTGCCCCGCCGGTTCAATCCGTTTGTTTTCCCAGCCTCGTGGTTGACAGGAAGAAGAAGTTACCATAGAATCGCGCCGAATTCGATGCCACTTCCACCCATCGTACGATCGGAGGCCGCAATGAGAATGGACAGGGCGCTCAAATTCACCTGCGCGGGGATGCTCGCGCTCGCAGTGATCGCGGGATGTTCGGAAGATGACAAGTCTCCCACCGGGGCGCAGCCGGTC
>JALOPX010000198.1 GCA_025453655.1 Candidatus Krumholzibacteriia bacterium
TAAAGGTCTCACCGGCGGGCTCATCGACACGGTCAGGCCATTCCCCTCGGGCGAGGGGGAGGCGATGGCCGTTTCAAGATATATGCGAATCCAGGGGCGTCCCCTCGATGCGCTGATGGCCGATTTCCGGAAGCTGTCGAGGTTCCTTGAGCCCGGCGAGATAGGGTCGGCGAATGTCACCGGGGCCTCGGCGAAGCTCGTCTCGGACGCGATCGGCATCCCCGCGGTGAACGAGTTCAGGGCCGTCGCCACCGCCATGAGCAGGCTTCATCCGGACGCGGTGAACGTTTTCGAGATGGGCGGGGAGAACTCCAAGTATCTTCTCATGGAGTCGAGCAACGGCGGCGCCATGATAGCCGACTTCGAGACGAACGGGGACTGCGCCGCGGGGACCGGCTCCTTCATGGACCAGCAGGCCGGAAGGCTCTGCTACCCGATCGAGGAGGTCGGGGGTATCGTCCACGCCGCCGGGCGCTGCCCGAAGATAGCGGGCCGCTGCAGCGTCTTCGCGAAATCCGACATGATCCACGCCCAGCAGAAGGGGTACATGCCCGGCGAGGTTCTCAAGGGGCTCTGCGAGGCGGTCGCACGTAACTTCAAGAGCAATATCGTCAGGGGAAGGAAGATCACCGGCAAAACCGTCTTCATCGGCGGTGTCGCGATGAACAGGGGGGTGGCCGGGGCCATTCAGCGTGTCTTCGATCTCGGAGGCGACGACTTCGTCATCCCGGAGCACTGCTCCTACATGGGCGCGATAGGCTCCGCCGTTCTGGCCTCTGGGAACGGCCACCTGTTCGACGGCGAAAGCTTTTTCAAAAAAATACTTCAGGCACCCGAGGCGGAGCCGCGGAAGTTCCCGTCCCTGAAGCCCCTTTCGCGCGAAAAGGTCCTTTTTCTACGCGACCGGGTCTTCGACTATTCCTTCGAGGGCAGGGCCCTTCCCGTCGACGCGTGGCTCGGCATCGATGTCGGCTCGGTCAGCACGAACTTCGCCCTCGTCGACGACGAGGGATCGGTGATACGCGAGATTTATCTAAGAACCAGGGCGAGGCCGATCGAGGTCGTGGGCGAGGGGCTCTCGGAGCTTCAGGCTGCCGTCGGGGACAGGGTTCGCGTGCGGGGGGTCGGGACGACTGGCTCCGGAAGGGAGCTTATCGGCGAGCTGGTCGGCGCCGACACGGTCAACGACGAGATCACCGCGCACAAAACGGGCGCGGATTTCATAGGAACAAAGCTGATCGGCCGCGAGGTCGACACGATCTTCGAGATCGGCGGCCAGGATTCGAAATTCATCAGCATCGAGGACGGCATCGTCGTCGATTTCGCGATGAACGAGGCCTGCGCGGCCGGCACCGGGTCGTTCCTCGAAGAGCAGGCGCAGAAACTCGACGTCAATATCGTCGATGAATTCTCCGGCCTCGCCTTCGAATCGGCGGCGCCGATACGGCTCGGCGAAAGGTGCACCGTCTACATGGAGCAGGACGTCTCATCATATATGAAGAAGGGGGCCGCGAAGAAGGACCTGATCGCGGGGCTCTCGTATTCGGTCGTCCAGAACTATCTCAACAGGGTCGTCAGGGGACGGCATATCGGAAAGGTGATCTTCTTCCAGGGGGGGACGGCGTACAACGATTCGGTCGCCGCCGCCTTCAGCGAGGTCCTCGGGCGCGAGATCATCGTCCCGCCCTACAACGGCGTCATCGGGGCGATCGGCTCGGCGCTGCTGGCCCGTGAAAAGACGAAGGCCCTCGGCCGGGAATCGCTCTTCCACGGGTACGACATCTCGAAGATCGATTACAAGATCAGGGAGTTCACCTGCAAGGGGTGCCCCAACTACTGCGATATCAAGGAATTCACCGTGATGGGGGAGAAGACGTACTGGGGCGACAAGTGCAGCGACAAGTACCGCAAGAGGGCGAAGACCGTCGTCAAGCCGGTCATCCCCGATCTTGTCCGCATGTACGGCAGGCTCCTCGAAGAGGATTACATGGACGCCGCCGCGGCGAGGATAGGGACGGCGATCGACCGGTCGCCGGCGCGAGCATCCCTCACCGCCGGGATCCCCCGCGCGATGTTCTACTACGACCGTTTCCCATTCTGGCGGACATGGCTCGAGGCGCTCGGGATCGAGGTCGCCGTGAGCCCGCCGACGAACAGGCAGATCATCAACAGGGGGCTCGAGGAGACGGTCGCTGAGCCCTGCTGCCCGATACAGACGGCGCACGGTCACGTGGCGTCCCTCCTCGACGAGGGCGTCGACATGATCCTCGCCCCGAACGTGATCGATTCGGAGACGGAGGCGCCGGAGGTCGAGTCCTACCTCTGCCCGTGGGCGCAGACCCTTCCCTTCGTCCTTCGCGGGATGCCCTCCCTCGCCGGCAGGGAGGAGATGATCCTCGCCCCGACGGTGCATTTCCGCGAGGGGGCCGGGGTCGTCGAGAAGGAGCTCTGGGCGGCGGCGAAAAGATTCGGTGTCGGTCGCGCGCGCCACAGGACTGCGGTTAGGGCGGCCAACGCGGCGCAGGA
>JALOPX010000098.1 GCA_025453655.1 Candidatus Krumholzibacteriia bacterium
CGAAAGGCTCGAAGGACAGAGGATTGCCGAGGTCCTTCTCACCCTGCCCGCGGCGGATGGGAATTCCTGATTCAGCCGACCGGCCCGCCGGGCCGGCGTCTTCCGCTACCGCCGCCCCCGTCAATCAATAAATCCTTGACTTAGGCCGCTTTTAGTCGGATTCTGGTCATTCCTGAATCGCGTCATTCGCGGCCTCTGCGAGGAAAATCACATGGAAGAGAAGCACGGCCAGGCAATCGAAAAAGCCCTGCAGATAATCGAAACCGGCGATCTGTCCACGCTCCCATCGGTCATCGAGGGGATGAGAGCCGCCGATTCCGCCGGGATACTCGCCGCCCTGCCGGAGGATGCGTGGCTCGTGCTTTTCAAAGCCGTCGAGCCGGGGATCGCGAGCGAGATGCTCACCCTGGTCGACGAGGGCGTCGCGAGGTTCATACTCGAGCACCTGGGCGCCGAGGAGATCGCGCCCCTTCTGGCCTTCATGGCGAGCGACGACGCCGCCGACGTGATCAACCTTCTTCCGGTGGAACAGGCGCAGAAGGTGTTGCGGCGGATCAGCCGGAAGGATTACGAGAAATTAAGCGAGCTGCTCAAATTCGACGAGGAATCGGCCGGCGGGCTGATGGCGAGGGAGGTCATCACCGTCAGGAGCGGGTTGAAGATTTCCGACGCTATCGGCGTCGTCAGGACGGCCGGGGACAAGATCAAGCACGCGGAGAACGTCTATATCATCGACGATCAGGAGAGGCTGCTCGGCAGCATTCCCCTGATCGACCTTCTGATTGAAGATCCCGAGAGCGTGCTCGACGACGTGATGAATCCGGACCTTCTCACGGTGACGGCCGACACCGACCAGGAGGAAGTCGCCGCCATATTTTCCAAATACGGTCTTTACAGCCTTCCGGTGATCGACGACCGGGGAAGGCTGGCAGGGTGGATAACGGTCGACGACATAATCGACGTCATCGAGGAGGAGACGAACGAGGACATCACGATGATGGCCGGCACGGGGGACGAGGAATTTTGGGAACGATCCCCCGTAAAGTTGTCGAGGGCGAGGCTCCCGTGGCTGCTCACCGGCCTTTTCGGCGGGATCATGTCCGCGATGGTGATGAACCATTTCAGAGGTTCCCTGGAATCGGCGCTGACACTTGCCTTTTTCGTGCCGGTGATAACGGGGATGGGAGGAAACGTCGGGATCCAGTCTTCAGCGATCGTCGTAAGGGAACTCGCCGTCGGGGGGCTGAGCATCGCCAATACGGGCGGAAAGCTCCTCAGGGAGCTCAAGGTTTCCCTCCTGAACGGCCTCGTGCTCGGGCTGGCCCTGCTTCTGATGGTGATTCTCTGGCAGCATAACTTAAAGCTCGGGATACTGCTCGGGACCTGCATGTTCATCATAATATGCTGGGCGACGATAATGGGGGCGCTGATACCGCTCATGCTGAAAAAGGCGAGCATAGATCCGGCCCTCGCGACCGGTCCCTTCATCACGACGCTCAACGATCTGCTCGGTATCTTTATCTATCTCGGCATCGCGACGGTCTTTCTGAACTGGCACGGCGAAATCTGATTTCCGGGGCGGGAGGCAATGAGCGAGATTCTGAAGGACAGGGCGGTAATCCTGAGGAGCTTCGATTTCGGCGAGTCCAGCATGATAGCGGTCTCGCTCACCAGGGAGCACGGCAAGCTGAGATTGCTTGCAAAGGGCGCCAGAAACGGCCGCAGCCCGTTCCACGCGGGGCTCAGGACGGGGAATATGGCGGAGATAGTATATTATAACAAGCCTCAGCGGGGGTTGCAGCTCCTCAAGGAGATCGACAGCCGATCCCTTTTCGACACGGGGGCAGGTGATATGGAAAGAGTATGCATCTTTCAGGCCGGCCTCGAAGTGATGGACCGTACGACGATAGAGCACGAATCCGAGAGGGGGGCATTCGATGCCATCGAGGATTTTATCGGGGCGATCGGATCATGCGAAGATCCATGGGTCCTCTTTTTCGCCCTGCAGACAAGGCTCGCCTGCATCGCAGGAGTGCTGCCGGACCTGGAAGAGTGCGGCATGTGTAAAAAAGCGCTTGCGGGAAAGGGAATGAATATCGATCCTTCCAGTGGCGCGGTCCTTTGCGAAGAATGCGCGCGCGGCCCGGCGCTCGCCCTCTCGGCCGGGTCGGGGGACCTGTTGCGGGCTTTGAGGGAGGACGGCCCCGCGGGAAGGGGAACGGGCGTGTGCGACGGGGCCCGGCGCAGGGAGATAGGCAGGCTTCTTCACAATCTGTTCCTTCATCATTTTGACGGATACAGGCTGCCGAACGCCCTTAAAATGATAAAAGGAGTTGACTGACCTTGACATTTCAGGAAGTTGTAAATGCCCTGGGCCGTTTCTGGTCCGAGAGGGGCTGCCTGCTGATAACCCCGTACAATTCAGAGGTGGGCGCGGGGACGATGAATCCGGGGACATTTCTGCGCGTCCTCGGCCCGGAACCCTGGAAGGCCGCCTACATCGAGCCTAGCAAGAGGCCGAAGGACGGGAGGTACGGGGAAAATCCAAACAGGGTCCAGCAATTCAACCAGTACCAGGTGATTCTCAAGCCGGCTCCGGACGACGTCCTGCCCCTGTACGTGGAGAGCCTCGAGGCCATCGGGATCGACCGGTCCCGGCACGATATTAGGCTTCTCGAAGACGACTGGGAATCCCCGACCCTCGGGGCGTCGGGGCTCGGGTGGGAGGTCTGGCTCGACGGCATGGAGATAACGCAGTTCACCTACTTTCAGCAGGCCGGAGGGCTTGAACTCGATCCCATATCGGCCGAGATAACGTACGGGCTGGAGAGGATCTGCATGTACATACAGGGAGTCGACGACATAATGGAGATCGAGTGGGGGAACGGCATCAGGTGGGGCGACCTGAACAGGCAGGGGGAAAAGGAGTTCAGCGAGTTCCATTTCGAGGCGGCCGACGTGTCGGTCTGTTTCGGCATATTCGAGAAGTACCAGCAGGAGGCCGCGAGGATGCTCGGCATGGGCCTGATACTTCCGGGTTATGATTATATCCTGAAATGCTCGCACATTTTCAACGTGCTGGATGCAAGGGGCGCGATCAGCGTCTCCGAGAGGACCAGTTACATAGGAAAGATAAGGGATCTTTCGCGAATGGCGGCCGGGCGGTACGTCGCGCAGAGGGAGGAGCTCGGTTTCCCGCTGCTCAAAAGGGAGAAGGCCGGGAGGAGGAAGAGCGGATGAAAAAGGATTTTCTGCTTGAGATCGGTTGCGAGAACCTTCCGAGCGGCTATATAGACGACGCCGTCGCGCAGCTCGAAAGATCCTTCCGCGAAACCCTGAAATCGCAGCGCCTGCCGTTCGAATCGATCGGGGTGTCGGGTACGCCGAACAGGCTCGTGGTGCTGGTGAAGCAGCTCGCGCCCATGCAGGAAACGAAGGTGGAGACGGTCACCGGCCCCCCGGTTTCCGTCGCCGTCGACAAGGACGGCAATTATACGAGGGCGGCCCTGGGATTCGCCGAACGCGAAGGGATCGAGCCGGACTCGCTGAAGAGAATCAGCACCGGTAAAGGGGAGTACCTGGCAATCGAAAGGAAGATCAGCGGAAGGTCGGCAGGGAAGATACTCGCTGAAAATGTCCCCGCGCTGATATCGGGCATCAGGTTCCCCAAGGCGATGAAATGGGACGGGAGCGGCTTCAGGTTCGCGAGGCCCGTGCGGTGGGTGCTTGCCCTCTTCGGCGACGCGGTGATCAAGATAAGGGTGGGAAACGTCGTTTCCTCGGGCTCGACCGGGCTGTCCCCCTTTTCCAGGGAACGGGTCGGGGTTGATGGGATCGGAGATTATTTCAGCGCGCTTAAAAAACACGGGATAATACTCGACAACGCCGAAAGGAAAAAGCAGGTCTCGGCGATGGCCGCCCGGGCGGCCGCGGAGACGGGCGGTCATCTCGTGGAAGACGACGGGCTCTGTTCGATGGTCGCGAATCTCCTGGAATCTCCGGTCGTGATGTCGGGGAAATTCGACCGGTCCTTCCTCGAGCTGCCGAGGGAGGTCATCGTGACGGCCCTGAAGAGCCACCAGAGGTATTTTTCGGTGGAGGGAGCGGGAGGAGGCCTGAAGCCCGCGTTCATAGCGTTCGCGGACGGGGCGACGAGGAACAGGAAGGAAATAGTAAAGGGATACGAGAGGGTTTTGCAGGCGAGGCTCGCCGACGCGCGTTTCTATTTCAACGAGGATACCTCGGCCCCGCTGGGGAAGATGGCGGAGAAACTGGAAGGGATCGTATGGCTTGAGGGGCTCGGCACCCTCCGGCAGAAAGCGGAGAGGCTCGAAGTGCTCTGCGGCTGGCTTCTCGAACGGATTGAGACGGTCGAGCCCGGGATCGAAGAGACCACGGCGAGAGCAGCCCGGCTCGCCAAGGCGGATCTTGCGAGCGAGATGGTGAAGGACGGGAAGGAATTCACGCTGCTGCAGGGGTACATCGGAAGGGAATATGCAAGGGCGTCCGGAGAGCCGGATCCGGTCTGCGAGGCGATTTACGAGCACTATTTCCCCCGCTTTTCGGGGGACAGGCTCCCCGAGGGGGAGGCCGGCACCCTCGTCTCGATCGCAGACAAGCTCGACACGATCGCCGGTTGCCATATCCAGGGGCTCGGGCCGACCGGTTCCCAGGATCCCTACGCGCTGAGGCGCCAGGCCATCAGCATCCTCAGGATCATGATCGAGCGTAGGCTCACGGTCAGCCTCAGGGAGGCGGCCGCCCGCGGCATCGATATCTTCCGCGAGGAGGGGCTGTTGCCCGGTGATGAGGACGGGAAGAGGGTTTTCGCGGAGGTCCTCGACCTTTTCGCCCAGAGGTTCAATACGATGCTCCGGGGGGAGGGTTTCGACCATGATCTGGTGACATCGGTTCTTTCCTCCCCGTGGGAGGTGCCGTACGCCGTCCGGGACGCGGTCCGTGGGCTTCAGGAGATGAGGGGGAACGGCTCCCTGTCCGATTTCATTCTCGCCATGAAGAGGATAATCAATATCATACCTAAGGAAAGAAGGGAAAGGATCAGCGGCGCCTCGGGCCGTGAGGCGCTCGATGGGCTTGCGGAAAGGGATGAAAGCCGCCTGGGCGTGAAGAGATCCCTTTTCTCCGAAAAGGAGGAGCAGCTCTTTTTCGACGCCTCCTGCGAAGCCGCCTCGAGGCTGGCCGGGCTCGAGTTCCCGGCGGAGACGGCACGTTTCCTTGAGATCCTGCCGGGAATCGTCCCGGCGGTGAACGCGTATTTCGACAAGGTCCTGGTTAACTGCGACGACTCCGCCGTCCGCGAAAACAGGTTATCCTTTCTCACCGATCTGTACAAGGCCTTCGGCCTTTTCTGCGACTATTCGCAGATCGCCGGCGAACAGGCGTGACAGGCCCGGAAACCGCGCCCGCGGCGAAGAATCGTTTCCATCGGGGATGGAAATGACTCTTGACATCAGCCCTCCTTTTTGTTAATATATTAACAGTCTCGGAAAGGAAGCAGGTGCGCCCTAAGTGGGCGGCCTTGCCAGCAAAAAGGGTTTCACCCTGGCCGACCGCCGTTGGAGTATCGGGCTTACTCGACAATAAGTCATCGATCCAAACGGGAGGGTATCCCTTCGAGCTGATCGAATCGAATCCGCGGGGAGGTGAAGATCGTTCAACGATTCGAAGGCGAGGCTCCCATCTCTTCTCTTTTCTTTAAACTCCGAGAAATATAATCAAGTGGTATTATTCTCTTAACGCTGGGGGGAATAAGTAATGAGGAAAGCCTTAGTTGCAATACTGGGCATATGCCTCCTCGCCATGACGGCCGGTGCCGCGTCGGCGCGCGACATCGACAGGAATGGCCTGCGATTCATGAAAGAAGCGAATACGGAAGATCCCGGCCTCATCGACCAGGGAGCCCGTTCGCTTACGACTACCGCCGCTGTCGACTCCTACTATATCGTCTGGTACGATTTCGAGCCCATGAACTGGCAGGGTTGGACATTCCTGGACAACACCGCCCAGCTCGATGTCTTCTTTCACGTGGATAATTTCGCCGGCCTCGGCGGTGGAAGCTGGGGCGGCCTTTATCCTCTGCAAGGAACAAAGTCGATATGGTGCGGCACGCGCCCGAACGGCGACGCCAGAACATATGCCCCCTCGTGGTACATGTGTTCATGGTTGAACGCCCCGGGATACGGCAACAACTGGAACCAGATCCTCGAGACCGGCGCGTTCCCCATTACCGGTCTTGTCACCTTCTCGTACCACGGCTATTTCGATTCGGAGCCTGATTTCGATCAGACCTTCGTACAGTACGATTCAGGTGACAACAACTGGGTGGAGCTCGCGATGTACGACGGCGCCGTGGACACGGTCGCCTCGCACACGCTGCTTCTTCCCCAGGTGGCCACGAAGCTTCGCTTCAACTTCATCGCCGACGGCGCCTGGGCCGATGACGACGGCCTCTGGGACACCGACGGCGCGGCCATCCTGGACGATCTCCTGATCACGGACGCGACCGGCGTCGTCAACAGCGAGAACTGGGAAGACGAAACTCTCGACGTTAAACAGTCGAGTGACGGTTTCTGGAAAGCCCGCGGCGCGGACGCCTACGGCAGCTTCTGCGGCTTCGCCAACAACCTGGTCGACAAGGATCCCTGCGGCGACAACTTCGGCTCGCAGATCGTTTTCTTCCAGGGCTCCTCGTATCCCAGCTCGGATTACCCCGGCCTGTTCGATACTCCTTTCTGCACGGGCCCGGGCGGGACATCGGCTCCCTGCCAGAACGAAGCGCTCGTATCCCCGGTCATCGACATGACCAGGTACAGCAGCAACAGGGATGAGGTACAGGATGTGGCCTTCCCGCCGGCCGTCCTCCCGACGCTCGGCGGCGCCGTATACTCGTTCACGGTATACCGCGACCTGCTCCTCGGCAACCTCGTCTTCTACACATGGGGCGTCCGGAGCGTCATAGACGGCTGCCCCGGCAACTGGAGCGACAGGAACTTCGTCTACTACGGCGAGGACAAGGACTACATCCAGAGCATCTTCGACGTGAGCGACCTGATCGGGCAGGATCCGATCCAGGTACAGATCGGCGTTCGCGACATGTGCGACATCTGGTTCAACCAGGTCGGCGACTGCGCCGCTCACACGCCCTCGCCCTGGATCGACAACGTGAGGATCGAACGTTACGAGACGGTCGGCCCGCAGTGGGCTTTCCGCGACCTCGATCTCTTCCAGGACAACTTCCCATCGCAGGAATTCGACCTGGAGAGCACGTCCAGAATCGACATGGCCGGCGATCTTCGCACCGGCGACGATCCGGTCATCGATCCGGGCGATTCCGCTGTCGTGGATTGCAACGCAATCATGGCCGGCGGTCTGAGGCTCCTTCCGTCGGGTGACGAGGAAGTATACTGCTACGTGTACGCCCAGTACATCGGCATCGACGGCCTGAAGAGCGACATTCACGGCGCGACGATGCAGGGTACCTACGGCACCTGGATCCGGACGATCGGCGACTGGGACGAATTCCTTTGCCCGACAGCCGTCACCGGCGGCGGCAACGAAGCCGAAGGCAAGTACATGATCGATCTGAACGACTCGCTGTTCACCAGGGGTTATCAGATCAATTACTACTTCAAGGCGTACGATCTTCTCGGCGCCGCCTCCACCCTCCCCGCGACAGCGGAAGAGCCGGGTGGAGATATCTTCGAAGTGACGGTTCTCCCGACGCTGAACAGCCAGATGCTTTATGTCGACGACACCAACAACCGCGGCACCTTCCTCGGGTTGCAGCAGAACTACTGGGATCCCACCTTCGAGGCGGTCATCCCGGGTGCGATGCCCGACCGCTACGACATCAACGGACCGGCCTCCTCGCTCAGCAACGGGCTGGGAGCCAGGGCCTACGTCTTCCAGATGATAAACAACTATGAAAAGGTCATCTGGGATTCCGGCGACCTCGATGTCTGCACGATAAGCGAGGGATCGACATACAGCGACAAGAGCGACGACTGCCAGCTCCTCATCGACTGGATGAACCAGTCGGAGCACAAGGTCGGCCTGATGGTCATGGGCGAGAGCGCGGCTTTCGATCTCTCGAATGCCCCCTCGGCCTCGGCTCTCGAGCTGCTCTCGACGACCTGCGGCGTGACCGTGGTTGACGACAGCTACTACAACCTGACCGGCGGCCGCGTGGCCAACGGCGTGGTGACCCCGCTCGTAACAGGTCTCGGCATCTATGCCGGGCTGACCTACTACGCGATGGGGGGCTGCCCGATCATCAACGATTTCGACGTGCTCGAGAAGACCGGCACGGGCGCCTACTCGCTGCAGCTGCCCGATTTCGGAGGGTTCGACTACTACATCGGCATATCCAACTCGCAGCTCAACGATGCGGGATATCCGATGCGCACCTCCTGGATCGGCAACAGCATGGCGCATGTTCGTACGGGCGCCGAAGCTGTCCTGTCGAGGAACATTCTCGTGAAGAAGACGTGGGAATTCTTCGAGAACGACGTCAACGAGGACGTCACCGACGCCACGATTCCTGCGAAGTACGCTCTTATGCCTGCGAAGTACGCTCTTATGCAGAACTATCCGAACCCCTTCAACCCGACGACGACGATCTCGTTCAACCTTCCGGAGAAGGCGAACGTGAGCCTGAAGATCTACAACGTCGCCGGACAGCTGGTCAGGACCCTTACGGACCAGAGCTGGGAAGCCGGATCGCATAAGATCGATTGGAACGGCACGAACGATCTCGGATCGAGCGTTGCGAGCGGAGTCTATTTCTACAAGATAGACACCGCGTCGTTCCAGAGCACCAAGAAGATGGTCCTTCTGAAGTAGTCCCGCCGGGACGATCTTCAGGGGCGACTGCCTGTCTGGAAGGCCGGGGAGAATCCTCCCCGGCCTTTTTATCGTAAAAATCGTGGTTCCGGGGGGGGGCGGGCATCCCTCACAAGGGACAGCCCGTCAAGGTGCAGGGCCCCGGATCGCCTTTTTGCCGGAATTAATCTAATATATCTTAACGAATAATTCTGAATATCGGATCGTTCGGAATTATGGCATAAATGCCCGTCATTGAACGGACAACGTGAAAATGTATATTGACATATGAGAGAAATCCATGATACAATACAACCAATCTCGGAAGATCATATGTGTGCACCTGAATGGAAGTCTGTCTGATTCAGGGTGTTTCCTGCGCCGACCGCCGTTGGAGTACCAGGCTTACTCGACATAAATCTGGAGCAAAAACGGGAGGACGCCCTGAGCCTAGTCTGGACCTTGCACGTCGGGAGGTGAGCTAACAGGGTCCATATGACGGAGCACGCATGACGGATTTTCCGCAGTGATTAAATGGGTTGGATTATTCTCTTAACGCTGGGGGGAATAAGATAATGAGGAAAGCCTTAGTATTAATACTGGGCGTATGCCTCCTTGCCATGCTGGTCGGTGCCGTGTCGGCGCGTGATATCGACAAGAGTGGCAAGCGGATCATGAAGGCGGTTGGCGAGAATGAGAACCTGGATATGATCGATCAGGGAGCTCGCTCGCTCGCGACCGCAGCTGCTATCGACTCCTACTGCCTTGCCTGGTACGATTTCGAGCAGATGAACTGGCAGGGCTGGACGGTTCTGGACAATACCGCGCAGATAGCGACATTCTTCCATGTTGACGACTTCGCCGGTCTCGGCGGAGGAAGCTGGGGCGGCCTTTATGCGCTCGAGGGAACGAAGTCGATGTGGTGCGGTTCGCGTCCGGCCGACGACCCGAGGGCGGCGGCTCCATTCTTCTATCTGTGTTCCTGGCTGAACGCCCCCGGATACGCGAACAGCTGGAACCAGATCCTCGAGACCGGTGCGTTCCCCATTACCGGTCTTGTCACCTTCTCGTACCACGGCTATTTCGATTCGGAGCCTGATTTCGATCAGACCTTCATCGAGTACGATTCCGGTGACGACAACTGGGTAGAGCTTGCGATGTACGATGGCGCCGTAGACACGGCCGCCACCCACACGCTGCTCCTTTCCCAGGTGGCCACGAAGCTTCGCTTCAACTTCATCGCTGACGGCGCCTGGTCGGATTCCGACGGTCTTTGGGACACCGATGGTGCCGCGATCGTCGACGAGCTCCTGATCACGGACGCGACCGGCACGATCAACAGCGAGAACTGGGAGGGCGAAGCCCTCGACGTCACGCAGTCGAGCGACGGTTTCTGGACGGCCCGCGGCGCCGATGCCTTCGGCGACTTCAGCGGCCTTGCCAACAACCTGGTCGACAAGGATCCCTGCGGCGACAACTTCGCCACGCAGGTCATCTTCTACCAGGGCTCATCGTATCCGAGCGCGGATTATCCCGGCCTGTTCAATACTCCTTTCTGCACAGGCCCCGGCGGGACAGCGGCTCCCTGCCAGGATCAGTCGCTCATTTCGCCGGTTATCGACCTGACGATGTACAGCAGCAACAGGGACGAGAATCAGAATACCGCGATACCGCCGGCAGTTCTTCCGGGACTCGGCGGGCTTGTATACAACTTCACGGTATATCGTGACCTTCCCCTCTCGAACCTGGTGTTCTACACCTGGAGCATCCGCTCCCTCGACGAAGAGGGCTGCCCCGGCGTGTGGAAAGACCGCAACTTCGTCTACTACGGTGGAGACAAGGATTACATCCAGGCTTCCAACGACGTAAGCGATCTTTTCTCGTCGGATGAAGTTCAGGTTACGATCGGCGTTTCAGACATGTGCGGCGTGTGGTTCAACTCGTACGGCGACTGCGCCGCTCACACGCCCTCGCCATGGATCGACAACTGCCGCCTCTATCGCTACGAGACGGTCGGTCCGCAGTGGAGCGTCCGCGACCTGGATCTCTTCCAGGATACCTTCCCGACCCAGGAATTCGACCTGGAGAGCTGGGGAAGGGCTGACGCTGCGAACGATCTCCGCGGCAACGAGGACCCGGTCATCGATCCGGGCGACTCCATCGTCGTCACCTGCACGGCCCCCATGGCCGGCGGGCTCGACACCCTCTCGGCCGGCGTCGAACGCGTTTACGCTTACGTTTACGCGCAGTACATCGGCATCGACGGCCTGAAGAGCGACATTCACGGCGCGACGATGCAGGGTACCTACGGCACCTGGACCCAGACGATCGGCAACTGGGACGTGTTCCTCATGCCGACCGCTCTGACCGGAGCCGGCAGCGAAGCGGCTGACAAGTACATGCTGGATCTGAACGACTCCCTGTTCACGAGGGGATATCAGATCAATTACTACTTCAAGGCGTACGATCTTCTCGGCGCCTCCTCCACCCTCCCCGCGACAGCGGAAGAGGTCGGCGGAAACATGTACGAGTTCACGATCCTCCCCACGCTGAACAGCGAAATGCTGTTCGTGGATGATTTCACCGGCCGCGGCACCTTCGTCGGCACGGTTCAGACCTACTGGGATCCCACCTTCGCGGCGGTCATCCCGGGCGAGATGCCTGACCGTTACGACGTCAACGGCCCGAGCTCCCTCGTGAGCAACGGTCCCGGCAGCCGTGCGTACACCTACCAGATGATCAACACTTATGAAAAGATCATCTGGGATTCCGGCGACCTCAACTCGGGGACGATCACCGAGGGTACCGACTACAGCGACAAGAGCAACGACGCGCAGATGCTCCTCGACTGGATGAACCAGTCTGAGCACAAGGTCGGCCTGATGGTCATGGGCGACCAGGTCGCCGACGACCTCACGGGTTCGCCCGCCGCCGCCGCTCTCGAGCTGCTCTCGACGAAGTGCGGCGTTACCCTGGTGAACACGAGCTACTACGAACTGACCGGCGGCCGCGTGGCCAACGGCGTGGTGACCCCGCTCGTAACAGGCGTCGGCATCTATGCCGGTGTCAGCTACTACGCGTTCGGGGGCTGCCCGATCATCAACAGTTTCGACGTGCTCGAGAAGACCGGTTCGGGCGCCTACTCGCTGCAGCTGCCCGATTTCGGAGGATTCGACTACTACATCGGTATATCCAACTCGCAGCTCAACGATGTCGGATATCCGTTGCGCACCTCCTGGATCGGTAACAGCATGCAGGTCGTACGCACAGGCGTCGAAGGTGTTCCCGCGAGGAACATTCTCGTGAAGAAGACGTGGGAATTCTTCGAGAACGACGTCAACGAGGACGTCACCGACGCCACGATTCCTGCGAAGTACGCTCTTATGC
>JALOPX010000099.1 GCA_025453655.1 Candidatus Krumholzibacteriia bacterium
CCTCGGATGTTCCTGCATGACCAAGGTCGAAAGGGAGAATTTCGTGGACAGCAGTTACAGGGATGAGTATACGAAACTCAACCCTGAGAGCCCTTTCTGCCAGAACATCAAAAACGGCGAGATAACGAGAGGCATGGATGTCCAGGAGGTCATAGCCTCATGGGGATTGCCGAACGTATATCTCGTTTCGGCGAAGAAATCCGAGGAGTACTGGATCTACTACATAAGAAACGAACTTTCCAGTTCGGTCCTTATATACACCCTTGTCTTTTCGGATGACAGCAAGCTCAGCGACTGGGACATCGACATGAAGAGGTTCATAGACAACAGCTATGTCTATAACCCCGAGTCCCTCAAGGAATCCATAACGGTCGACAGGACGAAATTGAAGCGCTGAATCCCGGATTTCATTCGATTTCCGCCCGGATCTTCAAACCGGGCGGCGATATGACGGCCGCAAGGCGCAAGCCTTTGCGGCTTTTTCAAATTGACTTAACATCCGGCCTTCTCTATTCTCAACCCCGATATGCACCGAAGGTTACAGGCCCGAATGCCGCCCGGACCGGAAGGCGGGGGATTTGCCGCTAAGAATGGATGATCAAACGATAACGAGACAGATTCAGGAGGAGATCCCCGTCATTCCAATCAATGACGGCGTTGTTTTTCCTTACATGCTCGTTCCCCTTATGCTCAAGGACTCGAACCTGATCCGGCTGATAGAAGAGGCTCTGGCGGGAAACAAGATTGTCGGGGTATTCACGCAAAAGGACAGCGACAAGGACATGCCGGGGCCCGACGACATATATCATACGGGGTGCGCCATGATAATCCAGAAGATGGCGCGTTTCCCCGACGGGCATATGAGAATAATCGGGCAGGGCCTGTCAAGGATCGGGATCAGTTTCTTCACGGATGACATGCCCCTCATGAGGGCGAGGATCAGGGTGCTGGCTGAGCCGGACACTGAGGGCGATCTGGGAAAGGCCATGATCCGCAACGTCGCGGAAGCCTTCACGCGCCTTGTCGAGTCCTCGGAAAGCTACCCGGAAGACCTTCTCAACGTCATCCCCGGGATAAGGGAGGCCGGGAGGCTGGCCGACCTTCTTGCCGCGAACATCAACATGGATATCCCCGGCAGGCAGGCGGCGCTCGAGATACTCGATCCCGTAAGGAGGCTCGGATTCGTTTATGAAAACATAAACAACGAGATCGAGATAGCCGCCATAGGGGAGAAGATCCGAAAAGAGGTCCACAGGGAGATGGAGCGGGAGCAGAGGGAGTATTACCTGCGCCAGCAGATAAGGTCGATTCAGAAGGAGCTCGGCGACGCCGACAGCGCCGTCGAACTCGACGAGCTGAAGGACCGCATAGACGTCAAGATCATGCCGGAGCATGCGAGGGAGGCGGCAATCAGGGAATTCAACCGCCTGTCCAGGATGGGGAGCAATTCCTCGGAGTACAACGTCTCCAGGACCTGGCTCGACTGGCTGCTGGAACTGCCCTGGGAGGACGGAGGGCCGGAGGATATAGATCTCGCGAAGGCGAGGAAAATACTGGACGGCGATCATTACGATCTCGTCCCGGTAAAGGAAAGGCTTCTGGAATATCTCGCGGTCAGAAAATTGAAGAAGGGCGCAAGGGGATCCATCATATGCCTGACGGGGCCTCCGGGCGTCGGAAAGACCTCGCTCGGGAAAAGCATCGCCGCGGCCCTCGGGCGGTCCTTCGTGCGCGTATCCCTCGGGGGCATCAGGGACGAGGCGGAGATAAGGGGGCACAGGAGGACCTATATCGGCGCGATGCCGGGAAGGATCATCCAGGGGCTGAGAACCGCCGGCAGCAGCAATCCCGTTTTCATGCTCGACGAGGTGGACAAACTGGGCAGCGACTTCAGGGGTTCGATCTTTCGCAGGTGATGTTCATCACGACGGCCAACGTCAGGGAGACCATCCCCGCCCCCCTGCTTGACCGCATGGAGGTCATGGAGATCCCGGGATATATCACGGGAGAGAAGATGGAGATCGCGAGAAGGTTCATCGTCCCGAGGCAGATGGATGAGAACGGCATCGGGAAGGGAAAACTGGAGATAACCGGGGAGGCGATCAGGGAGATCGTCGAGAGGTACACGCGTGAGGCGGGTGTGAGGGAACTCGAGCGCAAGATCGCCTCGATAACGAGAAAGGTCGCCAGGAGGCTGGTGGAGGGAAAAAGGGGGCCTTACAGGGTCACGCCGAGAAACCTCAGGAATTACCTCGGGGCGACGGATTTCCCCGGCCAGGACATGCTTCCCCGGTCCGAGGTCGGCGTGTCGACAGGGATGGCAAAAACCACGACCGGCGGTGTCATTCTTTTCATCGAGGCGGTCGGGATGAGGGGGTCGGGCAGGATAAAACTCACTGGGCAACTCGGCGAGGTTATGAAGGAATCGGCGGAAGCGGCGATGAGTTTCGTCAGGTCGCATTACGGAGGAGGGCGCGTCGACGAGAAATTCTTTGATAATCTCGACATCCACCTTCATATTCCTGCCGGGGCCGTGCCGAAGGACGGCCCGAGCGCGGGGATAGCGATCGCGGCTTCACTTGCCTCGCTTGCCACCGGGCTCAAGGTTCGAAGGGACCTGGCGATGACCGGAGAGATCACGCTTACGGGGAAGGTTCTTCCCGTGGGCGGTGTGAAGGACAAGGTGATCGCGGCTCACCGGGCCGGGATAAGAAAGATCGTCCTTCCCGAAATGAACCGTAAGGATATTTCCGAGATTCCCGAGAAGATAAGAAAAGAAATGGAATTCACCTTCGTCGAAAGGGCCGAAGAAGGGATTTCAGCGGCCCTTGCCGGGGAGGAAGGGCCGAAGAAGGCCGTTAACGCGAGGAAAAGCTTTGGCGAAAGAAAATAAAATGGAAAGGGAACTGCTCTCGAGACTGATCTCCTCGTACCTGAGAAGGTTCAGGAAGGATCGCCCGTTCACCCTCCCGCACCACCTCACCGGCTCCAAAAGGATCCTGGTCGTGGACTCCGGGGAGACGGTGGACCTTCTTTTCGCGGCTCCGGTGGTCAACTGGTTTCACGAGAATCATCCTGACGTGAAAATCACGCTGCTTGTCCTGCAGAAGGACGCCGACGTCGCCAAAAGCATCATGAAGGTCAGCGGCATAATCACCTGCGACCCGAAGCAGCTCAGGCTGTTCAAGGCCGATTACATGGCTCTTTCGAGGAAACTGAGAAAGCTGGAGATCGACACGGTCATTCTCACCAGCCGCCAGATGTCCCTTGAAAGGCATCTGCTCGCCTTCATGACCGGCGCGGCGGCGCGGATCGGATTCGCCTTTCCCATGGCTTTTCCGTTCGTGAATTGCGAGGTGAAGGTTTCGGAAGAGGCGTACATCGGAGGCGGCATGCCGCGGATTTTGCAATCGCTCGGCCTCGGGGCGGGCGGATTCCGGGGCAGGACGGCGATAGCGCAGCAGGACGTGCAGCACGCCAGGCAGTTGATCCACTTCAGAAAGCCCGAAAAGGGGGTTCTTACCGTCGGGATAGACCCCGGGAACGGGAAGACGAGTCACACGGTCATACCCGAAATCATTGCGTATCTCGCGAACAACCTCGCAGGGAGGCTGCGCGTGAAATTCCTGCTGCTCATGAACCCCTGGGACCAGAGGCTGATCGAAAGGCTCAAGGGGGAGCTCAGGGGCGAGACGATCGATCTCGAACCGTCGAATCAGGCGGAAACGCTCGCGCTGCTTTCCAACTGCGATCTCTTCCTTTCCGGCAACACCGATCTTTTCCATTTCGCCGCGGAATTCGACGTCCCCGTCATCGGCCTGTTCACGAAGTACGACGGAAGGCACTGGATCCCGGAAAACAGGCCGAATGTCAGGATATTCAAGGGCGTGAAGGGAGAGCAGCTTTCCCTGAAGACCTTTTTCACTGACGTCGAGGAACTGCTGCAGATGGCGAGAAACAGGCAGACATGAGATAATTCCCGAAAGCGGCAATGCGGTGAAAGACCATAATTCCCTCGCGATTTACTCCAGGCTGCTCGCCTATCTCGGGCCTTTCTGGAAAAAAGCTATACTGTTGTTCGTGACGACGGTTCTGTTCGCCGCGCTGAGCGGAGTATCGCTTACACTCATCCCCCCGTTCCTGAACATTTTATTCCAGGATGGAAACGCCGGAGTTTCGGCCGGAGCGGCCGGCAACGCGCATTCCGTTCTGGTTCCGGGCGCCGTCGAAAAGAGGATCGACGGCGTGAGGGACCGGGCCCGGGATTTCATATACGAAGGAAGCGGGAAGGAGAGGCTCGCAAGGTTTTGCGTCATCTTCCTGGTGCTCATGCTTTTGAAAAACATTCTCGGGTACGCGCGTACCGTCCTGACGATAAGCATGGAGCAGTCGATCCTGAAGAGGATCAGGGACGAACTCTACGGGAAGATACAGATGCTCCCGTTGTCCTTTTTCGACGGGCAGAAAACGGGCCACCTGATAAGCAGGGTGACGAACGACGTGACCAGTCTCAGGGGCGCGGTGGTGGGGGGGCTGGCGAGCATAGTGCAGAACAGCCTCATGACCGTCATCGCGGCGGCGATCATTTTTTACACGTCGTGGAAACTGGCCCTTCTGACCATCGTTCTCGTGCCGCTCAACATCGGGCTGATATCGATGATCAGCAGAAAACTGAGGAAGGGAAGCCGGAAGGCGCAGGAAAGCATGGCCGACATGACATCCGTTCTGCAGGAATCCATATCGGGCGTCCGGGTGGTGAAGGCTTTCGGGATGGAGGGATTCGAGAAGGGCAAATTCGACCTCTTCAACGCCCGCTACCTGAGGGAATACCTCAGAATGAGAAAATTCGCGGAGCTGGCTTCTCCGGCGAGCGAGACAATCGGGATGCTCGCGAGCGTGATAATACTCTGGTACGGGGGAAAGCTCGTGATAGCGTCCGAACTGGAGCCGGAGAACCTCATGATGTTTCTAGTGGCGATGCTCTGGGTGGTCGGCCCCGTCAGGAACCTGAGCAAGCTCAACAGCGTCGTGCAGGAAGGGCTAGCATCCGGGGAAAGGGTCTTTCAGATACTCGATATCCGGGCCGAAGGGGAGGAATCGGGTGAGATTCCAATCGACGGAGTTAGGGAAGGCATCGTCTACGACAAGGTGAGTTTCAGCTATGAAAACGGCATCGAGGTGCTGAGGGACGTAGATCTTGCCATCGCGAGGGGAGAAGTCGTCGCGCTCGTCGGGCCGAGCGGCGCGGGAAAATCGACGCTGGCCGATCTGCTCCCGAGATTTTACATCCCGACTTCGGGAAGGATTCTCATCGACGGCAGGGACACGGCGACGCTGGAACTGTCGTCCCTTCGCGCCCTCATGGGTATAGTGACGCAGGAGACGATCCTTTTCAACGACACCGTTTTCAACAATATCGCCTACGGGATGAGGGACTGCGAAATGGAAAGGGTGGTCGAGGCCGCGAAGGCGGCGAACGCGCACGAGTTTATTTCGCTGATGCCCTCCGGGTACGATACGATGATCGGCGACCGCGGGACGCAGCTTTCCGGCGGGCAGAAGCAGAGGCTCGCCATCGCGAGGGCCGTTCTGAAGAATCCGCAGATCCTGATCCTCGACGAGGCGACAAGCTCGCTGGACGTGGAGAGCGAAGCCCTGGTTCAGGAGGCGGTGGACAGGCTCGTGAAAGGGAGAACGACCCTGGTGATCGCCCACAGGCTCTCCACCGTGAGGAACGCTGACAGGATCATCGTCGTCGAGAACGGGCGGATACATCAGGCAGGAACGCACGAGGAGCTGATCGTTGAGGAAGGGATCTACAGAAAGCTCTACCGCCTTCAGGTCGGGGCGTAAGCGGTTTCTCGTCCTCGCGCCGAACTGGCTCGGGGATGCCGTGATGTCGACTCCGATGTTGTCCGCGCTTCGCCGCGCCTTCCCCGGCGCGGAAACGATCCTCGGATGCCGGGATTACGTGTCTCCGGTATTCGATGAAAATATCGACGTCGATGGAGTCGTTTCCTGGGAAGGGAAGGGCGGCATCGCGGCGGCCGTGTCCGCGTTGAAACGAAACAGGCCCGTCAGCGGATGGGACGCCTGCTTCGTGCTTCCAGCCTCGCTTCAGTCGGCCGTCATCGCCATGGTTTCCGGCGCCTCGGACAGGATCGGCTATTCTTCGGAAGGGCGCGGCTTCCTTCTCACCCACGCGAGGGAGGCCAGGGCCGTCAGGGAGGAGCACCTTTCCGTTTCGTACCTCCGCCTCGTTGAAACATATTCGGGAAAAAACCTGAAGGAACGCCCTGTGCCGGCGCTGCGCGCGCGGGATCGGAGCGGCGGTTCGCAGGCAGACGCCGCTCCCCGAGAAAGGTATTTCGTCCTTGCCCCCGGCGCCACCTACGGGTCGGCGAAAATATGGCCCGTGGAAAGGTATGCCGCCCTCGCCCGCATGATATCCGAAGAGCTCGGATGGAAGGTCGCCGTGATCAGCCTCGCGTCCGAGGCGGCGGCCGGAGATTACATCGTCAATGCGAAAGGGGTCGACGGAAAGAACCTCGCCGGAAAACTGACCGTGAGGGAGATGATCGGGGTCATTGGAGGCGCCGGCCTTCTAGTCGGAAACGACAGCGGCCCCGCGCACATCTCCGCCGCGCTCGGCAGGCCGACCGTCGCGATATTCGGATCCACGGATCCGGGCTGGACCGCGCCGGCCGGACCGAAGACGGCCGTCATTCACTCCTGGCCGGAGTGCGGGCCCTGTTTCAGGCGGAAATGCCCGAAGGGCGCCGCCGCGTGCATGCTGGCGACGACGGTCGCCCAGGTCTATGACGCGGTGTCCTCGCTGCTCGGGCGGGGGGCCGCGCCGGGGGATAAAGAATGAGAATCGGCGCCGCTCTTCCGCACCTTCTTCTTTTCGGAGGGGTAAGGCGATACTTGGAGCTGGGAAACATCTTCACGTCGAGGGGGTGCGAATTCACGATCTTCACCCCTGACGGCGCGCCACCCGCCTGGATGAAGTACGACGGCGGCCTTTCCACGCTGGCGGAGCTCCATTCGTACAGACCCGACGTCATGATCACGGGCACGCCCGAATACGCGCGGTACCTGGATGAAAGCGCCGCGGCGGTGAAAATATTTTATCTCCAGATAGAGGATGCGGCCGGGGAAAGGGAAATCGTCCGTTCCGGCAGGTACAGGATCATGGTAAATTCCTCCGGCCTCGCCTCGAGGGTAAAAAAGCTGTACGGCATCGAACCGCTCGACGGCAGGGGCGGGATCAACCCGGATCTCTTTCACCCGCCCGGCCGGGGCCCCATTCCGGCGCCCGTACCGGCTTGCAGCGGGGAGCGCCCGTTCAGGGTGATCTGCTATGGAAGAATTTCGAGGCCGCGCAAGGGCACACGGATGGCGGCCGAAGCGGCGCGATCGCTCGCGGGAGGGAAAAGGGGGATCGAACTTCATCTTTTCGATTCGTATACGACCGGCGCGGTCGATCCAAGGATCGGTTTCGATCCGGGATTCCCGTGCCGGTTTTACCTCAACCTTCCGCAGGAGGGTATGGCGGCGATGTACGGCGCGGCGGACCTCTTCGTTTCCGCTGAAAGGCGGGCCGGATGGAGCAACACGGCCGCCGAAGCCGCCGCCTGCGGGTTGCCGCTCGTATGCACGAAGAGCGGCACAGGGGACTTCGCCATCGACGGCAGAAACGCCATCGTCATCCCCCGCAGGAACGGTTCCCTGTTGAGGAAGGCCGTGAAAAGGATATACGACGAGCCCGGGCTCGGCGAAACGATGGGAAGGGAGAGCGCGGAGATAATGAAGGCCTTTACGTGGGAGAAGGTATGCGACAGGATGGAGCGTGACTTCAGGAAGCTTCTTGACGGCTGCGGGCCGGCGCCGGGGCCCGGATCGCCCCGGGGGGAGTGATCGATTGGATCTCGAGAAAGTCGCCGCGTCAAAAAACGGGGCGCTGAGAATTCTCGTCACCAGGCTTCGATTCCTCGGCGATATTGTGATGACTACGCCGGTCGTCGAGGCTTTGAAGGAGCGGTATCCCGGGGCGCATATCTATTACCTCGCAGGTTCGGCATACGCTGACGTCCTTGAGGAAAACCCGTTTCTCGAAGGAATCATAAGGATGGGAGATGGCGCGGCCTCGTACGCAGGAACGATCCGAAGTCTCAGAAGCATGAACTTTACCGCCGCCCTTGATCTCTATTACACGCCGGCCACGGCCAATCTTCTTTTTCTTTCAGGCATCCCGGTCAGGATCGGCGGCGGGAGGCGATACAGAGGATTATTCTACACGATGACATGGAAGCCCCGTGTGGATGGGGGGAGCGCGGTGAGACAGCACATGCATCCCCTCGGCATGCTGGATGTGCCGCGCGTGGACGGAATGCCCCGAGTCTACCTCTCCGTCAGGGAGACGGAATGGGGAAGATCCCGGCTCGCCGCTGCCTGCGGCGTGGAATCCACGGTGCGCGCGGTGGTCGCGATTCATCCGGGCGGAAGCTGGCCTTCAAAAAGGTGGCCTCCGTCGCGTTTCGTGGAGCTGGCGAAACGTTTGATCTTTTCCGGCAGGAAGGTGATTCTTCTGACGGGGCCGGGGGAGGAATCGATTGTGAATGAAGTGCGGTCAGCCGTTCCGGGAGCCGTCGTCGCGCCGGCCATGGGTATACGGGAGACGGCGTCGCTGATAAAGTCGTGCGGCGCGCTGGTGGCCAATGACGGAGGTATCCTCCATCTTTCCGTGGCCCTCGGCCTTCCGACGGTCGGCATATTCGGCCCGACCGAGCCGGAGGTCTGGTTCCCGTACGAGGGGAAAGGCCCCTTCGAGGTCGCCGGAGGCGGGGAGGAATGCGCTCCGTGCCATCTTCACCGCTGCGGCGATCCGAGATGCATGGAGGCCGTGAAGGTCGATGAGATCGAGGAGCGGCTTTCCCGGGTCGCGGGGTGGGATGCGAAGTGAACGCCATGGAGAGTCTTCGTACGGGGGATATCCGCAAAATACTGATCGTAAGATTTCATTCGCTCGGCGATATCGCACTGTCGATTCCGATCATCCATTCCTTAAGAAGGAGGTTTCCGGAGGCGGGGATCAGTTATCTCTGTTTCTCCAGGTACGCGGAGGCTTTGAAAGGCGTCGGGGAAATCGACGACGTGATCACGATGGAAGGCGATGTCGCGGGAATGATCTCCGCGGTTCGAAGGCTGAGAAAGGAGAAATTCGACCTGGCGCTCGATCTTCTCAGCTCTCCGGGGAGCGGGCCCGTCACATGGCTTTCGGGGGCCTCCCTGCGGATAGGCATGGATACCGGAAGGCATAACTGGTGCTACAGCCATGTGCTGCCGAGGGGTTCGGCCTCGGGCGGGAGGAGCGCCGCCCGGTATACCATGGACGCGAACAGGGAGATCCCCCTCCTGCTGGGCCTCGAAGAAGGGCGTCCGGATGGCGGCACGGAGCGTTGCGAGCGCGTGCGGAATTATGACATCGGGTTTCCCCCCGCCCTGGCGGAGGAGTCCTGGGCGGAAAAGTATTTCAACGGTTTGGGGGATCCGGGGAGGGGATTTGCCGGGCTGGTCCCCGGCTCGAAGTGCCGTTTGAAGTCGTGGCCGGAGGAGAATTTCGCGAGGCTCGCCGGGATGCTGGATGACGAGGGTTTCAGGCCGCTGGTTCTCTGGGGGCCGGGGGAGGAGGGCGCGGCGGACAGGATAACCGCCTCCGCGCCGGCCGCCGTCAAGGTTCCCCCGATGGGCATCGCGAGGCTCGGGGCCGTGATAAAGAGGCTCGCCGTGCTCGCGGGGATCGATTCAGGCCCCAAGCACGTCGCCGTCATGCAGGGAATCCCGACGGTCACCCTTTTCGGGCCGACCGATCCGCGCGTATGGGATCCGATGACGGAAAGGCACAGGGTCATTTTCAGGAATCTTCCGTGTTCTCCATGCGGATGCGGGAAATGCGCAGCGAACGTCTGCATGTCTGGAATCACGCCCGGGGAAGTGATCGAAGAGATAAGGCTCGCCGTCCGGTGAAGTCCGGCGCCTGAAGGGCTGACAGGGAGGAGCCGGGATGTTATCCTGACGGGGAAGGAAACGGGCGCCTCGCGGGGCGGCAATATGAAGAGCGAGGGCCGGGAGGAAGATTTGGCCATCTGCGACGGCAATAGTCGGAACGGGCTTTCGGGAGGTGATGAATCCCTGGCGCGAGTGTCGCTCGTCGTGATCACCCTCGACGAGGAGGACAACATCGGAAGATGCATCAGCAGCGCCGCCGGGGTGGGGGAGATCGTGGTCGTCGATTCCTTCAGCCGCGACAGGACGGCGGAGATCGCCAGGGCTCTAGGAGCAATCGTACACAAGCGTGAATTCACCA
>JALOPX010000100.1 GCA_025453655.1 Candidatus Krumholzibacteriia bacterium
CTGCTTCAGGAACGACAGTATCGCGTTCGGGATCATCCCGATCCCCGTCTGTATGGTCGAGCCGTCGCGGATCAGCCTCGCCACGTTCCGCCCGATTTTCATCGCGACGTCGTCCATCGGCGGCGGGCTCCACTCGGGAAGGGGCAGATCGCTCTCCACGACGTAATCGATGTCCTTCATGTGTATGAAACAGTCCCCCAGTGTTCTCGGCATCCGCCTGTTGACCTCGGCCACGACCAGCTTCGCCACCTCGGCCCCCGCCTTCACCACGTCGACGGAGACCCCGAGCGAACAGAAACCGTACCTGTCGGGGGGGGCCACCTGTATGAACGCGACGTCGATCTTGAGCTCCCCCGAGCGTATCAGGGCGGGCAGCTCGGAAAGGAAGATCGGAGTATATTCGGCCCTCCCCTCGTTCACCGCGTCCCTGACGTTCGCCCCGATGAAAAAGGCGTTCTGCTTGAAGGGCTTGCTCATTACCGCCTCGGCGAAGGGCGAATATCCGAGCTCTATCAGGTTGATCGTTTCGTGGTCGACGATCTCGCGGCCCTTCTCGATGAGCATCTTGATGAGGGCCTGCGGTTCGGCGGCCCCCGATCCGATGAATATGCGGCTGCCGGCCCTGATGAATTTGATTATCTCGTCGATATCCTTCTTCTTCGCCTTGTATTCGGGTTTTTCCATGTAATCCAAGGGGCACCTCCTGAAATTCCGCGTGGCGGCGCGTCGCCCGCGCCCCCCTCAGCCCGGATAATGTCCGTTTTCGCCCCGTTCTTCAAGCATAACCGGCATTTCATGAAAAAATCAGCGCGGCCATTGCCGGGGTTTGTTGACTGGCGGGCCGCGACTTTATACAATAGACTGATCCGGCGAAGGCGTGGAATTTCCGGAGCGCCGGTCCGGGAGGAGATACAGATGGCGAGAATATTCGGTCCCGTCCCGTCGAGAAGGCTCGGAAGGTCTCTCGGGATCGACGTCGTCCCCTATAAAACTTGCAGCTTCGATTGCGTGTACTGCGAATGCGGGCAGACGACCCGCCTTGCCGTCGACAGGGAGGAGTTCTACCCGCCCGCCGAGATACTCGACGAGCTCGGCGCGCGGCTGTCCGGGATGGCCGACCCGCCCGACGTCATAACCCTTTCGGGAGGGGGCGAACCGACCCTTTACAGCGGCCTTGGGGAGCTCCTCGAGGAAGCGCGCTCGATCACCGACATCCCGCTCGCCGTCCTGACGAACAGCTCCCTGATCGACAGGCCCGATGTCAGGGAGGATCTCTCGTATTGCGATATCCTGATCCCTTCGCTCGACGCCGCCCTGCCCGGCGAATTCGCGAGGATAAACCGGCCGCACCCCGATATCCGCCTTGACGCCATCCTCGAGGGGCTGCGCACCTTTCTTGACGACTACGAGGGAAAGGTCTTCATCGAGATACTCCTCGTCGACGGTTATAATACCGGCGAAGAGAATATCGCGGCCCTGGCAAGAGCACTTAAAACACTCAGATACGACTCCGTCCAGCTCAACACCGCCGTACGGCCCGGAACCGTCAGGGACGTGAAACCCCTTTCCGCCGCCGAGATGGAATGGTTCAGGGCGCGCTTCGGACCCCGCTGCGAGGTGATCGCGGCGGCCTCGAGCAGGGCCGAGCACGAGGACCAGGCGGCGATGGAGCATATCGTCTCGATGCTGGAAAGGCGCCCTTGCGGCGCCGCGGAGATGGCGGCCGCCTTCGGGCTGAACGTTCCGCAGGTGGTGAAGTTTCTCGACGCGCTGGCGGAAAAGGGGCTGGTGACCTCCGAATCGCGGGGCGGCTCCATTTTTTACACGGCGACCTCAAGGGACGGCGGGGGAAAGAAGTAACGCCGCCCCCGGGGCGCCCCCCGCATTCAAACTCTCCCTAAAAAATCATTATTTACATGGGAAAAATTGTTTTAAATTTAACAGGGGCCTGGATACGGGTTTATTACAAAGGAACACACCATGCGAAATCCCAGCGCCGCGGCCTTTCGGACTCTCGCGATCCTCGCTCTTCTTTCCCTTCCCCATCTGCAGTCTTGCAGCGATTCCTCGGTCTCTCCCGATCTTCCCGAACCGCCCATGCCGGATTGGGATATAGTCTCCCATTCCAGGTGGCTGACCTGCGTCTGGCACGCCGACCAGAACGACATATTCGCCGGCGGGCATGACGGCGTGATCCTGCGATGCGACGGGGAGATCTGGAGCACGATGGAAACCGGGACCTCCCAGTCCGTATATTCGATATGGGGGTCATCGGCCGACAACGTAATGGCGGCCTGCGGATCGGGGATCGTGCTTCGCTGGGACGGATCAACATGGACGAGCGTCGCGACCGGGACCTCCGCCCGGCTGGAGGGAATCTGGGGCAGCGCCCCCGATGACGTCTGGGCGGCCGGAGCGGCGGGCACCATTATTCATTACAACGGAACCGGATGGACCGCCGTAGCGACGGGAGTTACGGAAGACCTCCACGCAGTCTGGGGCAGCTCCTCCTCCGACGTCTACGCGGCCGGCGACTTCGGGAGGATCCTTCATTTCGACGGCGCCTCCTGGCAGGCGATGACGCTGGACGCCGACCGGATTCACAGGACGATCTGGGGAAGCTCGGCGGACGATATCTTCATAGGCGGGTCCGGCGGCGGGATATTGCATTACGATGGCGCCTCCTGGCTGCCGGCGGAGACCGGGACCACGGAGGAGATCACATCGATCAGCGGGATCTCGCCGGGCAACATCCTCGCCTGCGGTGACCACGGGACGATCCTGAAATACGACGGCGTCTCCTGGTCGCTGAAAACGCCGATCACCGCCGAGAAACTTCACGGGATAACGGCGATATCCGAATCGAGCGCCTTCGCAGTGGGATTCCTCGGGACGATTCTCCGCATGAACGCCTACGGGTGGAATTTCGTCCCCGACGCCACATCGCAGCATCTCTTCGGCCTCTGGAGCGGTTCGCCCTCGGAAGCCTGGGCGGCGGGCAGGAACGGCGCCATCCTGAGATTCAACGGGAGCGGATGGGATACAGTCCCCTGGAGACTGACCAGCAAATTCAACGCTGTCTGGGGCGAATCGACGGGCGAAGTCCTGATCGCGGGCGAGCTCGGGACGGTACTCCTCTCCGACGGCACCGGCCTTCAAGAGGATTTTATCCCCGGCTACGGGGAGATCAACGGTCTCTCAGGCGCAGGCGGGTCCGTCGTCTTCGGCGCCGGCCTTTTCGGGCTGATAGTGCGATACGACGGGGCGGGGTGGGAACGAATGGAGGTCCCCTTCGGCGAATCGCTCTATGGGATCTGGGCCCTGTCGGCCACGGACGTATGGGCAGTCGGTTCGGCAGGCATAATCCTTCATTACGACGGCGTTTCCTGGACGGAGGCGGAAAGCCAGACGGCTTTTCTTCTCTGCGACGTCTGGGCGGGCGGCCGGGACGACGTCTTCGCCGTCGGGTACGGCGGGATCATCGTCCATTATGACGGCGTCTCCTGGACGCAGATGTACAGCGGGACGTCGAGGCAACTCTATTCTATCTGGGGAACCTCCGGCAGCGACATCTTCGCGGTGGGGCAGAACGGGGTGATCCTGCACTACGACGGTTCCGCGTGGGAGGAGCAAAGCAGCCCCACGAGCGCCACACTCAGGGCTGTCTGGGGAACCGGCCCCGCCGACGTCTTCGCCGTCGGATCGACCGGCACGATTCTCCATTACAGTCTGGACTAGCTCTCTCGCGCCATATCTGATATAATGACGCCATAATGGACGGCGATCTCGAACTGGTTAAAAGGATCCTCGACGGAGAGGAGCGGGCCTGGCAGGAATTCGTGGAGACCCACACCCCCCTGATGAGGAAAATCATATCCGGTTTCTCCGTGGACGGGGAAGTGGCCGCGGATCTCTACATCTCCCTCCTGGAAAAGCTCAAGTCGGGGAAACTCTCCGGATACGGCGGAAAATCGACGCTCAGGACATGGCTTTTCGTTGTCGCCGGCAATCATTGCAGGGACCATTTCCGCTCAGAAAGCGGCATCCGCCACGTGAGGAAGGCGGTGGAGGGGCTCTCCAGGTTCGACCGGCGCTTTTTCCAGCTCTACTACGTGGACGCCCTCCCGATCGGCGAGACGATCGAGAGCCTGAGGCTCGAGATGGGAAGGGGAATCTCCTTTCTGGACATAATCGAGGCCGACCGGAGGATCGTGAAAGAGATGGCCAGGCGCAAGCTCGGCCGACTTCTCGACAAGCTCATCGCTTCCGGCCGCGGAGCGGGACGCTTCCCGGCGCTCCGCGGCGGGTTGTTTCACGATCCCGATCTGCTGGAATCCGCCTCGCCGTCTCCCGACGCGCTGCAGGGCAGCAGGGATCTTCAGAAGGTCCTTGAGCTTCTCGGGGAGGCGGTGGCCCTTCTTTCGAAAAATGACAGGATGCTTCTCAGGATGCGTTTCCAGCACGGAGAGAGCGCGCGAAGGATCGGGGAGCTGCTCGGTTTTCACGGCGCCAGGGAGGTCTACAGGAAACTCGACTCCCTGTACTCCGAGCTCGCCTCCAGGATAGAGGAAAAGGGAATACCGGCTGAGACTTGCAGATATGTCGCGCGCGACATGGACCTGCTCCTCCCCATGGAGGATCTCACGCGCGACGGCGGGACGCCCAACTGACGTCGATCAAAAAGCCGGTCCGCATCGGAAAAAGAGGGCAAACGGCCGTCTAATATGCAGGAAGGGAGGAGAAGAGGCCTCTTCCCGGAATCGGAGTTCCTTTCATGAACGATTTCTGTAACGACGAGGAGATGCTGGCCGCGTATCTGGACCGGATGCTTCCGGATGAGGAGAGGATCCTCTACGAAAAGCATCTTTCCGGCTGCCCGGCGTGCATGTCCGAACTGATTTCATCGAGCGCCGCGTACGAAGAGATCGCCGGCCATTCCAAAGCCGCCGGCGCCCGCCATGGACGGGCCGGCGCGCGGGGGATGCTTCGCGCGGACGGATCCCGCCAGGGCTCGCCGGGAATGTTCGCCCTGCCGCGCCATGTTCAGGGCCGGATCGCGATCGCCGCCTCCCTCGTCATCGTCCTTTCATCCGCGCTCATTATCCACAACCGTGATTCCGGGCTGAAGCCCGTCCGGCGGGAGGTATACGGGACGGTGAAGGCTCTCTGGCCCGGCGAGCTCAGGCTCTCCTTCTCGGCCGGCCCGCCCGCCGGGGAAAGAGGCAGGATCAGGGGAGCCGGATATGACGGCGCGATATTGGAGGAAAGCGAAAGAGCTCTCCGGGAAGCGCTTGCCCGCGATCCGGGATCGATAGAGGCGAGAAGGCTCCTCGGCCATTTATTCATGGTCAGGAACCATCCCGCCATGGCCGAAATCCATTACAAGAGAATCCTGGATGCCGATCCGCGCAACGGGGCCGCCATGAACGACCTCGCCCTCGCCTGCTATCGCCGCGGCGACCTCGCGAAGGCGATCGCGATGCTCGAATCCGCGGCCGCCGAAGGATGCGCCATCCCCGAGACCTGCTACAACCTCGCCGTCATGCTGATCGAATCGGGGGATGTGGAAAAGGCGCGGAGCTCAGTCGAAAGATACCTGTCGATCGACCCGTCATCGCCCTGGTCTCAAAGGCTCCGCGAAATTTCCGGCTCCCGCGCCGGGGAATAGACCCGGCATTCCCATGACTCCGCTTTTTTCGACGCTCGGGAACCCTGGGACCGCCCCGCGCCCGGCGCTCAGATCAACAAGGAAAAATTCATCCCGACGATGTCCAAAAATGAAAAACGGCCGTCCAACCCTTTTGCATGACTCTAAGGAGGATCCAGCCGGCCATGCCGGTTCGCCATACCGAAGGAGATTGTAGTTTCGCCCAGCGATTATCATAGGGGGTGGGATAATCCGTTGATTGGGCAGTTGACGGGGTGAAGGTAGGGAAGGCTATCCAAAGCCGGGCAGGGAGGAATCGGGTTTCCTCCCTGTTTTTTTGCCCGGTCGTTGCGCGTCCCCGTCTGCGCGGGTGTCGAGGCTTCATCCGCTCTATCGATCCCCCCTCCCGGCCTCTTCGGCTTCATCCTTCGCGAGGGGTTCGCTTCCGGAATCATCTGAAATCCGCCGTCTTTCTTAGAAGTTGCCTGTGCGCCCTTTTTTCCCTACAATGCCTCCGGAAAGATCGAAACGCCACCGAAACAAAAGGAGAGAAGCGATGATCGACCGGTTTCAGCGAATGCTCCACAGCCTGGTCCCTCTCATGCTCGCCCTTGCCCTCTTCGCCGTTGCCGCGTCGGGCCACGAAGGAGAGGTGACCGAGAAGCCGCGGGCGCTTACCTTCGACGACCTTATCTCGCTCGGCAGGATCGGAGCCTTCGAGGTCTCCCCCGACGGGAAGACGATCGCCTTCGCCGTGACATGGTTCGACAGGGACAGGAACTCTTCGAAGACCGACATATACACGGTGGGTGCGTACGGGGGCGACCCCGAGCCCTTCATCGCGGGCGACTGCAACAATACGTCGCCCTGCTGGTCCCCCGACGGCGGGCGCCTCGCCTTCGTCTCCGACCGCGAAAAAGGATCGCAGATCTGGATCATCCCCGCCGGGGGCGGCGAGGCGAAAAAGCTCACCGATCTTCCGACGGGTGCGTCCGATCCCCTCTGGTCCCCGGACGGGCGCAGGATCGCCTTCACGTCGAGCGTCTACCCCGATTGCGAAGATATGGACTGCAACGCGAAGAAGCTCGCCGAGGCCGAAGAGAGCGCGGTCCGCGCCCATATCGCCGAACAGCTTATGTACAGGCACTGGAACAGCTGGCGCGACGGCACCTTCAGCCATCTTTTCCTCGTCGATCTTGAGGACGGCTCCCTGACGGAGATAAACAGGGGCGCGACGGACGTCCCTCCGATCGCCCTCGGAGGAGCCCGCGACTACGCCTTCTCCCCCGACGGGAAGGAGATATGCTTCTCGTTGAACCCCGATCCGGTGGTCGCCGTCTCGACGAACAACGATCTTTATATTTATTCGATTGCCGACGGGTCCACGAGGCGCATAACCGCCGACAATCCATCCAACGACAACGACCCGCGCTACTCGCCGGACGGAAGGTACCTCGCCTGGCGCGCTCAGATGAAGCCCGGGTTCGAAGCCGACCGCTTTTCGATAATGCTTCTCGACAGAAAAAAGAACGAGACCCGAAACCTGACGGCTGATTTCGACTTCAGCGCCGGTCCGTACGGCTGGGCGCCCGACAGCCGCTCCCTCTGGTTCGGCGCCGAGGACAAGGGTCGCCATTCGATATTCAGGGTCCCTGTCAACGGGAAAACGCCGCAGAAGGTCATAACAGGAGCGTTCGACTCCGACATGCGCGTATCCCCCGACGGCAAGAGCCTGATCGTGGCGCGCCAGAGCATAAAAAGCCCCGTCGATCTATACAGGGCGCCCGTCAACGGGAAGGATGCCGTGCGCCTGACCGATATCAACGCGAGTGTCATCTCGAACCTCGAGATGAACGACGTGGAGGAATTCTGGTATGACGGGGCCGCGGGGAAGGTGCACGGCATGCTCGTGAAGCCGCCCTTCTTCGAGGAAGGCGGAAAATACCCGCTCATCGTCCTCATACACGGAGGCCCCCAGGGTTCGTTCGGCGACGACTTCCACTACAGGTGGAACGTCCAGATGTTCGCCTCGCCCGGCTACGTCGTCGCTACCTTCAACTTCACCGGCAGCACAGGGTACGGGCAGGCCTTCACCGACGCGATCAGCGGCGACTGGGGAGGGGCGCCCTACGTCGACATAATGAACGGCGTCGATTTCGTGACGGCCAATTTCCCCTTCATAGACGGCGAAAGGATCGCGGCGGCCGGGGCCTCGTACGGCGGCTACATGATCGACTGGATCGAGGGGCACAGCGACAGGTTCAGGTGCCTTGTATCGCACGCGGGGGTCTACAACCTCGAGAGCATGTACGGCGCGACCGAGGAGCTCTGGTTCCCCGAGTGGGAGTACCGGGGCACGCCATGGACCAACCCGGAGATGTACGAAAAATTCTCGCCCCACAAATTCGTCGCTTCATTCAGGACGCCCTGCCTCGTAATCGCCGGGGAAAAGGATTTCAGGGTGCCCTACACGCAAAGCCTCGAATTCTTCACCGCGCTTCAGAGGATGAACGTTCCCTCGAAACTCGTCGTATTCCCCGACGAGGATCATTTCGTGCGCAAACCGCAGAACGCGGAGCTCTGGTGGAACACCCTTTATGAATGGTTCGACGCGCACCTGAAGGATTGACGGGCCGGATGGAAAAAGGCCCCGCCCGGTCATCGCCGGGCGGGGCTTCGTCTAAAACCGGAAAAGAGATCCAATGAAAGGGTCACGCGGGCCACCTCCTCAGAACCTTTTCCGGTAAACAGGTTTTCTGAAAGAACCGGTTGGATTTGTCACGAACCCGCTTTCGAACAACGGTAGTATAACACATCGATTGAAAAAATAAAAA
>JALOPX010000101.1 GCA_025453655.1 Candidatus Krumholzibacteriia bacterium
CGCCGCACGGATTGACCTTCTCGGGCGGAGCGTATATCGAGCGGCCGACGTCGACCCCTATCTTCTCCGGTTTGTTCCCCGTGCTCGACACGAAGAATATCTGGAAGTCGAGGGTCCGCCCGACGACGATCCGGATGAATTCGCGGAGCTTCACGAGGATGTTCCTAACCGTCGAGGCCCATTCCCTGTCGCCCGCGAGCCTGTCGAATTCGAGGACCTTCTCGAGGAACCCCTCGTAATCCTCGGCCATCACCTGCTCGTCCTCGGCCCGCACCAGGATCGTCTTGTCCTCGCCGGTGAATCCCGGGAGGATGTCGGCCTTCGTTATGACGAGCCCGACCGGGATCGGGAGCCGCGACTTTAGCGGCACGATGTATTCGAGAATGTTTATGAACGACGACGCGCGCGCCTGGACCTCGGGGTCGGCGGCCAGAACCTTCGGATCGAAGAAGAAGAGGAGGCCGTCGGCGCCTGCCATGAAATCCCTTATCTTCTCGGCCTCGTCGGAGCGGTCCGATATCGAGGCGGCCTTCCCGTTGTAATCGTAGGTCACGACGGGGATCTTTTTGCTCCCGTCGAGTATCGCGGTGAACTGAAGGACGACGTCCTTCAGGGTCGGGTCGGGGAATCTCTTCGGGACCGATTTCGCCGCTATCGTCCCCGAGCCGGAGCTGTCGACGTCGACCCCCTTGATCGCCATGTCGTTCCTGAAGAACTCGTTCGCGGTCGCGTTGTCCCTGACCGATATGTGGAAATTGCCGGACGTCTTGCTCTGCGTGTAGAGCGAAGTGAAGAAGACCGTCTTGCCGGAGTTCTCGTGCCCGAAGACGCCGACCCTCGTCCCTTCGGGCCACTTGGGCGGCGGCCCCGCGGCCCCCTTCGCCCTCTTTATCTTCTTCGACCTCTTCTGCGCGAATTTGAATATCTTGATGAGACTCATGTTCCTCCCGTCGCCCCTATCTGCGCGACTCCACCTTTTGCACCCGTGCCTCGAACTCGGCCAGTTTTTTGCCCGTATAGCTGTTCCATTTCAGCGGTATGAATATCGAAAGGAAAAGGAAGATCGCGATCGCCAGCCCGTAGAACAGGTACGCGGAATACCTCTGCGAAAGGGCCAGCCGGACGTAGCTGAAATTGGAGAACAATCCCCTCATCTTCGCGAAGAAGACCGAGAGGGACTGCCTGAACCTGTCCCAGAAGCTCTCCTCGACGAGGTAGCCCCACTCCCGGAGGTAGCTGTCGGCCAGCGGGCTTTCCTGCCTGAGCTTGTCGAAGACCCCGATGCCGCGCATGTGCGCCTCGAGCGAATCGCGGTCGTTGACGAGGTCCTCCCCGTGCTCGGCGCGCCTCATGTGCAGGATCAGAAGCTTCTGGTGAAGCGGCATCCCCTTGAACTCCTCGAAATTCACCTCGGTGTTGAACCCGCTGCTGAATTTCCTGATGAATCTGCCGATCTCCTTCATGAAGAAATTGTTCAGCTTGAAATTGTTGTTGAGGCTTCCCTCCCGCGTCAGGAGCGGCATGAGGAAGGTCTCGAAGTAGGTCGCGTCCCTCTTCACCGTCCTGAATTCCCGGCAGTAGAGGTATGCCTGGTCCGACTTCCCGTCCGTGTCGGCGACCGACTCGAAGAACGAGATGATTATCTGAATCGTAAGCTGGCGAAGGTCGGAGCTGTTCAGCGGGCCCTGCTTGATCTTCTCGAGGAAGACGCGATCGACCTCGACCGCCTCGTCGCGCTGCTCCCTGAGCGCCTGGAAGACGGCGCCGATCCCGTTGTAGGTCTGGAAGAAGGCCTCAGCCTCGAAGGAGGCGTAATCCTTCTCGTACCCGTTTATGTACTTGAACAGGTCCTCGATGTACGAAGTAATGCTTTCGGCCATTGAATCACATCCTCACTCACACGACGTAAAGAATCAAATCGGTCTTGCCCAGCGCGGCGATTTTCTTCGGGTCGGGCATGCCGCGGAAGATCAGGGTCACCTGCCTGATCGAGGACGACTGGAGCATGTCCATCGGGTGAAGCACGACCTTGTTGTTGTAGCTCGTCGTGTCGACCTCGACCGGATCGGTCTCGCCGAGACCCCGCGCCTGGTTCACCCCGAGGCGTATCTGCATGCTGCGCCACTGGCTGTCCGTGAACAGATCCTTGTTGATCAGCGTCACCGTATCCTTCACGGGGGCCGGTTCCGCGAGATCCATCACGAGGTAATTGAGCTCGCCCATCTCCTCGAGCCGGTGGCCTCCGAGATTGTAGTTCCTGTATGTCTTCCCGCGGTACATGATCGTTTCGGTGGCGACGGCCTGGTCGCTGAGTTGGTCGAGCCTGGTCTTCGAAAGGAAGGCCATGAGCGCCTTCATCGTCCCCAGTATGCCGTCGATCATCCGCACCTGGCCCGCGATGTTCCTGTGATCGTACTCCGAGAGGAGGAACGAATCTATCGAGGAGAGCCAGGTGCCGATGTCGGTGCCCGCCTCCCTCGTGAAGAATTTCTCGTTGAGGTAATCCTTGAGCGCCGGCTGAAGGTGAAGCAGCGCCGACACGACGCGGAAAAGTTTCTTGAAATCGAGGACGAAGGCGCCGGGGTGCGGCGCGCTCCGGCCGATCGTGAAATCGTCCAGGTGGGAGGCCATGTGATATACGAGAAGGTTCGTCGTCTCCCTGAATGCACTCTGCAGTTTCGTCGAAGCCCCCTCGAGCCCCTTGTCCGAGGAGGCGGCGAGATAGGCGTTTATCGAAAGCTTGAGGAGGTTCTCCATCCGGTTCCTGTAGTCGACGGCGATCGAGGCGAGCCTGTCGTCGGCGTCGACCGTCACGCACGGCGGGAAATAGTCGTCGGCCCGGGTGACCTCGGAGCCGTTCACCGCGAGAATCGCTATCTGGATATACATCGATTCGGGAAGGTTGGGCGGATCCTTCATCCCGGGATCGATGCCGAGGAAAACCGGGACGCGGGTTTTGGTCGTCTCGACCTCGGCCTTGAGCACGCCGCCGCCGGCCGTCGACTCGCTGAATTCCACCGCGGTGCCGCAGGGAAGAAGCGCCTCGCACCGCTTCACCTCGACCCGGAGCCTGCTGCCGCTCATCGTCGCGTCGATCTTCAGCGGAGGCTGGGCCGAGTCCTTTTTCGCGAGACCGTAGATGTCGTTCGCGCCGAAGGCGTGCCACCTGACGAGCTCCTCGAAGTATCTCTCCTGGGCGCGAAGATGACCCATCGTCAGGAGCATCCCGTCCTGCCAGTTGACCGATTGTAACTTGAATTCATCCATCGTATTACCTCGTAAAATCTATAAGACTCTATTGCCGGCGGCCCTTATTGTCAAGAGATACCTCCGGCGCTCGCTTCCGCCTCGATTCCTTCCCCGCCCCGTCCGCCACCGCTCCGGCCGCTTACCCCCCCCCGCCCGGCACAGCCAGGTCGAATATCCGAGATGCCCTTCCCCGCCGCCCCCCGCCGCCGGCCTTTCGACCTTCACCGAAATCGTATAATCGAGGTCGCCCGGCGCGCAGTAATCGAGGATCCTTTCGACCCTGCGCCTTGTCCGCCCGCCGGGAAGCATCTCCGGGACGTCCCGCGCCGGGACGCCGGAAAACTCCACCTCGTACCTCGAATCGCACTCCTCGAACGACCTGCCGAGGACCGTCTCCGCCCCCAGCCTCCCCGCCCTGGACCCGAGCCTGTACCGGATCTCCTCCGGGATGGGGGTCGAGGCCCTGACGTTCTCCCTCAGGCGCACCTCGTATCCGAACAGCTTCTTCAGAATAACGGTCAGCGCCGCCGGGTTCCCTCCCCACATGTGGAGCGACGGGAGCACGGCCGCGAGAAACATCAGCTCCGCGGCGTCTCCCTCCCCGCCGGCCTCCCCGTATTCGAACAGTCTCATGAATCTTCGAAGGTGCCCCTCGTCGGTCACCCCGAAATCGTAACGCAGGGCGTCCATGCGTGTAGCGGCCTCGTAACGGATCGTCGCCGCGTCGAAGGGCGCCATCAGGGAACGGGCGTCCGACTCCCACCTTCCGTCGGTGTCGCGTATACCGCGGAGCCCGTAGAAAAACTGGTACGGCATGAAATCGACGGCGCTCTCGCACCCGACCTCGAGGGTGATCCGCGACCCCGGATGTATCGGCTCGCCGGGCGCCGGGTCCTGCGAGCGCACCTCGCCGCGGTAGTTCTCGTACTCCCCCGCCGCCCTGATATTAATGTCGGAGGGGGCGATCCCCATGCTTTGAAGGAGATTGATCGCGGTCAGGTAATGGAACCTGTATCTCCGGCCCGTGAGCTCGGGCATTTTCGCGTCTTTTTCGATCATCTCGCCTTTACCATCTCCACCATGAACTGGCTGTTGATCGAGGTTCGGGACTTGAGGAACGAGGCGAGGCGCGCGCGCAGAAGCTCTATCTCGTCGTCCGAATAGAATTCCCTCGACCTCACCGTCACCTTGACGACGACGCATTTCCTGACGCCGTTCTCCGTCCTCATCACGCCCTTCTCGCAACCGGCGGCCGAGATCCTGCCGTCGAAGGTCCGGACCCATCCGGTCAGTTGCTCGAACGACATCGCCCTGTCGCGCCCCCTGAGCCGCGCGGAGACCTCGGCGATTATCTGCTCCTCGCTCTTGGCGGGGATGGCTCCGCTCACCGGAACGATATTCTGAAGCGATTCGATCCCCGGATGGCTTTCGTAGAGCTCCCTTATCTTGCCGGCCGAGATCCCGTTCGCGCCGGTCCCAGCCGTTACGGAATAATTCACCGTGATCGAATCGGGGGGCAGCTCTACCCTGCCCGAGAAATCGAACCAGAGGGAGAGGCGCCCCTTCTGCTCCATCAGATTGTAGAACCTGCTCTCGCCCGAGGTCAGCGCCTCGTGCTGAGGAACGTATTTTCTCCCGCCGGAATCGGAGACCGATATGATCTCGAGGATTTCGTCGAGGTCGTCGGGGATCTCTATCTCGACGAGCCTGTTCCCGCCGGTGTGCTTGAAGAGGGTCTGCTCGTAGCGGTTCACGGCGATGAAACAGTCGAAGTCGGCGCTGAACGGCGACTGAAAGGCCGATTTATCCCCTCCGTGGGGAAGCTGAATCCTTATCCAGTAAAGGGTCTCGGGGCTCTGCGGCAACTGTATTCCCGCCGCCGAGGCCGCCTTCATGAAGGCGCCGTCGGGGTTCCCGCGCCGCCACGGGGTGACGAAGCTCGCAGGTATGACGGCGAAGTTGTTTTCGAGCGGTTTGAAGATGTCGCCGCTCCTTCTGAGGCCGCCCCAGTCGAGAGCCTCCGCGCCCTTCGCGAACATGTCGTCGATCGAGCCGGCGAGCCCCGGGCAGAAACCGCCCTCCTCGTAGAACCTTCCGTCGATGCAGGGGAGCCACCTGGACCACCTGAGCTGCTTGAGGGCCTCATCGCCTCCGCGCAGAAAGATGAAGGAGTCCTCGAAATCCTCGACGGGGCCGTCGTGCTTTATCGCCATGTAGACCGCGGCGTCGCGGCCCGTTCCGGTGGATGGCCCCATTCTGCCCGACACCCTCGTTCCCGCCGAGGGGGACGGGGAGATATCGTGGACATTTTCGCCGGTGGTGAAGTAGAGCCCGGCGAGAGCGGCCTGGACGAGCTTCTCGGTCCTCAGCGAGGAGAAGAAGAAGGTCTTCCCGCCGTCGCGCTCCTCCTTGTAGAAGAACCTCGACTGCGGGTCGACGTGGATCACCGGATCGACCGGCTTCGCCTGAATAACGGTGAAGGCGGGGACCGGCCACCTGAGGCTCTCCGGGTTGAGCGATTTAATGAGGGCGTTCGACGCGTGGGTCCAGGTGTCGGTGATCTTTTTGTCTATCGAGGCGAGCTGGCTCGAATAGAGCCTCAGCATGATGCCGAGGATCGGATCCATCCTGTCCGGCGACTCGGGGATGTCGGCGTTCCAGGAACGCAGCTCCCTGTGCATGTCGCGGAAAATCTCTTCGGCTGTTTTCGATCTTTCACTGTTCATGTCAACCTATACTGAAGACCTCTTCGAATCTTTTCTCGTCTTTTTCGTCGCGGTAATTCCCGATCACCTTCACGGCCACTCCGAGGGGATGATCGGGGCCGGTCTGAATATTTATGAGCGACACCGAGATGTTGTACAGCCTCGGCTCGAATTTGCTTATCGCGTTCCGGATGCTCCCCTGAACGTCGGACTTGTTCACCATGAAAAGGTCCGAATATTCCTTCTCCCACAGGTCGCAGCCGTATTCGGGATCGAAGGGGAGGGAGCCCCTGCGGGTGCTGAGGATCAGGCCGATCGAGTTAGAGATCGATTCGCCGAGATCCGTCGTCCTCAGGTACCCCTTGCGCAGCGCGAATGGCAGTGACAGGTATTCCATCCCGATCCCTAGTTAAGATTGATCATGCCGCCCTTTACGTTGACCTGGGCGTTGCCCGTGATTTCATTGTTCGCGGCGGCCGTCGACTTGATGTTGGCGTCGGCCTTTATTTCGACGTTGGCCCCCTGGATCTTCACGTCGCCGGCGGCCTTCATCGTTATAGCCTGCTGCGTCTCTATATTGAGGTTCTTTCCCTTTATGGAAATGTCCCCCTCCGTCTCGATCGATATCGATGGGCCCGCAATGTCGAGGACGATCTTGTTCTTCCCGTCCTTCTGGGAGATCGTTATCGTCTCGGCGCCGTCCTTGTCGTTGAAGACGATCTTGTTCCCCGCGCGCGTCATGAACATTTTTACGTCGTTCGTATCGGAGATCGCCTCGGCCATCGGCGCGTTGTTCTTATTGTAGAGGCTTCCGAGGACGATCGGGTGGTCGGTATTGCCGTGCTCGTAGCCGACGAGCACCTCGTCGTCGATCTCGGGGAGCGAGTACCATCCCCGGTCCTTTCCCGCGTGCGGGACGGCGATCCTGACCCAGGCGGTCTGCTCCGAGTCGAGCCACGGGTAGCTGACCTTGACGCGCCCGAGCTTCTCCGGGTCCTTCAGGTCCACCACCCTCGCGACGTGCATCCCGATGACCGGCTCACGCTTTCCCGCGGCGACGGCCTCGACGCTCGCCGTCTCGGCCTTCCCCGCCTCGGTCGACTCTACGTCCTGCTTCGCGTCCCTTCCCCCCGGGTATGCGATGTCGAGCGGGGTGCAGACGAAGTTGTTGTGGTATTTCCCGCTCTCGTTGAGGAAATGGCTCGTCCCGATCACCCAGTACTGGCCGTCGAGCTCCTTCATCCCCATTATCCTCACGCAGAGCCCCACGCTCACCTCGGGGATGATCGATTCGCCTGTGCAGCGGATCATCGACCCCATCGCCTTTCGCCGTTCGTTCTTCAGGGTCTTGTCCAGGGTCTGGGCGTCCGCGACGGTTTTCGGCGCCGTCGAGAAGCCCGAATCCTTGTAGATCTTCTTCGAGGCCTCCGGGGCGGTCTTCGACAGACTCGAGAGGACCGAGTCCTGCGAGATCGACTTGCTGTCCTGTGAATATGTCTTTTTCTGCTCGTAGTTGTAGACGTCCGACTTGAACTCGACCGGCGCGGTCCCGAGCCCCATCTTGAAGCCCCCGAGGTTCTCCCGCCAATTCAGGTCGACCGTCTTCGAGCCGTTCGCCGGCCCCATGTTGAAATCCCTGCCCGAATACCAGGCGAACATCCCCGAGCCGGTCGCGAGGCGCATGACGTAGTCGAAGTCGCTCTCGCGGTACTGCGTATCGAACTTGTATTTCCCCTTCGTCGCCTCGATCTTCCCGACGGTGATCGGGTAGTTGCCGACGAGCGCGCCGACGATGTCGCTGGCGCTCTTGTCGTGGTAGTGTGCGTTCCGCGCCGCGCCGTCCATCGCTATCGTCGGCGAGGCGGCGTGAAGCAGCACCGTGTTGAGGCCGTCGATGCTGTTCTCGATCTGCACGTCGGTCACTACGCCGATGAACTCGAGGGCCCGCTCCGGATCGACGACGCCGCTCCGGGCGCGTATGTTCAGGGTGACGTTGCTTCCTAGGAATTTCGTGTACTGCGTCGGATCGTCGAAATCCTTGCCCGATTCCTTCTGCCCCACCTGCTGGATGCGGATCATCAGCCTGTGGTGCGAATCGACGAACTGGTCGAGGCGCACCGCGGAGACGTTGTACTTGATCTCCTGATTGTCTATGCGAATGACGGCTTCCGCGTTCGTTTCCAGAACGGTGGGCATGGCTCACTCCCTGCCGCGGGACGGCCGCGGTCCCTCCGGTCGATTCCGGATCCGGGCCGGCCGCTCCCGCCGCGCGCTTTCTATTCCCTCATTTTCAGGCGCCTGATACGCGCCCTCTATTCCTGCCAGCGGTTGTCTATGCTCGCGTCGCTGACCTTGAGCACCTGGCACGATATCTCGAATTCCTCCCACATCTGCTCGTCGGGATTGTTCTTGATGTGGGGAACGTTCTCCGAGTAGGCAGTGATGAAGCCGTTCTCCCAGACCAGTTCCTTCATCTTCGCGTCGTCGGGATTTTTGAACATCACCGAGCCGCTCTTCCAGTTCGGCTTCGAGGAATCCATCGCCCAGCGGGCGATGTCGCACGTCTCGTCCGATTCCCTCTTTATGACGATAGTGCCCGCGTGGGCGCGATCGGCCGGGCGGCCCGTCTCGTCCTTGGCTGTGTAAAGCGTGTACGAAACCGCGTAGACGTTCTTGTAAACGACACCGTCGATCGTCAGGGTCGGTCTTCTTGCCATCTTCCACTTCTCCTTTCGCGCGCTACCGGCGCGCATTTCCGGACTGTTACGATTCCCTTAAGTCGCTTTCCAAACCGATGCCCGTCCCCGGGCCGGTCCCTCCGAAGGACTACTTGTCCTTCACGTTCGTCTGGTTGTCCTCGTTCCAGGCCGAGAATTCTATGTTGAACGTCCGGGCCGGATATTTCGGGTTCAGAGAGACCTTGATGTCGACCTCCTGTCTCTTGCGCATCTCCTCGTCGGCGAAGATCTCGATCTTGTAGTCCTCGAGGATGTTGTCGCCGCCCGAAATCGCCTTCATGAACTTGTCGATGTCGCGCCTCAGGGCGTCGATGAACTTCTGGTCGATCACCGAGAAGGTCTGCTTGTTGAGATAGTTGCGCAGCGTCTTGTAGACGTAGTCGTATGTGCGCCTGATCGAATAGACGTTGAAGGTCTCCTTCGTGGAGAGGGTCGAGGAGCCCATCGCCACCACGGCTCCCTCGAAGTTGACCATCGTGTTGACGCCCTTCTCGTTGATCTTGCTCGCGTCGGGCTGGTTCGCCCTGAACTTGAGGTACTTCGCGTCGGCGATCTTGCCGTACTTGAAGCCGGCGCTCGGCTGCTGCATACCGATCGTCGTGTCGCCCTGGTACATCTTGCCCGCGACCACCGACGAGGGCGGGATCCACATCGGATCCTCCTCGTACTGGTTCGCTTCGCGCGCCATCACCCAGTTGGCGAAAATCGAGACGTACTGCTTGTAGTCGTCGATGCCGGCGAGCCCCGCGTACGCGGGATCCTCGAGCATGTCCATCACTTCCTCGAACTTGCTGAAATCGGGAAGGTCGGTGATGATATGCAGCTTGTTCGCGAGGCCTATCTGCCGCGCGACCGAGTCGATGTTCTCGACCGATCCGAGCCACCCGGGGACGACCGCCATCGAGAAACATTCCTTGATCGACCATTCGCGGTAGAGGTCCGAGATCGCCTTGCCGAGCTCCTCGAACTTCTCCTTGTCGTCGGGGTTCATCAGCGAGTCGGCGCTGACGTTGGCGAACCAGGCGTTGACCTTCTCGTCCGGTTCCATCTGGGCGTTGGCGAAGAACTTGTCGATCGCCCGGTAGGTCGTCTCGACCTCCCTGCCCGACTTGAGGACGCGCTTCATGTTCTTCTCGAGATTCGCCTCGAGCTTCATCATTTTGTCGTTGAGGTTCTTGCGCATCCCGTCGGGATCGTCGGAGCTTTGTATCGCCTCCACCCAGAGCTTGAGCCTCTCGGCGAGAAGCTTTCTCTGCTTCGCGAAATCCTTCTTCGTGAGGAATTCCTTCCTCTGGAAATCCTTCTTCGGATCGAGCCATTCCACGCCCCTCACGAGATCGCCGTCGGCGGTCTTGAACGAGGGGAGGAGTTTCGCCAGCTCGTCGAACTTGCCGAATTTCTCGCTGAGCATTTCGGCGAATTCGTCTTCCGAAAGCCTTTCGATCTCGGCGGCCGGCTTCGCTTCCTCGGCCTTCTTTTCCTCGGGTCTCATTTCGTTGTCGCCCATTCTCTCACCCCTTCCTTTACTCCGTGAGGAGGTCGATATAGTATTTGGCCGCTTTCAGAAGAGCTTCCTTCTTTTCCTTGTCGCTCAGGGTCTTGCGCAGAGCGTTGTTCTTCTTGAGCTGCTTGTCGAGGTCCGCGAGGATCTCCTTGCTGTAGTATGTAGTCGAAAGCTGTTCGTTGTTCTCGATCAGTTCCTTCGGAGTGAAATCCTTCATCGCCCTGATCTGGAAATCGGCGTTTATCGATTCTCCGGCTTCCGACTCGAGCTCGCATTCGAAGGACGGCCGGAATTTCTCGAAGACCTCCTTGAGGTTGTTGCATCGGACCGGGTCCGGCGTGGCGTCTTCGTCGTTGTTCAGTTTGGCGATATAGAGTAGTTTGTTCGACGGGAGCAATTCCACCGGTATCGAGTCGTCCTTCTTGACCCGCTCGGTAGCGCCGAGTATGAATTTCGCCATCAATTCCTCCTTGTTGAATGATCCCTTCAGTTACTTCCGATTACAGTGAACGTATAATCGTCGTCCTTCAGGTCGACCCTGATCTCGTCGCCGGGCTTGACGCCGCCGGTGATGATGTCGACCGACAGCTTGTTGATGATCTGCTTTTCGATGATCCTCTGGATCGGCCTCGCCCCGAGCTCGACCGTGTACCCTTCCTTCGCCAGTTTCTTCCTGGCCTCGTCGGACAGGGTCGCCCTTATATTCTGCTCCTCGAGCAGGGCGCAGAGCCCGTTGAATTCCAGCCCCGCGATATTCTCCACCTGCTCCTGCGAGAAGGGACGGAAGACAATGATCTCGCTTAGCCGGTTGAGAAGCTCCGGCCTGAACTTGCCGAATAGGAAGGAGCGTATCTCGTCCATGTCCGGCTCCCTGCCCTCGCGGTCGGCTGCGAGAATCTTATCAGCGGCATAATTGGAAGTCAATACAACTATTGTATTTGAGAAATCCACCGTCCGCGGCCGTCATCGAGAAGCTGCAGGAGGACGTTGAAAACGTCGGGGTGCGCCTTCTCCACCTCGTCGAGAAGGACGATCGAGAAGGGCTTCTTGCGAACGGCCTCGGTGAGGAGCCCGCCCGCCTCGTACCCGACGTACCCCGGAGGGGCGCCGATCATCTTGGAGACCGAATGGGTCTCCATGAACTCCGACATGTCCATCCTGACGATGGCGTTCTTGTCGTCGAAGAGGAACTCCGCCAACAACTTGGGCAGATATGTCTTCCCCGTCCCGGTGGGGCCGAGGAAGAGGAATGAGCCGACCGGGCGGTAGGGGAGCTTCAGCCCCGCCCTCGACTTTCTGATGGCGTTGCAGACCGCGGTGATGGCGTTTTTCTGGCCGATGATTTTTTTGGCCAGGAATGCTTCCATGTTGATCAGGCGGTCCTTCTCGGCCGTCATCATCTTCGAGACGGGGATGCCGGTCCTCCGGGCTATCACCGCCCCGATGTCGCTCTCGAAGATGACCGGCTCGAGCTTCTCCACGACGGCGGAGAGGTCGGCGAAGAGTTTTTTCTTCTCCCCGACTATCTCTCCGAGATTCTCCTTCTTGATCTTTTCGAATGGGAGGGAGGCCTTCGTCTCCCTGTCGAGCCTGTGCCCCCAGTACCCCTGGAGGGTGTCCATATCCTTTATCAATGCCGTATAAGCCGCTTCCATCCCCTCTTTCGCGCCGCCTGCGATGAGCTTTTCGATCTCCTCGAAAAGGGGCGCCAGCGTTCGGATCTTCTCCCCGGCCAGTTCCTTCTTCACTGCGAATTCGCTCGCCGCCTCGTCGATGATGTCGAGGGCGATGTCGGGAAGGTTCCTCTCGGAGAGGTAGCGCATGGCGAGTTTCACCGAGGCCGTCTTCGACTCGCCGGTGAATGTGACCTTGTGGTGCGACGCGTATTTCTCCTCGACGCCGTTCACTATCGCCACCGCGTCGTTGAAGAGGGGCTGCCCCACCTTGACCTTTTCGAAGCGGCGGACCAGGGCCTTGTCCTTCTCGAGGTATTTCGTGTATTCCTCCTCGGTCGTGGCCCCGATGAGCCTCAGTTGCCCGCGCGCCAGGGCCGGCTTAAGGAGGTTCGCCGCGTCCATTCCACCCCCCGAGCCCGATCCGCATATCGTGTGTATCTCGTCGATGAAGAGGATGACCTTGCCGGCGCTTCTTGCGACCTCGCCGATGAGGGACTTGAAGCGTTCCTCGAACTCGCCCTTGTACTTCGCCCCGGCGATCAGGCCGCCCATGTCGACTTCGAGTATCTTTACGTCCTGCAATGATTTGGGGACGCGCTTGTCAATGACGGCTTTCGCGAACCCCTCGACGATCGCCGACTTGCCGACCCCGGCACCTCCAACGAGGATCGGCGAATTCTTCCTGCGGCGAAGGAGGATCTGGATCGTCTGCTGGAGCTCCCCCTCGCGCCCGATCATCGGATCGAAATTGCCCGCCGCCGCCTGGTTCGTCATGTCGGTCGTGTACTTGAGGCTTTCGGCGATCTTCCCCGGGGCCTCAGCGGCCGCCGCCCCGGCGCCCCCCGCGGCGCCCTTCCCGGCGGACGGCTCGGTGATCTCCCGGACCGCCTTTATCTCGGCGATCGCCCTGTAGATGTCCTCCTTCGTGAGTTCGAGCTTGTCTCGCACGTACCCCGAAAGGGCCGAGCGCGGATCGAAGACGGCGATCAGGATGTGCTCCGGCTCGACGAGGGGGTCGTAGAGCTTCACCTTCTCCTCGATCGCGTTCGACAGCACCGTCTGCACGGCCGGGGAAACGGGGGCCTTCTCGCGACCCGTCGACTTCGCCGGCTGGTCCTTCAGATATATCTCGACTATCGACTCGACGAACGAGGCGGGTTTTTTGAGCTGGTTGAGGATCGATTCCACCTCGGGGGATTCGTGCCGCA
>JALOPX010000102.1 GCA_025453655.1 Candidatus Krumholzibacteriia bacterium
TTCCCAGAGAGCCAGCCGGTCCTTCTCGTAACGGAGCGGCGGGCCGATCTTGGCCAGAGGCCCGGTCTTCTGCAGAATCTCGTCGGTGAGACTCAAATACTGCGGGCAGGTTTCGGCATAGACGACCTGGCCCTCTTCGCGGGCCTGCCGGACGGGAAGAACCCCTCTGCCGGAGCTTAAATGCGCCACATAGAGCGGGCATTTCATGACCGCGGCGATGGCGATGGCTCGATAAACCGCTTCCGCCTCCAAATAATCAGGCCGGGTTTTGACGAAGACTTCCTTCTGGTCCTCTTTCAGGCGCAGGGATTTGTCTTCGATGTAATCGGTCACGAGGCCGCTTTCGGCGTGGACCATGGCCAGCCCGCGGTTTTCGGCGATCAGGTCCATGGCCCAGGTCAGGTGATAGTCGTCGGTCATCCATTTGAGCTTGGCATAGGTCATGAACATCTTGAAGGAAGTAACCCCCAATTCAAAGGCCTTGGGAATCTCCTGGACCTGGGAAGCGGCGTCGAAGAGCGCTCCGTGGATCGCGAAATCCAGGAGGGAGTTCTTCGTCGCGTCTTCCTTGTATTTTTGAATCGTCTCCAGGAGCTTCATGCCCGGCCGGGCATAGGCGTAGTGGATCAAGAAAGTCGTGCCGCCATGGGCCGCCGTGCCTGAAAGGCCCCCGATAGTGTCTTCGTAAACCGGGTGGACATGGACATCGATGATCCCGGGGAAAACGTACTTCCCGGACGCATCCACCGTCCGGACGGCTTCTTCCGCCGGCAGGGAAGCCTGAACCGCGGAAATTTTCTCTCCCTGAATCCCGATATCGGCCCGGCGGATGCCGCTGCCGGAGACGACGAGCCCGCCGCGGATGATCGCATCATATTTCTTCGCCATAATCTCCCCCTTTTGATTTCACTTCAATATGAGTTGAGCCAACGAGCAGGGGTCAGGAATCCCAGCGCCACCCCTGAACCCCCGTCTCTTCGTTCTCTGCCCCTTTTCCGTGTCGTTAATTTTAGGCATTTTCGCCACTTCAGGCATTCATTTTACATCGTCAGGGCCATCAGCGCCTTCTGGGTGTGCATCCGGTTCTCCGCCTGGTCGAAGATGACGCTGTTTATTGAGTCGGCGACCTCATTCACCACTTCCTCGCCCCGATGGGCCGGTAGGCAATGCATGAATATGTAATCTTCTTTGGCCCCTTTAACCAGCTGGGGGTTGATCTGGTAGGGCTGGAAGAGCTTGAGCCGTTCCTCTTTTTCCTTCTCCTGCCCCATGCTCGTCCAGACATCGGTGTAAACCACATCGGCGCCCTTAACCGCCTTTTGGGGGTCGTTCGTGACCGTCACCGTGCATCCGTTTTTGCGCCCCTCCTCCGCGGCCCGGGCGACCACCTCTTCCCTGGGTTCGTACCCCTCGGGGGTAGCGACGACGATATGGGCGCCCATTTTGGAGCAGCCGTACAGGAGCGAGTGGGCGACATTGTTCCCGTCCCCCACGAAAACGACCTTTTTGCCTTCTATCGTTCCAAGGTGCTCGACGATCGTCATGATGTCGCCCATGATCTGGCATGGATGCAGAAGGTCCGTCAACCCGTTGATGACCGGCACGCGCGCATTCGCCGCCAGTTCCTCAACCATGCGATGATCGAACGTCCTGATCATGATGGCGTCGACGTACCGGGAAAGGACTTCGCCGACATCCTTGGGGGCTTCCCGGTGGCCGATCCCTATTTCCTTGTCGGTGATGTATAGGCTGGATCCGCCGAGCTGCCTTATCGCTATTTCGAAGCTGATTCTCGTCCTCAGACTCGGCTTATGGAAGATGCACGCGAGAACCCGCCCCGGATGAGTCGGCTCCAGAGAGAAATTCCTCGCGAGCGGTTTCTGTTTTTTGCACAATTCGAGAATCGTATAGAGTTCTTCCTTCGAAAAATCCCTGATGGATATGAAATCCTTCCTTCCAAGTTTCCCCATGATTCCTCCTTCGAATGATTCCTGAAGAATATACCTTGCCAGGTCCTCGTCTTCAACGATCTAATCGGGAAATGCCCTTATCGCGCGCTCCTTTTTCGTCCGGTGCACGAGTTCCGCCGGGCCTTTCAGGCTCTCGGATGCGCCTGGTCGTAAACCTTCCTCAATCTTTCCGTGGTCACGTGCGTGTATATCTGCGTAGTCGAAAGATTCACGTGACCGAGCAGGTCCTGCACGGCACGCAGGTCCGCCCCGGCGTCCAGAAGATGAGTCGCGAAGGTGTGTCTGAGCACGTGGGGGCTCATTCTGGACAGGGACGCCACTTGCGACAGGTATTTCCGGGCTATGCGCTGAACCGTCCTCCTGCTTATCCTGGAACCGGATGGCCCGGTGAAAAGCGGCGTCTTCATGCGATCCGCGAAGAAATCCCTGTAGGATTTCATGTCTCCGAGCTCCGACGTTGGAACCGAGTATTCGCTGTTGAGATATGTCCTGAGAGATTCCGCCGCTTTTCCCGAAAGGGGAAGCAGCCTTTGCTTTCCCCTTTTCCCGAGGACGAGAATCGTGCCCTTCCAGAAATCGCAGCTGTCCTTTTCGCATCCGACAAGTTCCGAAAGCCTCATGCCCGTGCCGTACAGCAGTTCGAGGATCGCCCTGTCGCGGATGCCCTTCCTGGTATCCGGCGATGGCAGGGACATCATCTTTTCCATGGCTTCAACGGCGGCGAATACGGGCAGATCCCGCCCCGTCTTCGGAGTCGACAACCCTATCGTCGGATCTTTATCGAGAATGTCTTCCGAGACGCAAAAAGAGAAAAAGGATTTAAGCGACGCCGCTTTTCTGGCCACGCTACGGGGCGAATATCCGCCGCGCGACAACGATCCGAGAAACGATTTGACGGCCGCGGAGTCGATCGAACCGATGTCGGACGTGCCGCAGTCCCTTCTCATGAAGCCCGCGAACTGAAGAACGTCCCCCTCGTAGGCCCGAAGAGTCGCCTCCGAGACCCTTTTCTCGATCCCGATGTGCACCAGGTATTTCTTTATTACGCTTTCAATCATGTCGGGGAATATAGCACAGGGCTGCGCCGACCTTCAAGGGATCGTTTGAAGACATTCAATCGCGCCGGTCCAGGAAGATTTTCAGAGCATCGAGGGATCTTTCGGCCTTGCGGTTCTTGCGGAGAGCCCTTTCCCCTCCGACCGGGGGAAGGATGCCGAAATTGGCGTTCATGGGTTGAAATGGGGATGCGCCGCCGGAAAGGTGCCTCTGCAAGCCCCCGAGGATGGTTTCCGGGGGGAATATCCGATAAGTCCCGCCATCCATGAAATCGACGATGTTTCGGGCCGCAATAAGGCCGTGGGCTATGGACTCGACGTATCCTTCGACCCCCGTTATCTGTCCCGCGAAAAAAAGACCCTTCCGCCTGAGGGACATCTGCCCCTCGTCGAGCAGGCGCGGCGAATCTATGAATGTGTTCCTGTGTATCGATCCGAACCTTACGATCTCGGCGTTTTCGAGGCCCGGGATAAGTTTCAACATTTGCTTCTGGCTGGCGTATGTCATGCGCGTCTGGAATCCCACCATGCCCGTCATCGACCCGCTTGCGTTTTCCTGTCTCAGCTGGATGACGGCGTATGGCTCCCTGCCCGTCAGGGGATCGTCAAGGCCGCGCGGTTTCAGAGGGCCGAAACGAAGCGTGTCGTCCCCCCTGCCTGCCAGGACGTCCACCGGGAGACAGGCGTCGAAACACATGCCGTCCTCGAAACCGTGCTTTTCGGCTTTCGCGGAGCTTTTGAGGAATTCGAGGAGGCCGGTGTACTGTTGCCTCGTCAGGGGGATGTTCCAATAATCCGCGTTCCCCTTGCCGTATCTCGAAGCCCTGAACATCCTCCCCGTATCGATGCTTTCGGTCGCGAGTGATATCGATATCGCATCGTAAAAATAGAGGTGTTCGTCGCCGAGATGTTCCCTGATCGACGCGGAAAGGGCTTCGGAAGTGAGCGGCCCCGTCGCGATCACGGCGCACCCGGGCAGGGCAAGGTCGGTCTGTTCCCTTCTGGCGAGCGTTATCCGCGGATCCCCGTCTATCGCCGAGGATACGATCGATCCGAACAGATCCCTGTCCACGGCGAGGGCGTGCCCGGCGGGAACGCGCGCGCCATCGGCCATTTTAAGGAGAAAACACCCGAGCAGCCCGAGTTCGGCCTTCAAAAGGCCGGAAGCCGTCTGAATGTTTTCGGATTTCAGGGAATTGCTGCAAACCAGTTCCGCGAGGTTGGGGCTCCTGTGGGCCGGGGTGTTCTTTTCCGGCCTCATCTCGATCAATTCGACTTCAATGCCGCGGGCGGAAAGCTGGAGCGCGGTTTCGCAGCCGGCAAGGCCCCCGCCGACCACGGTGACCCTTCGCATCAGGGTGTCACCTCATGCTTGCAGGCCGGGCAGATGAGATAGTCGCCCTTTTTCTTCGACGATTTCATGACCATGAATGCCGATCCGCACGCGGGGCATTTTTCTGCTACGGGCTTGTCCCAGCTGGCGAATTTGCAGGAGGGGTATCGGGTGCACCCGTAGAAGATCTTGCCCCTTTTGGTCTTTTTCTCGGTGATCATGCCGCCGCACCCTTCCTGCGGGCACGGTATCCCGATGGAAATGGCCTCGGTGTAACGGCACTTCGGATAGTTCGAGCAAGCTATGAATCTTCCGAAACGGCCGTTCTTGTAGGCCAGTCGCCCTGAGCATTCCGGGCACTCGCGATCGAGCTTCTCCTCCTCCTGCAATGACCGGGAATATTTGCATTCAGGCCATCCGGAGCACGAAAGGAAAGGCCCGTTCCTGCTCCATTTCTTCAACAGCTTCTTCCCGCAGAGCTCGCATATGACGTCGCTCTCGTCCTGAAACGACTTTTTGAGATCCTCCTGCCGGTCCTTGAAGGAGAGCAGATCGGCGCTCAGCGGCTCGTAAAAATAGCGCACGACATCCTGCCACTTCTCGTCGGATTCCTCGACCTTGTCGAGCTCCGCCTCCATGCGCGCGGTGAAATCGACTTCGAAGATATCGTTGAAGATGGCGGATAGGGATTTCCAGACGACCTCTCCGAGCTCGGTGGGTTTAAGCGAACGGCCCTCTCTCGTCGCGTAATCTCTTGATAATATTATACTTATAATGCTGGCATATGTGCTGGGCCTCCCTATGCCCTTGTCTTCCAGTTCCTTGATCAGCGAGGCTTCCGAATATCTCGAGGGAGGCTCCGTGAAATGCTGCGATGCGTCGAATTTCTTTATCGAAACCTTTTCCCCCGGCGAAAGATCCGGTATATGGACGTCCTCTTCTCCGCTCCTGTCGGGGAAGATGGCGAGGAAACCCTCATGTTTCAGCCGCCTTCCGTTCGCCCTGAGCGCGTATTTCGGACCGGCCGAGATATCCACTTCCCTTACCTGGTAGACGGCCGGAGCGGCCATGGAAGCGAGGAATCTCTGCCATATGAGGGTATACAGCGCCCTCTGGTCCTTGTTGAGGAAACGTCCCGCGTCCTGCGGTGTCCTGAAGCAATCGGTCGGCCTCACGGCCTCATGAGCATCCTGCGACATCCTGGCCTTCTTGAAGCCCCTCTTTTCGCCGAAAAGAAATTCCTTGCCGTAGTTTTTCTCGATATATTCACGGCCCCGGCTCATCGCCTCGTCGCTTATGCGCGTCGAATCCGTCCTCATGTAGCTTATAAGCCCGACCGATCCCTCTTCGCCAAGGGAGACGCCTTCATAAAGCTGCTGGGCCAGCATCATCGTCTTCTTGGCGGAAAATCCGAGCCTGCTCGCGGCTTCCCTCTGAAGGGTGCTGGTGATGAAGGGTGGCTGGGGATTTCTGGCCTTTTCCTTGTCCTGGATCGAGTCTACGAGGAGGTTTTCCTTTTTAATCTCCGAAAGCACCGCGCGCGCGGTTTCGCTGTCCTTTATGTCGGGATTCCGCCCGTCCATCTTGAAAAGCCTCGCCGGGAACTCGTCTCCTCCGGCGTTCCTCAGGATGCCGTCTATGTTCCAGTACTCGCTCGGGACGAACCGCCTTATTTCCTCCTCGCGCTCGCATAGAAGCCTCAATCCGACGCTCTGAACCCTCCCCGCGGAAAGTCCCCTGTAAAATATCTTCCACAGGGCGGGGCTGACAAGGTACCCCACCAGCCTGTCCAGTATCCTTCGGGCCTGCTGGGCGTCGACCTTCTTCATGTCGATGTCCCTCGGATGCTCCACCGCTTCGAGGATGGCATTCCTGGTGATTTCGTTGAAGATGATGCGCTTTGCCGGGACGTTGGTTTTTTTCAGGATTTCGTTCAGGTGCCAGGCAATGGCCTCCCCTTCGCGGTCCATGTCGGTGGCGAGAAGTATCGTGTTGCTTTTCGACGCTTCATCCCTCAGTTCCTTGAGAATTTTGCTTTTACTCCGGTCGTTGACGTATTTCGGATTGAAATTTTTCTCAAGGTCGATCCCGAGCTCCTTCTTGGGAAGATCCCGTATGTGCCCAACGGAGGCTTTTACCTTGTATCCCTTGCCGAGATACTTCTTTATGGTCCTCGCCTTCGCCGGCGATTCCACTATCACAAGCACCTGGTCCAAATCGATCTCCCCGTTCAGTTGAGCCTGTCCGACGGCTTGTCGGATCCCGAGAGAATGTCGTCGGGTATTTCAGGGACATATCTCGATGTAAGTTCCTTGATTTCGCCCAGAGAGACTGGAATCGGATACTCGATCCCGGCGTTCTCTATGATGAGGCTGAGTTGCGTTTCCGTGAGCCATCCCGAACTCTGAAGCCTTATAAGGTAGCCCTGGGCGTCGATGGTGAGAAACATCTTCTCGCCCTCCCCGAGTATCCGGTTCCTGGTGTGAAACGCCGTATCGGGCTCCACCTCGTCGAAGGAATGGTCGAAATCGAGAATGCTGAAGGCCTGCTTTATCTCGTCCTCCGTGTATCCCATGTCCTCAAGCTCGAAATGCATGTCTTCGGCGTCGATGAATCCATCGACCCTCTGATCCATGATGTATGTGATGATCTCCTTTATGCGTTCTTTCATGTCCGTCCTTGATGTTTCCTCGCGATCGATTGCTCTTCCAAGTGGGAATAATGCTCAGACGGCCGTCTTTCCGCAACACTTTTTATATTTTTTGCCGCTGCCGCACGGGCACGGATCGTTTCTTCCCACCTTGGGCATGTCTCTTTGCACGGGGACGGGGCGGACGGGCGGACCCTCGCCCGCTCCCGGGCTTATGTCGGCGGGCTGAGCTCCGGCCTGCGGGGCAGCGGCCGGTTTGTAGGCGTTGGTGACGTGATGAACGGCGACGCCGGCGTTGACGTCCCGTTTTCTCTGGCGCCCGTCAGGCGCGTCGAGCCTGGCGTGGAAAAGGCCCCACAAAATCGATTTGTCTATGTCGTCCAGCATCTCGGAAAAAAGCCCGAAAGCCTCCTGCTTGTATTCAACCAGCGGGTCCTTCTGGGCGTAAGAGCGAAAATGAATTCCTTCCTTAAGATTGTCCAGTTCGTGAAGGTGATCCATCCACTTCTCGTCGATGCTTTGAAGCATTATCAACTGCCCGAGCTGCCCCAGAATCTCCGGCGGAAGCGTCGATTTCCTCATTTCGTACGCCTGGGCCGCCCGGGTCCTGAACAGTTCCAGGAGACCGGACGGATCCTTCTGCTCCACGCCCGCGAAGGCGCCGGCGTCGACCGGAACCAGGAATATATTTTCCATCTCGGCGACAGCGCCGGAGATATCCCATTCATCCGATGTCGTTTCCTCTGGGAAGTACTTGTCCGCGATCTGATCGATCACGTTCCTTATGAGCCCGTCGACCATCTCGTCGATGTTTTTTATCGACAGCATCTCGTTTCTTCTGCCGTAGATCACTTCGCGCTGTTTGTTCATCACGTCGTCATACTCGAGAAGCCTTTTCCTGATCCCGAAGTTGTACATCTCCACGCGCTTCTGGGATTTCTCGATGGCCCTTGTGATGAACGGGTGGGTTATGACCTCGCCTTCCTCTATGCCTAGCCTGTCCATGACCGAGGATATCCTTTCCGAACCGAAAAGGCGCATGAGCTCGTCCTCGAGGGATATGAAAAATCTGGAGGCGCCCGGGTCCCCCTGTCTGCCCGCCCTGCCTCTGAGCTGCCTGTCTATCCTCCTGCTTTCATGTCTTTCCGTCCCCATGATATAAAGACCGCAGGGCA
>JALOPX010000015.1 GCA_025453655.1 Candidatus Krumholzibacteriia bacterium
GGGATGTGGATCTTTCAGGAGCCTGGTCGGCCTTTCTTGAACTGACCTGGATAAGGGCCCCGTCCAATCCGTTCACCGGAAAGCTGCTCATACAGGTATCGGCGGACGGAGGCCTCACATGGAACGACCTCCGGACGATTGAAGGGGGGACGGGTTTCAAAACCGGGGACGAATCGCTCGACATCACGCCGTACATTTCGTCCAGGACGACGGTCCGGCTTATAACAGACGGCGCATGCTCGGGATTCCTCTATTTAAGCCATATAGGAGTCGTCTTTAAAATGTCGGGCACAGTCGACCGCTGGGTCGTCCAGGAAAAGGGCCTTATCGCCTCTCTCGCGGTTTTCGACACGAGGAACACCGCCGATCGCGCCGACGACAGCCTCATCGTCACGCTGAGAGACGAGAGGATCCTGTTCAACACGGTCGAGGCGGCCTCCTCCGGAGGGATATTCTGCGAATTACCTTTCGAGCTGCAGAACATATACCGGCTTGTCATCCAGTACCATTCCATCGACCTCTGGGGATGGTCGCCGGATGATCCCGGGAAGGGATATTTCGCCTTCGGCAACCCGGCGCACGGATTCGGCAGGACGGGAAGCGAACTTCCAGGCACGAAGGAATTTCTCCTGACGGAAGGGATGCTCGGAGACGACGAGGAAGATCCCGTCGATTGCCTCATCGGCGCGACCGGGGACCGCCTGCCGCCCTACGAATGGAATCCGATGACCGATCCTTTCACGGAAGATCCGAACGTCGATACGGGGACGCTCGGCGAGTACGGTTCGCTGGTGGAAGGGCTCGAACCGCCGAGGAGGATGCTTGGCTGCGTGGACGGGGAAAAGGACTGGAGGATCACGAGCAAATGCGAACCCGGCAAATCATACTTCCACGAGCTGTGGTTCGTCCCGGACAATGAATGGGAACACGGCGACACCGCCGACATTTTCCTTCACATCGACGGCGTCGATCCCGCCCCCGACCTCTCCGAATACCACATTCTGTTCCTGATGATCGATGACGATGTCGAAGGGCCTTCGTTCTCCGATTTCTCTCCTGAAATAGTCGAGAGCGGGGAGGAGGTTTTCGTTTCGTGCCTCATCACGGACGCGAAGGGTGTATTCGACGACGATACGGGATCGGGCGGTCAGGGAGTATACCTCCTGTGGGATACCGACGGAGAGATCGCCGGGGACGGTTACGAGATTCGGATGGATTCCATCGGCGAAGGATACTTCAGGACCGGGGCGCCTCTCGGAACCTTCGCCGATGGAACGAGGATAGTCTACTCCGTCCACGCCTGCGACGACGATATGGATGCGGGAACAGAAGACCGTTCCTGCTCCTGGAGCCCGGTTGAGGCCATCAAGGTCGTTGGAAGCATAGCCGTTTTCGACGGCCCCGGTTCGATCTTCCCGTCCAGCGTGTATCCGGCCGAGGATAACGTCGTGTTCCGTCTCGATCTTTCGAATCCAAACGCGGAGGATTTGATTCTCGACCGGTCGCTTTCGTACATGGTCATCGACGATGGCACAACGGGCGTCACGGCGAATCTCGCCAATAACACGGTGCTGCTCGCCGGAGCCGTCGATTACACCGTCGTATTCGATGAGATCGGGATCCCGGCGGAAATAAAAGCCCCCGATACGATCGCCGTGCTCCTCCATCTCGAAGGCCTCTATGACGGAACGGAAGCCTGGTCCCAGGAATGGAATTTATCCAATTCGAACAATCTTCTGATCGCGGAACCAGCCGTGACCGTGAAAGCACACTCGCTGGCTTCCCCGCCGGTTTCGCCCGGGGCGAGGAAAGTCGAGCTCCTGCGATTGGAATTCGTCAACGAAAGCATGGAGAATGCATATCTCGACGGCATGGCCGTGCTCAACGCCAGTCTCGGTTATCTCGGCTCGCCGGCGATCGACGGGATGTTCGACAGGCTCTATCTCTATCGGCAGGGCGCCCCCGATGAAATAAAGATTCTCGATCAGATTCCCGGCGCGGAGGAGGCGCCTCTTACAAGGCCCTTTACCGAGGGCGATTCCCTGGCGGCGTCGGGCGTCATGCAAAAGGGGATGGTGGAGTTTGCGCTGTCCTCCGCGAAGACCCTTCCGCCGTGGGAGCCGGTCTTCTATTACGTTCTGGCCGATGTCGATTCGTTCATCGCGAGCGACGGGGACAAACTGGATCTCGCCGTATCCTCCCAGGCATCCATTTCAATGCAGGGCGGGATTGCCGTCAAGCCAGCAGCCGTTCCTCTGAATTCGGAGGGAGCGGCCCAGGTGGACGGGTGCCTTTCCTTCCAGATCGATCTCGTCGATACCGCTCCCGACACGCTCTGGTCGGGGATGAACAGGCAGGTCGTGATGGGGGCCCTGCTTCCTTCCAACGGAAGGTCTCCCGACGTGTTGTCAGCGATGGCGGTGATGAATTTCGGAGACCAGAGTGCGGACGGGTCCTTCGAAAATATGGAACTGTGGCGCGACGACGGCGACGGTGTCTTTTCGCCGGGCGACGACGCACTGATAGGGTCTCCCGTCTACACCGGCACATGGTTCGAGGTCTCCGGGTTGAATCTGCCCGTGCTGGGTTCGGTCCTCGTCTTCGCCACGGTCGACGCAGGACAGGATTTCACCGAGGATATGCCGGTCCGGTTCGGCATCCCCAGGAACGGTCTGCAGTACGTCTCGGGCAACGACGGGCCGATCGACATCGATGTGATCCCGCCGCTGGCCCAGGTGCTCGCGCGTAGGGAATACGTCGATGTCTCCGTTCCTCCTTTTGTCCAATTCCCCGCCGTTGTCTTCCCCGGAGAAAGAGACGCCCTTCTCATGGCGGTCATTATTGAGAATTACACCCTTTCGAACCTCGGGCTTGACACCCTCGTGGTACGGCATGAAGGTTCTTCATCCGGGTGCGTTCCGTCGGAAATCCTCGATATGTATCTGGACGACGGCGACTTTCTTTTCGATCCGAACGACGATGCGCATATCGCTTCGGCTTCAGGGGGGGCGGGCGGATACGAATTCGAAACGGCCTCGTTGACGATGGAACCCGGAGAATCCGCGATCCTTTTCATCTCGGCCGACATCGATTCGTTCCTTGTACCGGACGGTGAGACGCTGGGATTCTCTATCGAATCGGCATCCGACGTCGTCTTCGGTTCGACCGGCGGCGTTTCATTCGACGTCGACGGGGATTTCCCGCTTTCCACCGGCGCTCCGCCCGTGATTGACGGGATGATGGCGCACCAGTTGATGCTCTCGGCCGCGCAGGACAGCACCGTTTCGGGAAGGCTCACGAACATTCAGGCGATGGATGCGCTCATTCCAGGAAACGGCTGTCTTCCCGACACCCTTTTATCGATACGTATCCGGAACAAAGGGACCGCGAGAGACGGGCACATCTCGCGCGTCGTTCTCTGGGGGGATGACGGCGACGGAGTGTTCTCGCCGGCGTCCGACATCGAGGCCGGAACCTTCGTGACGGCGGACAACGTCGACTTCAGGCTACAGGGGCTTTCGGTCCCTCTTGAGGGCGGGGCCGGCAAAAGGTTCTTCGTCACCGTCGACCTCGTGGAAGGGTACACGACGGGCGCGAGCATCCTGTTCGAGATCCCGGTGGACGGCCTGGAGGTCGCAACGGGAAACGACGGGCCGGTCGACATGGCCGTTTCGATGGACGCGCCCATAGTCATTCCGATACCGGACAGGATCACCGTATACGCGAGCCTTCTCGGGAACAAGAGGGTTTATGCGGGGCGGAAGAACGTGCTCAACATGGTTCTCGGAGCTTATAACAGCTATTCGGAGGCAAGGTTCCTGGAATCGCTCGTGCTGCTTAAAGGCGGATCGTCCCGTGTCGATGAAATCGGGGTCATCAAAGCATGGTCCGACGCGGACAAGAACGGACTGTTCGACCCGGATTCCGACGAATTGCTGGCGTCGGCCATACCGGACGGCGTGCTGATCGGATTTGATGATCTCGGCCTGTCCCTCGCACCTTATATGAGCAGCCTTCTTTTCATCACCTACGATTTGCCGGAATCGGGCGTACGGGATTCGGTCTCGATCGACCTCTCGATACCCGAATACAAGTACATAAAATTTGCCGACCTTAACGTGATGATCGAGGGACAGTTCCCCCTCGATTCGGCCGGATCGGATTGGACCGATGGAATGACGGCTGCGCAAATCTCCGTCGTCGCGATCGATGACAGGCGCGCCGTGCCGGGCGAGGACGGCATACAATGTTTCACCGCGAAGATTCCATGCGACGGAACGAACGGGGATCTGCTTTCCGGAATCACGTTGCTTAATGCCGGCACCGCGAAGGTCGGAGCGGATATCGATTACCTGAGGCTTTGGAGGGAAGCGGGCGGGGATCCTGAGAGGTTCGACGAATGGGCCGAGGAATTCATCGGATATCTCGTCTGGAACGGTTCGGCATGGAGCAACATTTCGCCGCTGGGGGAGACGATCGGCTGCGAGGGCCTCACGATTCACGTCACGGCCGATCTTGCGGAATCGGCCGAAGGAGGCGCGACCGTTTCGATGTTCGTGCCGATAAACGGAATCGCCGTGGAATCGGGAAACGACGGCCCTCTCGACGCCGTGCTGCCGGGCTCGAACACGATCACGGTGACGACCGACCCGCTGCTGGTTTCTTTCGCTGTCTCCTCGAGCGTCACCGTCGGGCAGTCCTTTTACCTGGACCTCGAGGTCGTGAACGCCACGGACACGACGATCCTTTCCGTAAGCCCCGACAGTTTCGCGTGGGACGGAGAAGGAGAAGCCGGCCTTCTTTCAGGGCCGGAACCGGCGGGCGCCGATATCGGAGGCGGGCAGTCCGCCACATTCAGGTGGACGTTCGAGGCCCTCTCTCCGGGACCTGTCGTATTCGGGGCGATGGCGGTAAACCATCCCCGCACAGCGGCGAGCATGCTGGAATATTCCGATACCCTGCTCGTGGAGAACGCCCCGTCCGGGATCAACGTTACGCTTGACGATCTGACGCCGGTCAACCTGAATCGCGGCCGCGGCGACGTCGCGGCGATCGAGATGACCGCTTCCTACAACGGATCTTGCGCGGTATGCGCAGCAGTGGATATAGCCCGCATCGCAATCCTCTTCACGGACGGGGCTGGAAATCCAGTGCCCGTCGGTGATGTGATAGACGCTCTGACGCTCGAAGACGAGGAAAGGGTGCTCGCGTCGATCGTCACGCGTGGCGTCACGGATTCCTTCGTCACCATCGTTCCGGATCGACCGATATATATGGTTCCCGGCGGGATAAGGACAACCAAGATCTCCATTGACGTCGCTCCCGACGCCCCGGCCGCGGAATTCAGAATAAGGATCGAATCGCCGTCATGGCTGTCGATCCAGGATCATAACAGCGGGGAACAGGTCGCTTTCGGCGGCGTCGATTTCCCCTGGTCGACGAACACGGTCACGTTGAAGGATCCCGCGGCGGGACTGACGGCGGCCATGACCGGCACGATACCGGACCGGATCAACAGGGGCCAGGAGAATGTTCCAGTCTTTATGATGACGCTGACCAACGACGGCGGGTCGTCAGGAGCGGATGTAAGCGTCTCCAGGCTGGAACTCGGGATGCTGGGCGAGGGGGGAGTCCCGGCGGATCCGGGCGGCGCTATCAGGAGATTCCATCTCAGGGACCAGTCAGGATACACCTTCTTCGCGACCGGCGATTTCGGCGACTCCGGCTCCATCGAATGCGTTTTCAACCCGGGACTGGTAATTTCGCCGGGGATGCCGCTGGTTCTGCACGCGTCGATCGACGCGTCGTTCGAACCGGCCGGGAGCTTGATAGGCTTTATTCTCGAGGATTCGCTGGGAATTTCCGCCAGGGACATCAACTCGGGCGCTTCCGTCGCCGTCACCGCGGATACCGATGAAGGGTTCTCCTTCCCCATGGTCACCGATATGGCCTGCTTCATGGATCCTCTCGGCGGAATTTCAGTGGCGGCCTCCGGGTTGCTTCCCGACGGCCTGATGGCGTCCGACGAAAGTGTCGCGGTCTTCGAAATGACTGTCGCGCACACGGGGCAGCCGGGCGAATCCCCCGCGGAACTGTCTTCCATCACGCTGAGGCTGATGAACAACGCGGGAACCGGGGTCGCGGTGAATTCCGTCGTGGAAGAACTCTCCGTAATGGCGGGGGACACCCTGGCGGGAACGATATATCCCTCGTCCGCGGACACTTCCTCGTACATTACCGTGACTCTCTCGCGCGCTCTCAATATAAACGCGGGCGAATCGCTCGCGCTGTCGGTGATCCTCTGCGTCGACGACAGGGCCCCGACCGGATTCATCCAGTTCCATATTGCGGAAAACGGTGTTTATGTCTCCGACGCCACGTCGGGAGAGCGATTCACCGACATCGACGGGGCGTTCCCTCTCACCAGCGGAATCTCGGAGATATTCCTTCCGGCTGACCGGATAACCTTCGACGCGAAGTCGTTGATACCGGCAAACGCGGCTCCCGGCGAGGAGATCGCCGTCTTCGACATCGGTTTCTACAGAGGCGCCGGTGAAGGCGGGTCGAACGTCGTCGTGGACGCTCTTGAAGTCGGATTGCTGAATATGGACGGAACGCCTCTCGATGCACGGGCGGTCGTCGAGGCCGTGAGGCTCGAATGCGGCGGAGCGGACATGTCCAGTTACGCCGACATGACCGAAGGCGTCATCGATATCGCGTTGCGGGACGCCCCCGGCGTCGCTCCCGGAAGCTCGCTGGAGATCAGATTATATTGCACCCTTTCGGCGACAGGAGGGGCAAAGGGCCTGTCGGCAGGCATTCAATCGCCGGCGGCGGTAGGATGCCATGACGCGGCGTCGGGATTGCCCGTCGCCGTATATCCGGCGGAAGGAAGGGCGTTCCCCTTCCAGTCGGCCGTATCGACCCTGATCGCCGACGACATCGGGGCCTCGTTCTCCAACTATCCGAACCCGTTCACGCCGTCCGAGACGGCGACGAGGATAGTTTTTTACATGCCCGTCCGCGGCAGGGTGGAACTGGGAATTTACACGGTGCTGGGGAGGCTCGTGCGCAGGCTGATCGGGGGCGAATACCTGGAGGCGGGGCTTCACCAGGATATCGTCTGGGACGGCGAGAACGGATCGGGAGAAAAAGTGATTAACGGAGTCTACCATCTCGTGCTCCGGATCGATGAGGGCTCGGGCTGGAAGGAATACAGGCGAAAGGCGGCTGTCGCAAGGTGATGCGGGAAAGAACGGCATCAGGGCCCGTTTCGGCGGCCCTAATTCTCCTCTTCGCCGCATTCGCGGCGGGCGGAGCCTCGGCCTCCGAGGGAACGGGCGGCACGACCAGCCCGTTCTGCCTGGGTGCGGGGGGAAGGGTCATCGCGCTCGGAGGAGCCGGCGCCGCGGTATGGGAGGAATCCTACCCGTTGTTGTGGAATCCAGCCGGATTGGCGGCTGTCGAACGCATGGGAGTCGGCCTGTTTCACACGCCGCTTTTCGACGGATCGAGCTCCTATTCGTCGATCATCGGATCATGGCCGTCCCTCGAGCTGGGCACCTTTTCCTTCTGCGTATTGCAGCTCAAGACGGGGGACATAGAACGCAGGGATTCGGATAACATGGTTTCGGGCGGAGATCTCTCCAACAGGCAGACAAGGTACGTTCTCGGTTATGGAAGACAGTTGCCGGGAGGCCTGTCGGCCGGGATAAGCATGAAGCTGGACAGGTTCGAGCAGGGAGATTACAACGCGAGCGGATTCGGGTTCGACGCAGGCCTGGGACTGGGCGGCGAGTTGAACTCCCCGCTCATCGACGGGGCGGCTTTCGGGTTGTGCGCAAGAAACATAGTGGAGCCGAAGTTTGTCCTCGTGAGCGAAGAATCGGGCGATCCCATGGGGTATCGCGGCGGCATCTCGATATGGCGATCGATCGCGGGGGGGGTGGACGACCGGCTTCTCGTGGCCGTCGATCTCGACAAATCAAGGTACTGCGAGGCCACGCTGCATGCAGGCGCCGAATACACGGCGGGCATCTTCTCCATCAGGGCCGGCTGCGACGCGGGATTTTCCGTTTTCGGCGCGGGATTCGAACTGCGCGACATCAAACTCGACTACGCGTACAAGAGCACCGATTTGGAGAACTATCACCTGTTTTCCATATCGTACAGCCACGGTCCGTCGAAATCGGAGAAACTCGAAAGGCGGAAGACGAGGCGCGAAGAGGAAATCGCCCGGGAGCTGGCGGAAAAGACCGAGAAATACGAGACCGAACTGAGGAACGGGCACATGCGCAGGGCCCGTGAGGCGATGGACAGGGGCTCCTACGAGACGGCGATGAAGGGTTTCAACACGGTTCTGCTTCTGGAGCCGGAGAACGCCGACGCGGCCGAGGGATTGAAAAGGGCGGGGGCGATGGAACACATCCAGACGGCCGATTCGTTGTTCGAAAAGGGGATGTACGCCGCCGCGATGTACGAATACAGGCGGGGAAACGATCTGTTTCCCGATCAAAAGGTGGATGAAAGAATCGGCCTGTGCGAAAAATTCGTCAAAGAGGCCGAGGACAACGGGGAGATGATCGAAAAACTCCTCGCTCGCGCCATAGAGCTCTATACGGCGAGGAACTGGGAGGAGTCTTCTCGCGCCTTCGAGGAAGTGATCGATCTCGATCCCTCGAACCAGATCGCAGGCACCTATATCCTCAAAGCCCGGGATCGACGGCAGGAAGAGTACGATTCCGGCATTCAGCAGATCGACAGAATGCTGGCCAGGGAACATTTCGCCCAGGTTCGCGAATTGATTCGCTCCGGGCTTCTCTCCAGGCCCGGGGACGAGGCTCTTCTCGCCAGGCAATCGCAGCTCGATTCGATATTGCGAATCCGCGCGGCCGAAGCGGAGAGGAAAAAGGGCGACGAAGCCCGCCGGCCTGAGGCTCCGGACGCCGGACAGATGGAGGAGCTCAGGGCCGATTATGAGAAGGGCGTCGAGCATTTCAGGAAAGGCGATTTCTCGAAGGCGATCTCGGAATGGAAAAAGGTGTGGGATTCCTGGCCTGATTTCGAGGGCGTCGGCGAATATCTCGTCAAGGCCTACCAGTACATGGGAATGGAGCTCTATTCGGCCCACGAATACGAGGAAGCGCTGACCATGTGGCGGAAAATCCTTGATATCGACGCGCAGAATGAAAAGGCCGCCAGGTATATAAAAAGGACAGAGGAAGAGATGTCCAGGCTGAAACGGATGACCGGATAGGGTTAGGAGCCGGTTTAATGAAAGCGATGAATCTCAAGGTTCAGATAACCTTTTTCGTGATCCTCCTGATCACGGGGCTGGTCGCGGCCTTTTCGCTGACCACTGCCAGGATCCAGCGGACGGTGCTCATGTCCGAGATCCGGCAGAAGGTGGTGCTGCAGGGTCGAAACCTGGCGCTCGGTTTCGCGAAGCCCTTGCTCCACGAAGACCCTGAATTCGAACTGCACCCTCAAATATCGAGGATCAAAGGGGAAAACCGCGAAATCGTCTCGATAGTCGTCGTCGACAACAGGGGCTTGATAAAGGGGCACTCGGATCTCCGGATGATCGACGAGAAATACGAGAAACCCCGGCTTGCCGTTCCATTCGATGACGGGCGGTTGTTGAGGGAGGGAGAATCGCTGGGCATGGGCGGGGATCTGCTTCTCGCCGGCATCCCGGTCACCGAGCAGGACGAGAGGATCGGATTCGTCTACCTCGAATATTCCACGCTGAGCATGAAGGAAGCCCTGCAGGCGATCTACGGCAGGATCATCCGGATCGGGCTGCTCGCCCTCGGCGCCGGGGCCGTGATGGCCCTGCTCCTCGCGTCTCACATCACAAGGCCCATAAGCAGGCTTACAGCCGGCGCGGAACTGATCGGGGAGGGCCGGTTCGAGACGAGGATCGAGGTCAGGTCGGTCAGTGAGATCAAAACCCTCGCCGGCACCTTCAACCGCATGGCTGAGAGCCTTGAGGAAAGCAGGAAGGCGCTGAGGGACAAGGAGAGGATGGACAAGGAACTCGAGATCGCCAGATCGATTCAACAGACCCTTCTGCCGGGCGGAATCCCCGAGCTGAAGAGATATTCGATCGCCGCCTTCTACAATTCCGCCGAAAAGGTCGGCGGCGATTATTACGATATCATCCGGATGGACGACGACCGTTTGATGCTTGTAGTGGGAGACGTTTCCGGAAAGGGAGTCCCGGGCCTCGTCGTGATGGCGATGGCAAGGCTGATGGTAAGGGATCTCGCTCAAAGGGGCGAAGGCCCGGCGAGGCTTCTCAGGTACCTGAACTGGCTTCTCAAAAAGGACATCGGAGGGAACCTCTTCCTGACGATGTTCTGCGGAATCCTCAATGAGAAGGACGGCACGTTCCGTTTCGCCAGCGCCGCCCACATGCCCCTTATCCACTACAGCGGGAAGGACGGGACGGTGAGAACCTTCCGCACGAAGGCCAAACCCCTCGGCTTTTTCGACGACGAGATATTCGAGAAGGGCCTCGAAGAATCCGTCATCCGCCTTGAGCCGGGAGATCTGGTGCTGGAATACACGGACGGCGTCAGCGAGATGAGGAACTCCGGCGGGGAGGAGTTCGGAATCGAAAGAACGAATGGAACGGTAAATCTTTTTGCGAGGCTCGGAGCGGACGGGCTCGTCGAAGGTTTGATGAAGAAACTCGATGAATTCAGGGGAACCGAGCCACAGAGCGACGATCTGACCCTTCTCGCCGTCAGCATGAAGCCGGAGATTTCCCCCGCCGCAACCACCGGGGAAGATGAACTGATTGAAACATCAAGGGGATGAACGGGAGAACGACAGCGCATGATACTCGAGAAGATCGAAAGTGATTTCAGCAGCATGACCGTCCGGAGCGACGCGACGTCGTGGAGGGCGGCGGTCAGGGAGATAACGAGCCTGCTCATGGCGTCCAGGGAGTTCCGCCTCCGCAAGCTCCGCGTGCTCGTGAACAGGGACTGCGTGGACGATATCGATCCGTCGATACACGCGTCGTTTCGCGGCAATCCATTGCTCGAAATCGGACACTTCGATGAGCGGGGCGGGCGCGGAGGCGATACGGACGCGGGGGAAATCTGCCGCCGCGACGATCTCGTGATCGTAAGAAGCCGGGTGGATGGCAGGAAGTACCGGATCGAGGCCAGAGGCTCGGGGAGGTGCCCCGGCGTGGTGTCGAGCCTCGCCGGCATCCTGACCTGCCTGCTGGGATTCCCGGGATATATGGCCTTTGGAGCGAGGTTCTGCGTCTATGAGCTGCTCAGCAACATCGTGGAATACGGCATGTCCGGAGGAGAGGGAGGATGGATAACGGTCACTCTCGACGTCAGGGGCGAAACGCTGACGATCAGGGTGAGGGATCCTTTCAGGGAATTCAATCCGGTCATCAACAAGGAGTTCGATCTTGTCAGATATCTCGACAGCGGGATGACCCGCGGATTGGGCCTGATGATGATACAGAAGATGGATCATAGAATGAGCTATTCGCGCAGGGAAGGTTTCAACGAAACGATTATAAGCAGGGTCTCAGCCGGAGATTCCGCCATGGAAAGGGAGGATGCGATGTCTTCTTTTACAGTTTCCGGGCCGCAGATGAAGGACGGCCTCGTTCACCGGGTTGTTTTAAGCGGAGAGCTCGACGCGAAGGGCGCGCTGGTTCTCGAGCAGGCCATGAGCCCGTTGATCGGGATGAAAACCGTGAACGTCGTTCTCGAATTCGGATCCGTGACCTTCGTGTCGAGCGCAGGAGTGGGGATGCTTCTCGGGCTCGTATCCTCGATCAGGAGAGAGGGAGGGGAAATTGTTTTGAGGGAAGTCTCCCCTGAGGTCAGATCGGTATTCAGCCTGCTTAATCTCGACGATTTCTTCAGCCTTGCGGACGCTGCAGGGAACAGGACGCATGCATGAGGCGGGGCGATATGCCGGGGATCGATTTGCTGTCTGACGGGCGCGCCGGAATCGCGCCGGACGCGTCGGCAGAAAAGCTGAACAGGACGCTCGCGATGCGGGAGCTCGCTCTCGAATCGCTTCTTGGATTGATAGGGCGTCTCGGCACGACGCTGGAGCTCGATACGGTCGTCAGGCTCCTGTTGATGACGGTATCGGGGCAGCTCAGCCTTTTCCAGACGGCATGCTATCTTGAGGAATCCCAGGGCGGAAGGCACGTTATGTTTCATTCCCTCGGAATCGGGGCCGGCTCGCTGCCCGAATCGATATCGAGGTCGAGCGACATCGTGGCTAATCTGGAAAGATACCAGTCTTTGATCGTCCTCGGACGCTGTTCCGGGAAGGAAGGCGAAAACGCTCCTCAAAGCGACGAAAAACTGCTGGTATCGAACGGCTTCAGTTACGCGTTCCCGCTGGTTGACGGCGGCGAATTGCTCGGGATCCTTCTGCTCAGCAAGAGGATCAAGCATGACGGGTTCGACGACTTCAGCACGGAGATCCTGCACATGATCTCGAAGGTCGCCACCATGGCGATAAGAAACGCCATGCTTTACAGGGATCTCCTCGAATCGAAAATGGAGATCGAGGATTTTTCAAGGGTTAAAATGGCATTTCTGAGCCACACATCGCACGAGCTACGGACTCCGCTGACGATCTTGAAAAGCTCGATCTGGTCGATGGAGGCGGCGGACGGCCATGACGGGATGCTCGTCGACATGGCAAAAAGCGCCGTAGACAGGCTCAACGGCCTGATAGAACAGGTTCTGTCCTTCAATGAGATCGGGTTGAACGACTCGTCCCTGGAAATAGAGCGGGCCGACATCGCGCCTCTTTTGGAATCGTGTCTCAGGGAGAGGTTGATGGACCTTGGGGAGATGGGCGTGACCTTCAAGCTGGACAAGCCGCCTGCGCCGATTCAAATCGATGTCGACCAGGTCAAGATGAAGATCGTCTTCAAAAACCTTATAGACAACGCGATCAGTTCGGTCGAACCGGGGGGCAGCATTTTCCTGAGCCTTTCGCGAAGAAACATCGGGCCCGGCGAATCGGACGGAGTCGAGTTGACCGGCCGGCACAAATCGGGCGGATATCGAGGGCTCGAGCCGAAGACGGTTCGCACGGACGACCTGTCCCCGGAGAATCCGGGCATGGGGAGCGATCCGGAAGGCGGATTCCTGGTGGTGAGGATAAAGGATGACGGCATAGGGATCCCAGCCGAGGAGATAGGTAAAATAAGCGAACCTTTCACCCGCGCGTCCAATTCGAAGGTGGCCGACGTAAGGGGAATGGGGCTCGGGTTGTCGGTGGCTCAAAAGATAGTCGCCGCTCACGGAGCGAAGCTTTTCTGCAAAAGCGCCCGCGGCGCCGGCGCCGAATTCTCGATCTGGTTTCGAATCTGATCCGCGGCCGCAGTCCGGCGGGGACACGTCGGAACCGAGCGATGCCGGGCCCCTCGGGCCGGGCGCATTTCATAATCAAAGAATATAATGGAACAAACTCCGGGGAATCCGCTATTATTAGCGCGAGGCGGCGTTCCGGGCGCAAAGAGCGGGAGGGAATGTGGCGCGAAACAACTGTTATAACGAACGTATGAGATCCATGGCGAAGCAGGCGGCCCTGCCTTTGTCGGCGGCCATCTTCATTATTTGCGGATGTTCGTGCGGCGGCGGAGAAAAACGCGAAACCTTCGATCGCTCAAAAGAGGCCGCGGCGGTTGAAGAAACGCTCAACAACATATTCGGCTGGGCGGTCGAGAAGGATTTCGACCTTTTTTTCAAATCCATCGCCGACGATTCGACGTTCATCAGCGTAACGCCGTACGACAGGGTGAAGTTCGGGGTGGGGGACGTCAAAAGCGACACGTCCTTCTGGGGCAGCCCGAATTTCAAGGCGATCAGCCATGAAATCAGGGATTTGAGGCTCCGTTTTTCGGGGTGCGGCGATGTCGCGTGGTTTTATTGCGTCGTGAACGACTTCAACGAATGGAAGGGCATGCCGGCCAACTGGGAAAATGTCAGATGGACCGGGGTGCTGGAGAAGAGAAACGGCGCCTGGGTGGTCGTCCAGCAGCATTTCTCCTATCCAAAACAGATAAATCAATAAGGGTCTCCTTCCCGGGGGTGTCAGTGTGAAAGTAAGAACCGTGGCGATAACTTCCGCATGGGCCGTCATTGCCGCCTTTAGCGCGAGCCTTGCGGTGTCCGGTTCCGGAGCCGACCTGCGCCCGCCGCAGGCCTCGTCCGTCGAAAGGGATTCCCTCGAATCGATAGTCAGGTTCCTCACGATCGATCCGTGGACCGCCGAGCTCAAGACGAGGTATGCCCTCCGCGAAGCGGAGATGTATGAGACGGCCGAAGCCCTCGCGGCACGGCTGGATCAGATGGCGCCCGGCTCGGTGAGCCTTGTCCCCTTCGGAATAGTGCGGCATTTCGAGGCCGGCGACTCGGCATTCACCTCCTGGAACGTAGTGGCCGACTTCGACCTTTGCGGCGGTTGCACGGACGTGTTTCTCGTGACGGCCCACTACGACGCGACGGCCGCCAGGACGGAGATCTGGAACGACCGCTGGATGACCGCGTCCGCGCCCGGAGCGGACGACAACGGGACCGGGGTGGCGGCCGCCCTGGAGATCGCGAGGGCCCTGCATACGGAAGAGCTTCCTTTCGATCTGAGGGTGATTCTCTTCTCCGGTGAGGAATTGAACCGGCTCGGGAGCATCGATTACGTCGCGAATTGCGATGACGCCTGTTCCGGAGCGATACTCGGCGTGATCAACCTCGACATGATCGGCTGGTCGGGGGAAGGTTTCGGAGCGACCGTGATGTCCGACGAATATTCGGGCTGGCTGGCCAGCCTCGTCGAGGAGGTCGCGGGGGAGACCCACAAGGATCTTCCGATAACCGTGATCAGGCCGGGCCCGTGGAACTGGGACCACGCCTCCTTCTGGGAAAAGACGGGGATCCCGGTCAGCGCCGTCACGCTCTCCGAACCGCTCGGCAAGGAAGGGAAGATTCTCTATCCGTACTACCACACCATCGAGGATACAGAGGAGAAGATCGATTTCGCCCAGACTGAAGCGATCGCGCAGCTCGTTCTCGATCTGATATTGCGCACGAACGGCAGCGGCCCGGAGCTGTGCGTCTACGACACCGACATCGTGTATTATCTCGACGGCGTCGAGATGCCCTTGAAAAGATTCACTGCGGACGATTTGATAACGGTCGTCGTCAAGGTGAGGAACACAGGGGGCGCGCCCGGGTCCGGCGCGGCGGCGAGGCTGTTGATAGACCACGAAACCGCCTCGGGTTCCAGGCGGATCTTCAGCGGGGAAATCGAAGTGCCCGGAACGTTGAGAACCTCCGACACGTCCTTTGATCTCGACGGGGCCGGCCTCCCGGCGGGCGGGAACATGATAAGGGCGTCGGTCGTCGCAACAGATCCACAGGACGATCCTTCGAACGATTCAGCCCTTTCGATCTTTTCGGTGGAAGCGGAATCGGGAGTGCTTGCCGGCCACAATTTCAGGCCGAACCCTGTTTCCGGAAGATTCGCCGAAGCGATGTTCTGCGTGAACATGGAAGCCGACGCCGACATTCACGTCGAGATACTCAACCTGGAGGGCGAATCGATCTCGACGGCGAATCTCGGATACGGCTACGGCGTTCCCCTCGATCCGGGATATTCCTGTTTCAGGTGCGGCGATATCTTCCCCGGAGTCGATCGTCTCGCCTCCGGCGTTTATCTTTACCGGATCTCCCTTTTCCTCCTGGACGGGACGCGGGAGGAATATCGCGGCCGCTTCGCCGTAGCCAACTGAAGACGGGCGGCGGGTGAATACCGGAACTTCGACGAAAGCGGGCTACATCAGAAAGCTGCCCGCAGAAAAAGAAAACAGCACGATATCGAACCGGCGAAACCAGGAAGAGCCGGATTGGCCGTCCATGCGATTATTGAATAGGCAATCGTAACGATTGCGCCCCGGATCCCGCCGCCGAACGCAAGGATTGTGAATCCATTCAAAAGCTTGATCGAAAAGATCGATATCCCTGAATATTTTTGAAACTTTAGTTAAGCACTTATGTATATTAAGTAGTATTGATCGATACTACTATATTTTGAAAGGACTGCCGCGATGGAGAATAGACCCGCTTACTTCAAACCTCTCAACGAGTTGGGACTAACGGACCTGGAAGCCGAGGTATACGCTTTCCTGCTTCGCGATTCTCCCGCCACCGGATACCGGGTGGCCAACACCCTGGGCAAACCGACCGCGAATACCTACAAGGCGATTCAGCGCCTGTTCGAGAAGGGGGCGGTCATGGTTTCCGACGGGGAGAGCAGGATGTGCCGCGCCGTGCCGGTCAGGGAATTCCTGCGAACCCTCAACAAACGTTTCGAGGCGAACTGTGGTTATGCCGAGGCTTCGCTGATGGCTCAGGGGGTTCCGCCGGATTGTGATTTTGTCTACAGGCTGAGGACCGTGGAGCAGGTATTTGAACGGTTACGGCAGCTTCTCGTGGAAACGGAGAAGGTGGCCGTACTGGATTTGTTCCCGGACGCCGTGGAGGAACTGAAAGCCGACATAGAGTCTGCCGAAAAACGCGGGGTCTCGGTCCTGCTTAAACTTTACAGGCCGATGACGGTTTCGGCCGGTGCAGTCGTGGTGAGCGCCGATGGGGCCGACGTCCTGGATGCATGGAAGGGAACATGGGCAAACGGCGTCTTCGACGGGGGAAGACATCTGATGTCTCTCATATCGAGAGACAAGCGGCACGTTCATTACGCGATCTGGAGCACGAATCCGTATGTATCGTGGGTCTATCACTGCGCCCTGGTCCAGGAACTGGAACTTGCCTCGATCGAAGCGGGCAAGGACGGCCTGGAATCATCGGCGGGGCCAGGTATGGCTGGTTGGCCCCCCGGCGGCGATCGGCGCTCGATCCCGGGATTCGAGCTTCTCCAATCCAGGCTGGCGGAATACGAAAGGGATGCGTCGGGCGTCGCCGATCGACGTATCCAGCTGAAAGAGACGGATTGACGGCATTATTCGTTTTAAGGAGGTTCTTATGAAATTTTCGATTGTGAACGTCTTTGCGGCGGCAGCGCTTCTGGTCGCCTCCTCGGAAATAGACGCGCAGGTGTACGTGAGGAAGGTGGTATCGTGCGGCGGCACAGGGCAGGCCGGGTACACGGTCGCGATAGACGGTGAGACGAAGCTGGCGGTAACCGACAGTCTTTTTCAGGCGATAAGGGAAGGATATCTTTTCAGCGAACGCGCCTCAGAAGTAGTGGATTTCATCCGCGGCAGGATCAGCAGCGGTTCTTACGACGACATCTTCAAGGCGGACGATTTCGCCGCGGCCCTGACGAGGGACCTGAGGGCCGTATCGAACGACGCCGGATTCAACGTGTCGATCGAGCCTCTCGGGGCCGGGACCGCCGCGCCGTCCTGCGCGGCATCGTGCCCTTCGACGCCGGCCCCTGAAAACGAGTTCGAGATAAGAAAGGCCGGCCGTTTGACGGGCGATATAGGCTACCTCGAGATCTCCGGATTCACGGATTCGGCCGACATCCCCGGGATCGTCGAAGGGGCGATGCGTTTCCTGTCCGGAATCGAAGCGATCATCTTCGATCTGCGATCTTCCAAAGGAGGATCGCCATCGATGGCAGGGCATCTCGCCGGATACGTCATGAATCCGGGCGCCGAGCTTCACAGGCTCGACGAAGGCGGAAAGAGGGGCTCCACCAGGGTCGCGGCGATCTCCCCTCCGGCGGGGATGAGCCGTCCGGAAATCCCCGTGTACGTCCTGACGGGCCCCGGCTCGGAACCGGCGGCGGAATCCTTCGCCTACGACCTCAAACATCTGGGCCGCGCCGTCGTGGTCGGCGAAAGGACGCGGGGAGGTGGCCGTTTCTCCACGGCTGTGAATTTCGGATTCCCCCGGTTCAACATGATCTTCGAATTGACAACGAGCCGACCCGTTCATCCGGTCACCGGCTCCAGCTGGCTCGGCGTCGGGGTCGACCCCGACGTAGAAGTGCCGGCATGCGACGCTCTCGCCGAAGCCCACAAGCTGGCGCTGCTGCGGCTGGCCGGGCAGGCCGCCGATCCGGCCGGGAAATCGGCCCTCGAATGGACGGGGATGGCGATAAGATCAGAGCACGGGAAGATCGAGCTTTCACCAGAGCAGCTCGACGAATACGCCGGCACATATGGTCCGAGAAAAATTCTTAAGAAGGAGAATGCTCTTGTCTACGTCCGCGAAGGAAATCCGGCGGATTTCAAACTCGTTCCGCTCGACAGGGACCTCTTCGGCCTCGAGGGGATCGATATCATGAGGTTGAGGTTCGAACGAGACGCAGGAGGGACGATTACGGGGTTGACCGCCATCCGCGACAACGGTGATCGTGACAGCAGCAGGAAGGAAAGGTAGGGTGAATCGATGACGAAGAAGATGCTGAACGGAAAGACCGTGGCTGTTCTCCTTGCATGCGCGATCCTGCAGCAGCCGGCGCCTCTTCGCGCCACCGGAAACGCGGAGGCGCTTGAAAAGATCGCAGCTTCATCCAAATCCGGAAGGGCTGTTGAATATCTCGACCGGCTGGTCAACGGGATCGGAGCGCGCCACGCGGGCACCGCGGCGGACTACGCAGCCTGCGAATGGGCCCTTGCGCAGTTCGAGAATATCGGCCTGCGGAACGTACACGCCGAACTCTGCGCTTTTCAGCCCTCTTTCGCCCCTTCCGATACGGGCGAGACGAGGAACAAGCCGGTACGGAACGTCGTTGCCGATATCATCGGGGTCGAATTACCCGATGAGTACGTGATCATAGGTGCCCACCTCGATTCGACCGGGCCGGGCAGGGGGGCCGAGGACAACGGATCCGGCGTCGCCGCGGTGATGGAGGCGGCGAGGCTGATAATGAAATCGGGGGCGAAGCCGAGACGCACGATCCGTTTCATTCTGTTCGCCGGGGAGGAGGCGATGCTTCTCGGCTCGAGGTCGTACGTAATGGACCATGGCGACATTCTCCCGAAGATATCGGCGATGTTCAACATGGATGAGGGGGGGAGGAACCCCGTTTCCGGCATCAAGGTGGCCGCTTCGATGAAAGGTCCCTTCTCCGCCCTCGAAGGAAGGATCGCGTCGATGAAGCCCGGATTCGATTTCACGCTTCATCTGGTGGACTCCCTTTCACAGGGTGCGCGCGTCGAGTGCGGCGGTACGGGGACCGGGAAGAGCGGCTCATCGCCGGCCCAGCCTGAAGAAGCGTCGAACCCTGGCGGTCCCGCCGTGGAATCCCCGTCTCCGATCCAGGCTCAGCCGGGCGGAATGACCCTCGAGATCCGTAAATGTTTCGGGACAAGCGACCACGCCGCCTTCCTCGAAGCGGGGATTCCCGCCTTCATGTTCCTCCAGAAAGGTCCGGAACCGTACCACGGCCACTCCGGGAACGATAATTTCGACGTCGTAATCCCGGAGGTCCTGCAGCACGCCGCTGCAGCGATGGCGGTCACAGCCCTGACGGTATCGGATATGGACTGCATGGTCGATCGGAGGAACGTAGGGACGATCTCCGGTGAATTCGAGGGTTGCGGAATAGGCAAATGACGAGTGCCGGGGCCGGTTCGAGCGGGTCGCAGGGTCGTCCGGTGAAATATCGTTCGCCACGGCGCGGCGAAGTGTCGCAAGGATCGGCGGCGCTGCGAAACAGGCACGGCTGTCTGACCGGCACTGCCGCCGGGCTTGACTGTATAATCGGGAATCAATATATTCAATCCAGCGTATAATCGAAAGGCGTCGGACTTTGGGAAGCTGTTGAGGAAAATGATGAAATCGCAGTTAAGATCGATCCGGTGGGCTTTGTGCCTCGCCGCATTTCTGCCGGTGATGATCGGAGGCGGGGCTCAATACGTCCTCTGCCTCGGTGAGGGAGGGCGCCTTGCCGTCGAGACGGCGAATGACGGAAGGTGCATCCCGTCGCGGGAAGAAGACCGTTGCGGCGGCGGCGATCACGGGGAGGGGATCCACGACGAATCCCTCCGGCAATGCGGGTGGTGCACCGATCTTCCCCTGACCGTCAAGGGAACATTCATCGGCTCCCCGGGAGCCGCGAAAATGCGGTCCGATGAAGGGATAAAGTCGTTGCAGGCGGGCAGCCCGGCGATTCGATCCCTCGATTTCGGAAAGATCCGCGTTGTCGTCTTCTCCGCTGCGCCCCCGCCTGATCTGCCCGTATTCTCCGTTCTTCGTTCACCGATCATCAGGGTATAGTCCTCCGTTCCAATTCAAAATCGAAGGGCCGCGATCGGCGTATGCCGCCTTATCGCGCCCTCTGTCGTTGGTACAGGCCAATGTGCGGGCATTTCGCGAAAGCCCGGGCCTGGACCGGGGCGTTCCGGAACGGAGGAATCGATGGCAAAGAACCCTGCCCTGCTGACTATCCTGATAATGACACTTGTTGCGGCCGCAGCCGCGCCCGCGGCCGGGGCCGATAGCGGCACCGGGTCTCCCGCGATTCTGACCCTCGATGAAGCGGTGGCGAGGGCGCTCGCTGGAAATCCGCTCCTTCGCGCCCGCAGCCTTGAAGCGGACGCGGCCGAAGCGGACGCGGAGCAGGCGGGCGCGTTCGCCAATCCCGAGCTCTCCGCCGGGCTCGAAAACGCGTGGGGCGACGGCCCCTTGTCCGGTACGGGCGGTTCGGAAACGACCCTTCTCCTTTCCCGGGAGATCATCACATGGGGCAGGAGATCCCGCGCGGAAAAACTCGCCGTCATCGGCGCCGGAATCTCGCGCCTCGAGCTCAAGGCGCTGCGGCGCGAGACCATATCGGGCACCGAGGCCCTTTTCATAGAGCTGCTGGCGGCTCAGAGAGCCGCCGGGACGGCGCAGGAGATGATGGATCTTTCAGCCGAGCTCCTGCGCGCCGTTCGAGAACGCGTTGAGTCGGGGAAGGTCGCCCCGATCGAGGAGCAGAAAGCCGCAGTCCTCCACTCGACGAGCCGCGTGGAGAGGGATCGCGCGGCGGGCGTCCTGAAGGTCGCCCGGATTCGCCTTGCCTCGATGTGGGGGGCTGAAGAGGCGCAATTTGGAGAGGCGGCCGGAGATCTGGAGGAGATCGCCCCGGCGGCGGCCCCGGATCCCGACGACGATCTCATCGCCGGCAATCCCGGATTATCGATCGCCGGAATGGAAGTCGAGGGAATGCGGGCCGCGCTGTCCCTCGAGAAGGCGATGAGGATGCCCGACATCTCCATCAGCGGCGGGACGAGATGGTTCGGGGAAACGGGGGAACGCGCCCTGGTCTTCGGCCTTTCCGTTCCTCTTCCCCTGTTCGATCGTGGAGGCGCCGCGATACGCGGTGCGAGGTACAGGATGGAGAGGGCCGTGGAGGAGCGGAAGGCGACGGAGCTCGCCCTGAGAACGCGGATTCTCGAGGAGCGCGAGGAGATGAACTCGGCGCGGGAAGGAGCGGTCGCCTTCGGAAGCGAGGTGCTGCCCGCCGCGCTGAACGCATTCGAAACCGCCAGGGAGGGGTACAAGGAGGGAAAATGGGGGCTCCTTGAGGTGCTCGACGCGCACAGGACCCTGATCGAGGTCAGGAAACAGCACGTCGAGATCCTCGTCTCATATCACAAGTCTTTATCGAGACTCGGCGAATTGACCGGAAGAAGGCTTCTTTGGGAAAACGCGCGTGAAGATAACGGCAAGGGAGGTCGCTCATGAGCGCCGCAGCAGGATTTATGAACAGATTAGCGATCGTCTGCCTGTCGGTCGCGGCGGCCGCGATAGTCGGATGCGGTCCGGAAGGCGGCGGGAAGGCCGGGGTCGACGAAACGCGTCGCGCCGGTCTATCGGAGGATGAAGCCGGGCATGTCGGGACGGCGCGAGCCGGCGAGGCTGGAGCCGCGCACGAAGAGGAAACCGGAGAGCACGTCATGTCCCATGAAGAGGAAAAGGACGCGCACGGCGGATCCGGCGCCCACGACGATGAGACGGTCACCGTCACGATGAGCGGCGGGGAGATCGAGCAAGGGGGCATAGAGCTGATGACAGCCGGGGCCGGGCTCTTATCGAGAACCGTGGATTTTCCCGCCGAGATCGCGGCGAACGGCGATCGCCTGGTCGCCATTGTCCCGCGGGTTTCCGGCGTGATTCGCGAGGTCAGGGCGGATCTCGGAGCGGCGGTCGAAGGGGGGCAGGTGCTGGCGGTCATGGAGAGCAGTGAGCTGGCGGATCTCAAGGCGGGATATCTGGCCTCGGTGGAACGCAGCGAGCTGGCCCTGAAGATCTTCGAAAGGGAGAAACGGCTTTACGACAGGAAGATCTCGAGCGAACAGGAATACCTCGACGCCAAGCGGGCCCTCGCCGAGGCCGAGATAGAGATGAGATCGAACGGGCAGAAGCTGATTTCCATGGGATTTTCGTCCGTGGAACTCGAGGCGCTTTTCTCGAGCGGCGGCGCGGAATATACGCGTCACGAGATAAAAGCCCCGTTCCAGGGGACCGTCATCGGCAAGAAGGCGTCGCCCGGGGAGGCGGTCGGAGGGGAATCGGAGCTGTTCGTTATCGCCGATCTCGGGACGGTCTGGCTCGACATCAGGGTTTTCGAGAAGGATCTCGCCTCGATCCGCGAAGGGCAGGAGGTCGGCATCGTATCCACCGGGCTTCAGCCCGGGGCTTCGGGTACGATAAGCCATGTCGGTCCGGTGCTCGAAACTTCAACGAGAACGGCGCTCGCAAGGGCCGTCATCGCGAATCCGTCCGGCCTTCTCAGGCCCGGGACATTCGTCAGGGCCCGCGTCGAGCTGGGGGCCTCCGAGGCCGCCGTGGCGGTGGCGAAGGAGGCGATCCAGATACTCGGCGACGTCGCCGTAGTCTTCGTCCGCACGGCGGAAGGATTCGAGGCGCATCCGGTGACGATCGGGGCGATGGACTCGAAATCTGCGGAGATAACTTCGGGCCTGTCGGCGGGGCAGATCTACGCCGGACCCGGATCGTTCAGCATAAAGGCAAAATACGTGACGAGCGGGCTCGACAGCCACGCGGGACACGGGCACTAGAAGGAGACGACGGGCATCATGGACAAAAAGATAGTAAGCTTCTCGCTCAGGTACAGGTTCCTCGTCGTCGTCGCCTTTCTGGCGATACTGATCCTCGGCGTATATAAATATTATCGCCTGCCGGTGGACGCGTTTCCCGACATATCCCCGATCATGGTCCCGGTTTTCGTAGAGGCTCACGGCATGGCTCCGGAGGAGGTGGAACGCCTGATCACCTTCCCGATCGAATCGAGGATGACGGGGCTGCCGCGCGTGACGGGGATAAAATCGACGTCGGCCTTCGGCATGGCGGTGATATACGTCTATTTCGAGGACGGGGTGGACATTTATTTCGCCAGGCAGATAGTCTCCGAGAGGCTCGCCTCCGCGGCGGCCGACCTGCCCGACCTTCACGAGGCCCCGAAGCTCGGTCCCGTCTCGACCGGGCTCGGCCAGATTTTCATCTATTATCTCGCTCTCGACGAGGGAGCCGACACGCGCGGGAGGGAACCCGGCTCGTATCTCAGGGAGATAAACGACTGGATCGTGAAGTACCAGCTTCAGACCGTTCCGGGCGTCACCGACATCCTTTCGATAGGCGGCCACGTCCTCGAGTACCAGGTGCGGGTCGACCCATACGCCATGGCAAAGCACCATATCAGTCTCGAAACCGTCGTCGACGCCATCCGGGCCAACAACCGCAACGCCGGCGGGCAGTTCATAGTGACGGGGAGCGAGGAATATCTGGTGCGGGGAATAGGGCTCGTGCAGGGGCTCGGCGACATCGAAAAGATCCACCTTCGGACGACGGACGGCACGGCCGTCAGGATCCGCGACGTCGCGGAGGTGTCTCTCGGAAGCGAGATCAGGCGCGGAGTCGTCTCCAGGAACGGCGCCGGAGAGGTCGTGTCGGGAATGGTGCTGCAGCTTTTCGGGGAAAACACGTCGGCCGTGATAAAACGCCTCTACGAGAGGATCCCCGAGGTTCAGGCGTCACTTCCGGACGGAGTCAGGCTCGTTCCCTATTATGAGCAGGCCGAGCTCGTGAAGGAGGCGACGGGGACGGTAAAGCGTGCGCTGATCATGGGGGCCGCGCTGGTGCTCCTTACGCTCGCGGTCTTTCTCGGCAACTTCCGCACCGCCCTTGTCGTGGCCCTGGCGCTCCCGGTCAGCGCGCTCGTATCGGTGATCTGCATGAGTTACGCGGGCATCTCGGCCAACGTGATGTCGCTCGGGGGAATCGCCATAGCGATCGGGATGCTCGGGGACGGAACGATCGTGATGGTCGAAAACATCTTCAGAAGGCTGGGCGCCGTTTCAGGCGACGGGGAATATTGCAGGGCGGAGACGATAATGAGCGCCGCGCAGGAGGTCAGCCGGCCCGTGATATTTTCCATCATGATCATCATAACGGTATTTCTTCCCGTATTCACGCTGCAGAACGTGGAGGGGAAAATGTTCTCGCCGATGGCGTTCACGCTGACCTTCGCCCTTCTCGGATCGATGATGATGGCCGTGGCGGCGGCCCCCGCGCTCTGCACCTGGCTTCTGAAAGCGGGCGCGCGGGAGGAGCCCGCCGCACTCAGACGGATGAGGAACGCTTACAGGCCTGCGCTCGGATGGGTGGTTCGAAGGAGAAAGGCCGTCGTCATCACGGCGGTCGCGGCTTTTGCCGCGAGCATGGCCGCCCTGCCCTTCATCGGCACCGAATTCATGCCGGCGCTCGAGGAGGGATCGATACTTATAGGAGTGACCATGGCTCCATCCATCTCGCTCGAAGAGGCGACCGCCGTCGTGCAGAAGATGGAACGGAGGATCGCGGGCCATGAGGAGGTCTTTGAGGTCATATCGAGGATAGGGAGGCCCGAGGCGGGCACCCATCCGCACCCGGTGAATTACGCCGAGATGCACGTGTCTCTGAAGCCCCGGAAGGAATGGAGACGTTCAGGCGACAAACAGGAGTTGATATCCTCGCTGAGCGGCGAACTCGCCTCTTTCCCCGGAGTCAAACTCAACTTCACGCAGCCGATACAGAACGCGTTCGACGAACTCTTGTCCGGCACGAAGGCCCAGATCGCCATAAAACTTTTCGGAGAGGATCTGGATCTTCTAAGGGACAAGGCGGGGGAGATAAGCGCCGCGATCGAGGGGGTCGACGGGCTGGTCGATCTTTCCGTCGAGCAGAGCTTCGGCCAGCCGCAGATACAGGTGGTCGCGGACAGGGAGGCGTGCGCCAGATACGGCGTGGACGCCGGAAGCATCATGGAACTGGTGGAACTCGCCGTCGGCGGGGAGGCCGTCGACCAGATCTACCTCGGCACCCGGCGCCACCCGATCAACGTCCGGTACGGCGAGGAGTACAGGAACTCGCCGGAGGCCCTGGCGGGGCTCCTCATGGAAACGGAGAGCGGCGCGCTGATACCGCTTTCGCAGGTGGCCGCCGTGCGGCAGGTCATCGGGCCGGTCCAGGTGAGCAGGGAGCACAACCAGAGAAGGTGGGCGATATTGGGGAATGTCCGCGGCCGCGACATGGGCTCGGTGATGAAGGAGGTACGTTCGATCATCGGCGGGAAAATCGAACTTCCGCCGGGGATGTACGTCGAGTACGGAGGCCAGTTCGAGAATCAGATGAGGGCCATGAAGAGGCTGATGATCATCGTCCCGATCACCATGGCGCTCGTTTTCTTTTTCCTCGGGATGGCCTTCGGCTCCGTGAGGAAGGCGCTCCTCATAATCCTTACGATTCCGCTGGCTCTATTCGGGGGCGTCCTGGGGCTTCTTGCGACGGGGGAGTACCTTTCGGTGCCCGCCGCGATCGGGTTCATCGCGCTTTTCGGGATAAGCGTACAGAACAGCATGGTTCTCGTGAGCTGCGTTTCGAGGCTCAGGTCCGAAGGATACGGGGTCGAAAAGGCCGTCGTGGAGGGGGCTTTGCTGAGGCTTCGCCCGGTCCTGCTGACCGCGGCGACCACGGTGCTCGGCCTCCTTCCCCTTCTCGTTTCCCGCGGCGCGGGCTCGGAGGTTCAGAGGCCCCTCTCGGTCGTGGTCGTCTTCGGGCTCCTGTCGGCCACAGTGTTCACGCTTTTCGTTGTCCCTGCGGCTTACGGATGGTTCGAGGACCGGGTCGTCGAACCGGCCGCGTGCGAACCGCGAAACGGGTGATACGGGGGGATAGGCAAAAATTCATGTCGTCGATCACGAGGCGCGGGAGGCCGGTTCCGCGCCTCGTCATTCGACGATCGCCGCGTCATATAGGAATTGGA
>JALOPX010000016.1 GCA_025453655.1 Candidatus Krumholzibacteriia bacterium
CCGGCCATGTCGAACGCAGCCTGGGCCTGAGGCAGCGAATCGAATTTCTCGTGGTAGATGATGCCCATGTGGTAATAGGCCTCGGCGGAGAAATCCGATCTCGGGAACTGCTTCGTCGTGTTTGTGTAAATCTCCATCGCGAGGCTCAGCGAATCCATGCAGACATAACTGGACGCCTGCCCCAGCATCACGGCTCCCTTGTCCTTGACGTTGGGGACGTCGGGGAGGATCTCGTCGTAAATTTCAAGGGCTTCCCGGCATTTTTCGATCTTCGCGTAGCAATCCGCCAGGGCGAGGGAGACCCTGTATTTCCTTTCCCAGGGAATGCCTTTTCTCAGGAGCTTGCCGTAGTTCTCGGCGGCTTTCTCCCAGTCCTTGAAAAAATAGTAGAGCTCGGCGCTCTTCAGCACCGCTTCCTCCACGATCTCGCGCTCGGACGCCTCCGTGGCGACGGTGGTGTAGAAACTCAGCGCTTCCTTGTCGTTTTCCAGCTTCAGATTGATATCGCCGGAAAGGAAGAGCACGCTGTGCCGGAGCTCGTGCCCGGGAAATCCGTTGAGAAAACGCTGAGTGTAGAGAAGAGCCTGGTTGTATTCCTTTTTCTCGAAATTGGCGAGCGCGAGCCGGTAAAGGGACTCGGGCACGTATTCGCTTTCCGGGAAATTGGTCGTCAGTTCGAGGAACTTCCTTATCCCCTTGTTGGGCTCCCCCTGCCTTAAGAGGGCCTTCCCCATCAGAAATATCGCGTCGTCCACCCAGCTGCTCTCGGGCTCGTTCTGAAGAACCTTTGAGCATTTGACGACCACTTCCTTGTATTTTTCCCTGGCGGCCCTGTTATCCCCGCCCGAGGACTTCGCCTCCAGCTCCTCGGCTTCCTTGTACAATCTCCTGGCGTTGTACATCGTGTTGAAATAGACGCAGGACTGGACCGCCGCGAGAACGCAAAGCGCGATCGCGAGGGTCCCGTACAGGGAGGTTCTTTTCATGCCGGTCACCGCGGTCCCCCATCCCAGGGGCAAGGGTTCAGGGTCATCGGCCGGAAGGACGTTTCATCCGTTCCCCGGCCCTTCCATGTCAGGATACATCGGAATACCATTTTCCCTCAAGAAAAACTCCGTGAACCCGGCCGGTGAACTTCTTCCCGATCAACGGCGTGTTGTACGATCTGGATCTGACCATCGACCTTTCGAACACCCATTCCTCCTTCGGATCGAGCAGCACGAGGTCTGCGGGGAGCCCCGGCTCCAGCCTTCCGCCAGGAATCCCGATGACGGAAGCCGGCGCGGTGGACAGGAGCCGCAGGAGTTCCACAAGCTCCATTTCACCCTTTTCGACGAGCTCCGTGTTGAGCTGGGCGAAGGCGGTCTGCAGCCCGGTCATTCCGGACGGGGCGTAATTGAACTCGACCTGCTTGTCGATTTCCGTATGCGGCGCGTGATCGGTGGCTATGCAGTCTATCGTCCCGTCCTTGAGACCGGCCCTGAGCGCGGCGATGTCCCTGGCCCCGCGCAGCGGCGGGTTGACCTTGAAATTCCTGTCGTAGTTCTCGAGCATGGTCTCATCGAGCGTAAGGTGGTGCGGCGATGCTTCGGCGGTGACCGCTATCCCCGTTTTCTTCGCCTTCCTCACGAGGTCGACCCCTCCCGCCGTCGAGACATGGGCTATGTGAAGCCTCCCTCCCGTGAGGGCGGCCAGCCTTATGTCCCTCGCTATCGCGATCTCCTCGGAAGCGGCGGGTGCGCCCCTCAGCCCGAGGCGCGTCGAAACGTAGCTCTCGTTCATCTGCGCGTCGTCTGCAAGATACGGATCCTCGCAATGGGAAATGACCGGCAACCCGATCATCTTCGCGTATTCCAGCGCCAGCCTCATCACCTTCGAATTGACGATGAATCTGCCGTCGTCGCTCAGGGCGACCGCCCCGGCCTTCTTCAGGTGGTGAAACTCGGTGATCTCCTCGCCGGCGAGGCCCCTGGTAACGGCCCCCGCGACGTAAACCCTGCAGCGGCCCGACATCTCGGCGCGGCGCCTGATGTATTCGACGACGCTCGGGTCGTCGACGACGGGCTGGGTGTTGGCCATGCACATGATCGAGGTATAGCCCCCTGAAGCCGCGGCGGCCGTCCCCGTCTCGATCGTCTCCTTGTCCTCGAACCCGGGCTCGCGAAGATGCGTGTGAATGTCGACGAACCCGGGGGCAAGAACCAGGCCGCCGGCGTCCAGCACGGGCAGATCGGTTTCCGGCGTCTTCTGCGGAGCCACCTCGCATATCATCCCCTTCTGAACCAGGACAGAGCCGGTTTTGATCTTCCCGCCCGCCGGATCGGCGATCTTCGCGCCCATGATCCAGAAATCGCGTTTGTCTTTCCAGCTGATCATCAGTTCTCCTCGTCTTCAATTCCCGTTTAATTCAATTCGTCCCCTTCGACCGTTCCGCCTGCTATGAGAAACAGCACCGCCATCCTTACCGCCACGCCGTTGGCGACCTGCGGAAGTATCACCGACTGGTCGCCGTCGGCCACTTCCTGGGCGATCTCGACGCCGCGGTTCATCGGGCCCGGATGCAGCACGAGGCACCCTTCCGGAGCCGACTTCAGAACGTCGCACGAAACGCCGAAAACCTCGAAATACTCCCTCATGCTCGGGAAGAGCTTCGACTTCTGCCTCTCGAGCTGGATGCGGAGAATGTTTATCGCGTCGGCGCCGGATATCGCCTTTCTCAAGTCGTATTCGAGTTTCACGCCGCCCTCGCCGAGCTTCGCCACTTCCACCGGCATCATGGTGGGAGGCCCGCAAACCGTCACCTCCACGCCCATCTTCGTGAGCCCCCAGATGTTCGACCTGGCGACCCGGCTGTGCATGATGTCTCCGATTATCGTGACCTTCTTTCCCCGCAGCGTTCCCCACCTCTCCCTAAGGGTCATCATGTCGAGAAGCCCCTGGGTGGGGTGGGCGTGCTGCCCGTCCCCAGCGTTGACGATCGAACAGTCCAGGAACTCCGACGCGAACCTGTGGGCTCCCGAGGATTCGTGGCGCATCACCACTATATCCACCTTCATCGCCTTGATGTTTTCCAGGGTGTCACGAAGGGTCTCGCCCTTTTTCACCGACGAAGTGGCCTTGGAAAAGTTTATTATATCGGCGCTCAGCCTCTTTTCCGCGAGCTCGAAACTCATCTTCGTTCTCGTGCTCGGTTCGTAGAAGACGTTTGCGATCGTCACTCCCCTCAAAGCGGGGACTTTCTTGATCTTTCTCCCGAGGACTTCCTTGAAATTGTCGGCCGTATCGAGGATCTGGGTGATCTGCCCCTCCGTCAGGTCCTCGAGTCCCAGGAGATGTTTTTGGTTGAACTGCACTTTTTGCCTGCCTCCTTCCGGCGACCGGCGGTCTTGTCCGGATGGAAAGGTTATTTCTTCCCTGATTTAGTCCTCGCCGCCGCTTTCTTTTTCCGGGCCGCGGCGGCCGGCTTTCCCGCGCGCGGCTCGCGCCGCTTCGCGTTTTTTTTCTTCACCGGCGCAGGGGCCGGGGCGGCCTTGATTCTCTTCTCGTCGCGGATCACCTCGCTGAGGACCACCTGGTCTTCGGCGTCTATCTCGCTCAGGAGCACTTCGACCGTCTCGTTCGCGGCGGTAGGCACGTTCTTGCCGACGAAATCGGCCCTGATCGGATATTCCCTGTGCCCCCTGTCGACCATCACGGCGAGCTGTATCGCCTTCGGGCGCCCGAAATCGACGAGCTCGTCCAGGGCCGCCCGCACCGTTCTCCCGGTGAAAAGGACGTCGTCGACGAGAACGATCGTCTTCTCCGTGATGTCGACGTTAATCTCCGTTTTCCCGACGACCGGCGAACTCGCTATCATCTGAACGTCGTCCCGGTAGAGCGTGATGTCGAGTGCGCCGACGGGCACGGAGCTTCCCTCGACCTTCTCGATCGCCTTCGCGATGCGTTCCGCCAGGGGAACGCCCCTTTTTCTTATGCCGACGAGGATAAGGCCATCGACGCCCTTGTTCCTCTCGAGTATCTCGTGGGCTATCCGCACGATGGTCCGCCGAAGCTGAACGGCGTCCATCACGACGGCTTTTTTCAGTTTTTTCAAGAAAACCTCCTTGCCGGGCAGGGCAAAAAAAATCCCACCGGTCGGAGAGGCAGGATGGGCTGGTTGGCAGCGATGACCTTTACCGATCCTTTCCTGGTCTCCCGGACCAGATTAAAAGGCCTGACCTGGAGCATTGTATACCAGGCGCCGCGCGAATGCAACGTATATTTAAGATGTTTTTTTCGTCCCCCGTCCCCGCACCCCGGCCGTCAGTAGACGAGGGTGCACGCCACGACCCTGTTGTCCGAAAATGTCGGGATCAGGAGCATCTTCCATTTCGGCAGGAAACAGATGTCCGCGGAGTTTACGCCGGCGGCCGCGGTGTCAAGAAGGACATAGATCCCCCCGGAAGGCTCGACCAGCATCGTCCTGCCCTTCCAGTCGGAGACGATGAAGTTCCCCTTGCCGTCCATCGCGACACCGTCGATGGCCGATCCGATCGTGACGATATCCGAAATCTTCCCGGTTTCGATATCGACCCGCTTCAACATCGAATGTCCCGAGACTCCTATGACCAGGTTCCCGCCGTCGACGAGAAGCCCGTTCGGCCTGTTTATCGAGGGCGCCCTCGCCCAGAGTTCCACCTTCTCCCCGTCGAACCGGTAGATCGCGTTCTGTGATTCCGCCGAATCCGATATGTAGACGGCCCCGCCGGAGCCGACGGCGACGTCGTTGAGAAACTTCGCCCCGGGAGCCGGATGCCTCGCGAGAACCTTCCCCTTCTCCACGTCTATCTCGACGAGTTCGTCGACGTCGGCGACATACAGCCTCGTCCCGGAAATCCCCATCCCCTTCGGAGCGTTGAGCCCCCCGATCCATTTCAAACTGACAATCTCGCCTTTCATCGAAAGCTGCGATATGAATCCGTTCCCGTCCTTTTCATCCGGGCCTCCGCAGATGTTCGACACGTAAAGAATGTGCCGTTCGGCGTCGTATACGACGGACTCCGGTGTCTTGAAAACCCTGTCCGTTTCCCACTTCTTCACGAGCGAGACCGCGCCGGATCCCGACGACGTGACGGCGAGGATCAGGAATATTATGGCGGCGGACCTTTTCATGGCATATCTCCTATTTTTTGACTTCCCTGCCGAGCGCCTTCTCGACGTCGGCTATCTTCCCGCAGATGCGCCCCGAAGCCCCTTCGCGGTCGTCGATCTTTATCGATGTGATGACGCGCGACGAAATCCCGCGCATCGCCATGTGGCATCTTTTCACGAGATCCATCACTTCGTCGTACCCCCCCTCGACCGTGGTCTCCATGGGGCCCATCCTGTAATCGAGCCCCGATTCATCTATCAGGGAGATTATTCCAGCGACGTGCGCGCCGAGCTTGACGCCCTTGTCGAGCGGAACTATGGAGAAACTCGCAAGCATGGCCGACCTCCAGCGTTTTTCATGCCGCGCTTCAGGGGCGCGGGCATCCCGACACGATCACCGTTTCATCCCCTCGACGAGCCTTTCGATCAGCTCCCGGTCGTCTTCGAGAAGCCCGGACGCAGGCAGCCTGGGCACGAGCTGCGCCCACCTCTCGTCTATCCTGTAAGCCCTGGCAAGCCAGGGAACCGCTTCGTCCGTTCTCCCGACCCCCGCCAGCGTTATGCCGACCCAGAATGCCGCTTCGCCGTTGGTCGCCTCGTCCGGGACCAGGGAGGTCGCGATATCATAGCATTCGAGCGCCTTCTCCGTGTCGCCCGACGCCATCCATTCGTCTCCCTCGTTGAGTTTCAGATATGCCCTCTGCAGCCTCACCAGGCGCTTCAGCTCAGGCACCGGATCGGGATCGTCCTCCACCCTCAGGTCGAAGATCCTGTCCGCCCACTGTCTTCCGGTGTTTTTGCCCGACACTACGAGTATCGCCGCCGACTGCCTGCCCCTTATGTCGCCGCCTTCCCTTTCGGCCGCTTCGAGGGCGGCGATGAGCCTGTCGGCGAGGTCGCCCCCCGATTCTTCGTATGCGCGGGCCATGGCATCCCACACCGTCGGCCTGTCCATCAGGTTCGCCTGCGTCGAGTACTGGGCTCCGATCCGGTGTCCCGCGGCGAAAACCGCTTTCGAGCCGGTATGCGCCGCGACGTTGCCGCCCGCGTCCACCATCGCCACCTGCCTGACCGATTCGCCCGGATCGGTGGACACCAGGGCCTTCAGCGCCTCACCCGCCGTTCTCCCCATCTTCATCAGTTCCAGGCCGAGCGGCCCGTACGAAGGCTGGACGAAGGACTGCGTGGCGACCGCGCCCACTCCCGCCTCGGCCCATGGGACGATGGCCCCCACGGAAAACCAGTGGGACTGGACGGCGACGCCCATCTGGCCCGTGATGGAGTCGCGCGCCACGATCGAATATGTCGCGACCGGCCTTGACGGGATGTCGGCGCCGCAGGCGGCGGCGGGAATCAGGACGGCGAGAAAGATTGTCGCGATTATTTTCATGAGGACCTCCAGTGTGAAACGAGGGGGACAAACGCCCGCCGACGCGCTCTTGCCCGCGCGGCTGCTACGGCCGGTTCGCCGGATCCGATCCGAACGGCGCACGAAGGGCGCGGTCAGTCCCGGCCTATACGAATTCGCCCTTGAGGTTTCTCTTGCCGTCGAGCGAGAGTATCTCGAAATCCTCCCGGTGCAGCCTCGGGTCGTCGATGATCTCTACGACCATCCTGTAGCGCCCGGCCAGCTCGCGGAGGAATTCGCTCTTCTCCTCCCGCATGTATATCCCGAGAACCGGATTCACCCTGAACTGCATCCCCTGGACCTTCTTGAGCGCCCCGATCCTTCTCATCCAGTGCTCGATCTTCATCGCCATCGATTCGATGCTGAGGATCTTGCCGCTCCCCGCGCAGTACGGGCACTCGTGGCTGTAGTAGTGGAGAAGGCTGGGGCGCACCCTTTTGCGGCTGACCTCGATGAGCCCGAGATCGCTTATCTGCGACACCCTGGCCCTGGAGCGGTCCTTGCGCAGGGCGTTCCGGAATTCGTTGTACACCTTCTTGCGGTTCTCCTCGCGCTCCATGTCGATGAAATCGATGACGATTATCCCGCCGATGTCCCTGAGCCTGAGCTGTCTCGCGATCTCCCTCGCAGCTATCAGGTTCGTCTCGAGGATCGTGTCCTCCTGGTTCTTCTTGCCGGTGAACCTGCCGGTGTTGACGTCGATCGAGACGAGGGCCTCGGTATGCTCGATGACGATATACCCCCCCTTGCGGACCCAGATCTTGCTTTCCAGGGTCTTCTCGATTTCGTCCTCTATCTCGTAGTAGTCGAAGATGGGGGTTTTCTCCGAATAAAAGTTCACCCTCGACGCGAGGTGCGGCGCGAAGGATTTGAGATAAGCCGCGAGCCTGTCGCATTCCTGCTTGTTGTCGACGATGATCTGGCTGACATCCTCCGTGAAAAGATCCCTGAGGGCGAATACCGTGATGTCGACGTCCTCGTGAACCAGGGCCGGCGGGGAGGCCTGCTCGATCTTCTTCGCGATCTCCTCCCACTTCGTTTCGAGGGCCTTCATATCGTCGCGAAGCTGCTGTTCCTCCACCCCGTTCCCCGCCGTGCGCACTATGACGGCCGATCCCTTGGGACGGTACTTGCGTATGATGTTCCTCAGCCTGTTGCGTTCCCTTCGGTTCTCTATCTTCTTGCTGATCCCGATATGGTCCAGATTGGGCATCAGGACGGCGTAACGGCCGGGCAGCGATATCTGTGAGGAAACCCTGGGGCCCTTCGTTCCGATCGCTTCCTTCCTTATCTGAACGACTATTTCCTGGCCCTTTTTCAGGAGGCTTTCGATGGGGGGGAAATCCTTCCTCTTCCTTCCGGTGTTGATCTCGAAATCCTCGTCGTCGACCAGTTCCGGATCGAGCGCCCCCGTCGCGACGTCGCTGACGTGCAGGAACGCCGCCTTCTCCTGGCCGATATCGACGAACGCGGCCTGTATCCCGGGGATCACCGCGTTTATCCTGCCGATGTAAATCCCCCCGACCGTCCTCCGGCTCTCCTCCCGTTCGATGAGGAACTCGACCAGTTCGTTATCCTCGAGGATGGCGATCCTGATCTCCCTCTGCGTGTAATTGATGACAATCTCTTTTTTCATTTCTTCCTCTTATTATAAACCCTGTTTCACAATATCCATGGGCTGGATATATTCGTCGCCGGACCTGTAGCGTATCTCCGTTCTCCTTATCCTCGCGAGCTCCGCGAACGGTCCCGGCATCACGGCCAGGAGCAGGTCCCTCGGCCCGGGCCTTCCGAAAGCGGGCAGGGAAAGCGCGACTGAGTGCCTGCTCCCGCCTGGAACGACCTCGCAGCCTTCGCAGCTTCGCGCGTTTCCCTTTCTGTCCGGAACGGGTATCCCCGACCGGATGATATTATCGATTCTCCCGCCGAGCCATCCGGCGGGATCTTCGAGAAACTCCACCGGGGAGCTTACGGGCCCTCCCATCGATTCGAGTTCCCTTCCGAGCCGGTTCCATTTTACACTCAGTTCGCATGGTTTGTCATCTTTTTTGGCTCCATCTTCACCCGGGGCGTCGTCCGGAACAGCCCTCCCCTCGCGAGATTCGCCGCCCGGCAGGGCGCCGCCGCCGGCCCCGCCGAGGGCCAGTTCGACCGGCAGTAGATCTATTCTATACATGTATACGGCGTCGTCGACGAGTTTGCCCTCTTTTCTCCCGAACGGCCCCGCGGCCGCGGTTATCACGATCCCCGCGGGCAGGAGGCCGTCGAAGGTCCGGGGCGAAACCCCGGCCGGCCGCTCCAGGTCAACGTCGAAGAATTCGCCCTCGCCTTCGATACCAACGGCGAGAGACGGCCCCATCGAAATCTTCGGGATGGGGTGGAATCCCTCCGTGAAAACAAGGGGCAGTCCCGAACGCCTGAGCGCCCGGTGCAGGATGTTGATCAGCTCCCTGTGGGACAGGAATCTCGCCCTGCCCTTCTTTTCATAGGAGAAGCGGTACTTGTATGCCGCGCGGGGATCGGGCCCGGCCTGGGAGCCATCCGCGACCTCCCGGGCAACCGGCTTCGAACCGTCCCGCCGCGGCGCCGCTTCGAGCGTGCCGGGCGCCCCCCCGGCGACGCAGGACGCGGCAGCGGAGCCAGCCCTTCTGTCCTCCGCCCCGCGGCACGCGCCGCAGCCGTTGCACCCCGAGACCCTGCAGTCTTCGGTGGGTTCCCCCGCCCGGGCTTTTTCCATCTCGGAAAGGAGGAATTCCCTGCTGACCCGCGAGCCGAATCGTTCCCAGGGCGGCTCCTCATCGACGGGAATCCCAGAGAGAAGGCCGTCCAGCGTCATGCCGTGCTCCGCCAGAATCGATTCCCACATCCCGAAATCGAGATTGTCGCGCCACCCTTCGAACCGGCAACCCCTCTCGAAGGCCGCGACGAGCGCCGGCCAGAGCCTCTTCGTGCCCCTCGCGAAGGCGCCCTCCAGCGCGCAGAGCTGCGGATCCCTGAGGCTCAATTGCACGCTGCGGTGCCGGAGCCTTTCGCGAAGAAACCTCTCCTTCTCCGCGATCTCCTCCATCGAGCACTGCCGCTGCCACTGAAACGGCGTGTGCGCCCTCGGGACGAAGGGGGAAATGGACACATTGAGGGTAAGGCGCCTTCCCGCGCGCGGAAGGGCGACGATCCTTTTCACGAGATCGACGATACCCTGGAGATCATCGGCTGTTTCCGTCGGCAGGCCTATCATGAAATAGAGCTTCAGCGTCTGCCAGCCCGCTTCGAGAATGTTCGAGCACCCCTGAAGGATCTCCTCGTCGCTCATGCCCTTGTTGATGACCCGCCGAAGCCTCATCGTGCCCGCCTCCGGAGCGATCGTGAATCCGGATTTGCGCACCAGGGCCGAGGCGGCCACGACCTGTTCGCAGATCGTCTCGGGCCTGAGGCTCGGAAGCGAAAGCGACACCCTTCGCCGGATCAGTTCCGGTTCGAGCCTGGCCAAGAGCTCCCCGAACCTCGAATAATCAGAGGTCGAGAGGGAGAGGAGCGACACGTCCTCCCAGCCGGAGGCGTCGAGCCCGTCGCAGACGGCGCGGACGATTTCGTCGACGCTACGTTCCCTCCTCGGCCTGTAGGCCATCCCGGCCTGGCAGAACCTGCACCCCCTCGTGCACCCGCGAAGAAGTTCCACCGAGAGCCTCTCGTGCACTATCGACGCGGACGGCACGATCGGTTTTCCCGGGAGATCGCCTTCGCGGAAAAGATAGGTGCGCGCCTTCGCCGACTCGGTGATCCCGTCCACGTAGACCCCTTCGATCCCGGCCAGCGCCTCCCTCATCCGCGTCCTTCCGGCGCCCGAGCGTTTCATGCCGGAAAGAAGCTCGACCGCTTCCGCGAGCGATTCCTCGCCGTCGCCGAGGAAGACGGCGTCGAAGGCGTTCATTATCGGCAGCGGGTTCGACGTGCAGGGCCCGCCCGCCACTACGACGGGGGCGTCCTCCCCCCTTGCCGACGCCTCCGCCGCGAGGCCGGCAAGATCGAGGATCGCGAGGACGTTCGTGTAATGAAGCTCGTACGGCAGCGTGAAGCCTACAAGGTCGAAACGGCGGAGAGGCGTGCCGGTCTGCCACGATCGCAGGGGCTCGCCCGCCGAACGGAGCCTCCGCTCCATGTCCGGCCACGGGGCGAAGGCATATTCCACGCCGATCCCCCTGGATGAAAGAACGTGGTAGAGCAGCCGCAGGCCCTGGTGGGTCATCCCTATCTCGTAAAGGTCGGGGAAAACGAGGAGAACGTTGAATTCTCCGGCGGTGAATCCGGGTCCGGACAGATTGAGCTCGCGGTCGATGTACCTCGAGGGTTTCTCGACCCCTGGAAGAATGCCGTCATCGTATACGCCGGCCGGCGTCCGGGAATTATTCATAATGGCGCCGTCAGACTTCCCCGCCGACCGTTATGCCGGGTATCCTCACCGTCGGCTGCGCGTCGGAAACGGGAACATGCTGCCCGTCCTTCCCGCACGTGCCTATGTCGAAACCGAGATCGTTGCCCACCATGTCTATATCCTTCAGCACCGCGGGGCCGTTGCCTGTCAGCGTGGCGCCCCTTACGGGCCTCGTTACTTTTCCGTTCTCCAACAGATACGCCTCGTTCACCTTGAACACGAAATCGCCGCTCGACGTGTCGACCTGCCCGCCCCCCATCCTGACTACATAAAGCCCCCTGTCGACGCTCGAGATGATCTCCGACGGATCGTGACTCCCGGGGGCGATCATCGTGTTGCTCATCCTCACTATCGGTCTGAACCTGAAGTTCTGGCGCCTCCCGTTTCCCGTCGATTCGAGCCCCGCCTTACCGGCGGCGCGCCGGTCGAGAAGATATCTCTTCAGCACGCCGTTCTCGACGGAAACGGTCCTTCCCGCCCTGGCCCCCTCGTCATCAAAGACGTAGGAGCCCCTCATACCTTCCAGCGTCGCGTCGTCGACCACCGTGATCAGCGGTGACGCGACCATCCGGCCGATCTTCCCGCTGTATATCGAAAGGCCTTTTTCGGCGGCGTCTCCCTCGAGGCCGTGACCGATCGCCTCGTGGACCATCGTTCCTCCGGCCCGGCTCGCCAGCACGACCGTCATCGTCCCGGCCGGGGAGCCTTCAGAATGCAGTATCTTCACCGCGCTTTCGCTCGCCTCGACCGCGAGGGCCCTCACGCTGTCGACGTCGATGAATTCGAATCCCTTCCTGCCGCCGATCGCCCTGTGCGCGGCCTGTATGTCCCCCGACGACGCGGCGACCGCCCTCACGCTGAAGATCACCTGCCGCCGGTCGTCGCCCGCCGCGACTCCCTCGCTGTTGAAGATCCTTACGGACTGGGACATGTCGCCGAAACCGACCCTCACCTGGGCGATCTCCGGGCTCACGGCCCTCGCGGCCCTGTCGGCCTCCATTACCCTCGCGACCTTCTCGTCGAGGGGCACGTCCTCCGCGGGGACGGCGACGTCCGGCGTAAAGCCCGGCTGCATCGTCCCGGGCTGGGTCATCCGGCCCCCGTTCTTTTCGATATCCTGCAGGACCGTCCTGCCGATCCTGAAAAGCTCCGCGGCGCTGATCACGTTGGAAAAACCGTAGGCCGTCCTGTCGTTCGAGATCACCCTGAGGCCGAATCCGGTGTCCATCCCGCTCGAGATGTTCTCGATCCTTCCGTCTTCGCAGCTGATCGAATGAACCTGCCTCGATTCGAAAAAGAGCTCCGCGAAATCGCCGCCGCCGTCGACGACCAGCTCCAGAGCCTCATCGATTTGACGGCGTGAAGGCAGTTCCATCATCTCGCGGATTTCCTCCCGGAGAGGAAATCGTCCCCGCATCCCCTTTTCTCGTCGAACACGTTCTTGCTGTATTCCCCGGCCCGGCCGACCGGATAGCGGCCGGTGAAACAGGCCGTGCAGTAATGGGCCGGCTCTTCGACGCAGGCAAGGAGCCCTTCCTCAGAAAGATATCGCAGGCTCTCGACGCCCAGGAATGCGCGGGTCTCCTCTATCGAGTGCGTCGAGGCGATCAGCTCCGATCTCGTGGGTGTGTCGATGCCGTAATAACAGGAATGAGTGATGGGGGGGGAGCCGATTCGAAGGTGCACTTCGGCGGCCCCGGCCTGCCTGATCAGGGAAACCAGTTTCTTCATCGTCGATCCCCGCACTATGGAGTCGTCGACGACCGCCACCCTCCTCCCCTTCAGGACCCCTTTCACCGTGTTGAATTTGATCCGCACGTCCCAGTCCCTGTCGCTCTGCTTCGGCTGGATGAAGGTCCTTCCGACATAATGGTTCCTGATCAGCCCCAGTTCATAGGGAAGCTTCGATTCCACGGCGTAGCCGAGGGCTATCGTGTTGCTCGAGTCCGGAACGGCGATCACTATGTCGGCGTCGGCCGGCGATTCCTCGGCGAGCTTCCCGCCCAGCTTGCGCCTGACCTTGTCCACGTTCTCCCCGAAAACCCGGCTGTCCGGCCTCGAAAAATAGATGAACTCGAATATGCACCGCGACTGCCTCCCGGCCGGCTCGGCGAACCGCACAGACCGGATCCCGTCGGAGGATACCGTCACCAGCTCGCCCGGTTCGACCTCCCTGACATATTCCGCGCCCAGTATGTCGAAGGCGCAGCTTTCGGAGGCCACTATCGTCGCGGCGCCGTATCTCCCGATGCAGAGCGGCCTGAACCCGTGGGGATCCCTCGCCGCGATTATCCCGTCCTTCGTGAGGAAGATCAGCGAGAAGGCACCCCTGACCTTTTCAAGGGCGTCGATCACCATGTTCTCGGTGCCCTTCCTCCTGCTTTTGGCTATGAGGTGCAGGATCACCTCGCTGTCCATCGTGCTCCTGAATATCGAGCCCTCCTCCTCCATGGCTTCCCTGAGCTCGACCGCGTTGACGAGATTCCCGTTGTGAGCGACGGCTATCTTGCCCATCTTGCAATCGACGAGGAAGGGCTGCGTGTTGACCACGTGGGAGATGCCCGTCGTGGAGTACCGGTTGTGGCCGATCGCCATGTGCCCCTTGAGCTCTCCGAGTATCTTTTCGGAAAAGACCTTCGAGACGAGGCCCATCGCCTTGTGCTCGCACATCATCCGGCCGTCGGAGGTTATGATGCCGCTGCTTTCCTGCCCGCGATGCTGAAGGGAATAGAGGCCGAGGTATGTCATGTTGGCCGCTTCATCGCTGCCGAATATTCCGAAAACAGCGCATTCTTCTTTCAATCCTTCGACTCCTTTTTTATTTCCACCGCGGTCACGCCGATAAACTCGTATCGCTGGTAATGCGGGTTCAGCAAAAGGCCCTCCCGCCTCGACCTGGTAACGGCCATCTCCTCGGCGAGGCGTTTCGAGCTTTCCCCGTCGGGCGCGCCGCAGAGGATTCTCCAGACCTCCCCGGCCTTCATCGCGGATACCTCGACCCCGTCCAGCCTGCCGTTCAGCCGCGAAACGAAACCTTCCTCCCTGGCCCCGTCCTTCTCCCTTATCAGAAGATCGCAGGCGAAGACCGGCGTCCGCGGATCCCCTCCCCGATCCATAACCGGGAAGTCCCTTTCGGGATGCAGGTCGCCGCGCGCGAGGCCGTTTCCCGCGGTCCCGTCCGGGGCCCTGAGGGAATAGCAATGCTTGTTCTGGTTCGTGAAGGCGCCGTCGAGCCTCACCGCCCTGTCGATCTCGTCGATGATCCGCTCCGCGGACTCTCCCGCGGCGTCCATCGCCCAGTAGGAATACCGTGCAAGCCCCCGAAGCTTTCCGGAAAAATCGAGCTTCTCGGTCAGCGTCATCCAGGCCGTCTGCGCCACGAGATCGGCGACCTTCAGCCTGACGCGGAGTTCCACCCTGATCTTCACCGGCCTCCCTCCTTCCCACGCCCCCCGGATTTTGCGCCGGGCGCGCCCGCGACCGCGAGAAGGGACGAGAAGAAAGCCCTGCCGGGCCCCTCATCCTCCATCCTCTCGAACTTCCCCGAGGCCATCTTTCTTCTGCGTCCCCAGTCGCCGGGAAGATCCTCGGGGACCTGCCTCAGCCAGCTCGCCCTCTCGGGATGAGGCATCATGGCGAGCACGTTCCCGCCGGGATTGCAAACCCCCGCGATGTTGTCGACCGATCCGTTGGGATTGACCGGGAAACTTTCGTCGCCGCCCCCCCTGCTCGTGCAGTAGCGAAGGGCGATCTGCCCGTTTTTCCTCATATCATCGAGAATGCCGGGATCGCCGGTGACGAACCTGCCCTCGGCGTGCGCTATGGGGACCGGAATCACCTCTTCCCTGTCGTAAGAGCCGGTCCAGACGCAGGGCGAATCCTCCCTGCGCAGGTAGATCCAGTCGCAATAGTACCCTTCCCTGTCCGCCATGACGTTGGGCGCGAGAGCCAGGTCGACCCTCTCCCAGTGGATGCCGGGAATGAATCCCGATTCGACGAGAACCTGCGCGCCGTTGCAGATTCCGAGAACGGGGCGGCCATCCGCCGCGAGCCGGCTCAGCTTGTCCATTATATGGTCCTTGGCCGCGACCACGCCGGCCCTTATCCTGTCCTGGTAGGAAAAACCGCCGGGCAGAATGACGGCCAGGCTCTCCCCGAGAAGGGCCGGATCCTCGTTCCAGCGGAACAGGTCGGCTTCCAGGCCCACCGCCCTGACCGCGTCGGCCGTTTCGTATTCGCAGTTCACGCCCGGGAACTGGATTATAGCCACCCTGCCCCTGAAGGATCTCGCCACTCAATCTCCTTTCCCTGTTCCGAAAATGTCGCGGCAGCCGTTCATGAAGGCTTCGCGCAGCGTCGCGTATTCCCACGCGGCGAGCCTGCGCCCGCCGGAAATCACCTCGAGCCCCGGCGCCGCGGACAACGCGCCGACGCGGAAAAGCTTCACCCTGTTTCTGGCGCAAAGGGCCAGCACATCCCTCTCGATTCCCGCCGGCACCTCGACGATGAAAGCCCCGGTTTCCGAGAAAAGCACCTTTTCGGGCCCGAGGCCGCACGGCGCGAATTCGTCGAGATCGATCACGAGGCCGGGCCCCTCCTGTTTCCCGTCTCCGATGATCATCTCGGCGACCGCGGTGAGGAGCCCCCCCTGTGAGACGTCGTGGCAGGCGTTGATCCAGCCGAGCCCGTGCATCTCCAGCACGGTCCTGATCTGGTTTCGCTCGCGCACGAAGTCGGCCTCCGGAACATTGGCACCGATGGCGCCGTAGATCACCCTGTAGTACTCGCTGCCCCCGAGCTCGTCGAGCGGCTGGCCTATGCAATAGACCTCGTTGCCCGCCTTCTTGAAGCGGAGCGAACGGCATTTCGAGTAATCCTCGACGATCCCCACGCAGGCGACGATGGGGGAGGGCGGGACCGCCCTGCCGCTCTCGCCCTGGTTGTAGAAACTTACGTTCCCCGAAACGACCGGCAGCGGATGCCCTTCGTGGGATAAAAGGCCTATGCCCCTGCAGGCCTCCCCGATTCCCCTGACCCCCTCGTGGAATTCCCAGAACACCTCTTCCTTCTCGGGATTGCCGTAGTTGAGGCAGTCGGTGACCGTCGAGGGCACCGCGCCGACCGCCGCCACGTTTCTGGCGGCCTCGCAGATCGCGAGAGCCCCGCCCTGGTAGGGATCTATCATCCCGTAGCGCGGATTCCCGTCCACGGTGACGGCGATTCCCGTCCTGCGGCCCGGGAGCGGGGCGAAAACCCCGGCGTCCGCTTCGCCCGGCCTCAGCACAGCGCGTCCCTGCACCTCGGAATCGTAATGCCTGAAGACGTGATTTTTGGAGGCGATATTGGGCGACGAGAACACCCTGAGAAAATCGTCGTAAAGCCGGCGGCCTTCCCCCGGGACCGGTTCCTCGAAAAGGACCCTCCTGCTTTTCCGTGCTCTGTCATACGCTATTCCAGTGGTGATGACGCTCACCGGCGCCTCGCACACGACCTCGCCGTTCGACACTATCGAGTACGTCTTTTCCACGGTGACGTCCGCTATGGGGAAGGCCCCCGCGCCGTGGTATATGTGCGGAAGGTCGAAATCCTCGTTGTATATTTTCTGAACGTCGTCCACGAAGTCGGCGGGAACAGCGAGCGCGTAGCGCTCCTGCGTCTCGGAACAGGCGACGACGGCCGGCGGGAAATGCCCCGCCGCCGTGTTGACCATGTCGAGATCCAGCCTCACGCCGAATCCCCCCGCGTCGGCCAGCTCCGAAGTGACGCAAGAGATGCCCCCGGCGCCGAGATCCTTGAACCCGATCGCAATCCCCCGCTCGGCGGCGAGATCGAGCACCCTCCTGTTGGCCACGGCGAGCACCCTCTTGAGGAACGGGTCGGGCACCTGGACGGCGCCCCTGTTGGTCTCCTCCTCGCCGGCGAGGTCCTCGGAGGCGAAGGCCGCTCCGCCGAATCCCGAATCGTCGGTCGGTTTGCCGACGAGCACTATCTTGTAGGGTGTCTCCGCGGCTTCCTTCGGCACCCTGCTTCTGATGATCCTAGACTCCCTGACGATGCCGAGGGCGACGACGTTTACCAGGCAGTTCTCGTCGAATCCGCCGTCGAAGACGATGTCGCCTCCTAGGTTCGGCACCCCGAGCGCGTTTCCGTACTGCGCGATGCCTTCGACGACCCCCCTCGCGATGGCGATGGTCTGCCGGGCGTTTGCCCCTTCCGGATCGCCGAACCTGAGTGGATCGAGAACCCCGACGACGTCGGCGCCCATGCAGTACACGTCCCTGACGATGCCGCCGATCCCCGTGGCCGCCCCCTCGACGGGCAGCACCTGCGAGGGATGGTTGTGGCTCTCGTGGGCGATTACGAGGCAATGCCAGTCCCCGTCCTCGGCCTCCGCGAACCTTATCACGCCCGCGTCTTCGCCCGGCCCTATCACGACGTTGGGAGCCTTCGTCGGGAGCATCTCCCCCAGGATCTTCCTGCTGCTCTTGTAGCTGCAGTGCTCGCTCCACATCGTGTTGAATATGGTGAGCTCGACGATCGTCGGGTCCCTTCCGAGAAGTTCGCAGACCCTTCTCGCTTCGCCGAGAGTGAGATTGAGCCCGTTGTCCTTCAGAGATTGCAGGACCTGCTCATCGGTCCTGCCCGAAATGATCACAGTTCCTTTCAGCAACCGGGTTTTCCTTTCCCGGTCCTGGCTTTTTTCGACAGGACCCGGTTGAAGATGTAATCGACCCTGGCAAGGTGCACGTCGAGATCGAAGGCCTCGCCGAGCTCCGCCTCGGTGCAAAGGTCCGCGAACCTTCGGTCGGAGGCGAGGATCTCCCTGAAGCTCTTTTTGGATTCCATGCTTGCCATCGCGGCCTGCTGGACTATGGCGTAGGCGTCCTCGCGTGAAAGCCCCTTCCTTACGAGAAGCAGAAGCAGGTGCTCCGAGAATACGAGGCCGCCCGTCAAACCGAGATTCCTCTTCATGGCCTCCTTCTTCACCCGGAGGTTCTCGAGGATCCACGTGAATTTTTCCAGCATGTAGGCGAGAATCATCGTCGAGTCGGGTATTATGACCCTCTCCACCGACGAATGGCTGATATCCCTCTCGTGCCACAGCGCGACGTTCTCCATCGCGGCCAGCGAATTGCCCCTGAGCAGCCTCGCCATCCCCGCCACCCTTTCGGCGAGGATAGGATTGCGCTTGTGCGGCATCGCGCTCGATCCCTTCTGTCCCTTCGTGAACGGCTCCTCGACCTCCCCCACCTCGGTCCTCTGAAGCCCCCTGATCTCGGTCGCCATCTTCTCTATCGAAGCGCCGATGACCGCGATCGCCGCGAGGTAATCGGCGTGCCTGTCGCGCTGAATGATCTGGGTCGTCACCGGCGCAGCCTTGAGCCCGAGCCTGCGCATCACGTAGCGCTCGACGCCCGGTTCCACATGGGACATCGTTCCCACCGCTCCGGTGATCTGCCCCACCGAAATCCCCCCGATCACCCTTTCGAGCCTCGAAATGTTCCTTTCGGTCTCCGCGTACCAGACGAGTAGCTTCAGTCCGAAGGTAGTCGGCTCCGCGTGAATACCGTGGCTTCTTCCGATCATGGGCGTATGCCTGTACCTCTGCGCCTGTTTCCTCAGGACGGACCTCAGTTTTTTCAGCTTGGCGAGGTTCACGTTGCCCGCGTCCCTCATCTGGCAGGCGAGCGCGGTGTCGAGAAGATCGGAACTGGTCATCCCCATGTGGAGGAACCGGCCCGGCCCGCCGACGCGCCCGGCGACGTCGGTGAGGAAGGCGATGACGTCATGCCTTGTTTTCTTTTCGATTTCGAGGACCCTTCCGATATCGTACCCGGCCTTCCTGCGTATCTCCCTCGCGGCCTTTTTCGGTATCAGGCCCGCTTCGGCCATCCCCTCGCAATAGAGAATCTCGATCTCGAGCCAGAGATCGTATTTGTATTTCTCAGACCAGATCCCCGCGATTTCAGGCAATGAATAACGAGGTATCAAAGAGTGTCTCCTTCCATGACGGGCGCGCGGGTCATGCCCTCTCCTGCGCCTCGACCAGTTTAAGCTTCACGGCGAGAGTCCTGCCGCTCCGCCACAGGACGATGTCAAGCGAATCGCCCACCTGAAGCCCGAATATCGCCCTTTCCGCCTGCGTGGCGTCGAGAATTGTCTTGCCGTTGATTTCGATGATCACGTCGCCGACCTCGATGCCCGCGTCCTCGCCGGGCCCTCCCTGCTCGAGCTGGGTGACGACAAGGCCGGTGTTGAACGGTATCCCGAGCTGCTTGACCACTTCGGGGGTCATCTCCCTGACGACGAGGCCCGTCCAGACGCTCCTGAACTTGCCGAATCTTCTCAGCTCGTCCACCACCATCCTGGCCGTGTTGGCGGGTATGGCGAACCCCATCCCGATGTTGGTGCTCCCCCCGCTCATGGAGAAAATGAAGGTGTTTATCCCGATGACCATCCCTTCCGCCGAAACCAGCGGCCCTCCGCTGTTGCCGGGGTTGATCACGGCGTCCGTCTGGATCATGTTCTTGAATATCTGGACCGATCTCGCCCCCTGCTTGACATCCCTGTGCAGGGCGCTGATGACGCCCGCGGTGACCGTCGGCTGGTTGTCGTTGAAAAGGTAGGTGAAGGGGCTTCCGATCGCTATCACGGGCTCGCCGATCTCGAGGTTGTCCGAATCCCCGAGCGGAGCGAAGGGAAGTCTGTTTCCCTCCACCTTCAGCAGGGCGAGATCGAATTCCGCGGTGGCGCCGACAAGGGCCGCGGCGACCTCCGTGCTGTCCTTCATCGTGACGAATATCTCTTCGGCGTTCCGTATGACATGTTCGTTCGTGAGAATATACCCCTCGGGGTTTATTATGACCCCCGAGCCGTAGCTGGGATAACGCTGCCGCGAGACGCCGGACCTGCCCCCCCAGAACTGCTGAAACCATTCGTCCCAGCCCTGGTTGGCCATGACGACCTGGGTCCTGTAGGCGGTCACCGAAACGACCGCCGGCGCCACCCTGCTCCTGGCGGCGACGATCGCCTCGCCGCTGAAGATCCCCGTCCCGCCGGTGATGATATTCCCCCTTGATTCCGGAAGGAATGAATCGTTTCTCGATACCCGCAGCACCAGCGTGATCGAGATGATCAGCATCGCGAGCGACAGGCCGAACAGAACGCCGATCACCGCCGGCAGCATCCCGGACCATCTCGATTCGAAAGGCTTCAATCCGCGATCACCCTCTTCAAATCGCCTTCTACTTCTCCACCTTCTCCCAGTCGGAAAGGAAACTCTTGATGCCCGCGTCGGTGAGCGGATGCTTCACGAGCTGGGCGATCACCTTGAACGGTATCGTCGCGACGTCGGCGCCGAGAAGCGCTGATTCATAGACGTGCTGCACGCTTCTTATGCTCGCCACGATGATCTCCGTCGCGAAGGCGTAGTTGCCGTATATCGTCACGAGGTCGGCTATCAGGTCCATCCCCGGCTGCCCGACGTCGTCGAGCCTGCCCACGAAGGGGCTTACGTACGTCGCGCCCGCCTTGGCCACGAGCAGCCCCTGGTTGGCGGAAAAACAGAGGGTGGCGTTCGTCTGAATCCCCTCGGCCCTGAACATGCCGATCGCCTTGATACCCTCCGTGATGCACGGAACCTTTATGATTATGTTGTCGGCGATCTTGCAGAGATCCCTGCCTTCCTTCACCATGCCCTCGGCTTCGAGCGATATGACCTCCGCGCTGACCGGCCCGTCGACTATCGAGCAGATCTCCCTGAGCGTCTCGCGAAACAATCCTTTTTCCCTGGAAAGAAGGGTCGGATTCGTGGTCACGCCGTCGAGAAGCCCAAGCTTGGCCGCTTCCCTGATCTCCGCTATATTCGCCGTGTCGATAAAGAACTTCATTATTTCCTCCCGGCAGTTAAACCCTTTCGTCTGTTATCGCGCAACAAGGGTGGCCCGACGATCCTTAAATGAGGCAGATATTATACATATATCCGAACCGCCTGCCAACCTAATTCGCCAAAAAAACAGGGGCTCGGAATTCGACGGCGCTCAGTAGTCGGCTTTCATGAAATAAAGCGCGTTCGGAGGCAGGGTCGGCCCGGCCGCCGCCCTGTTTTTCGCCTCGAGAACACGCCTCAGATCCACACTCCCGCCCTGTCCGGCCCGCAGCACGGTCCCGGCGATGTTCCTCACCATCTTATAGAGAAAATGGTCCGCCGTGACGGAGATGGTGACGAGGGGGTCCGATCTCTCGACGCCGGTCCGGATCATCCGGCAGATCGTCCCCGCGTCGTCGCCGGCGTTCGCGAACGACGAAAAATCGTGCTCCCCCTCGAGCAACCTGAGGGATCGGCGCATGGCTTCGGTATCGAGGCCGCCCTTCACGGGATAATAATACCGGTTCCAGAGCGCGGTCCTCTTCAGGATGAATATGTAGCTGTAGGTCCTGCTGAGCGCGTCGAACCGCGCGCTGAACGACAGCGGGGCCTCCTCCACGCTTCTCACGGCGATATCGCGGGGCAGCTTGGCGTTCAGCGCCCGGAGCAGAACACCGGGCCCGAGGCCGATATCGATCTTCACGCTGGCCACCTGTCCCGCCGCGTGAACGCCGGCGTCGGTCCGGCCGGCTCCCGTTATCCTCGCCTCGCCGGCGTCGAACTCCGCGAACGCCCTGTACAGCTCGCCCTGGACGGTCCTGCAGCCCGGCTGCACCTGCCATCCGTGGAAATCGGTCCCGTCGTACTCTATCGTCAGTTTGAAATTCCTCATCGCAGGATAATAGCAAAATGCGTCGCCCAATCCAAGGCCTGAGGCGCGGAAACCGGGGCTCGGCGGCCCCTTTCGTCCCTTCGACGCTCCATCTCCGGGAAGATCGGCACTCAAACGGAAACGATGGGGCGCCGCCTTCCGGCAAACCGCCACGGGCGCGCCTGTGTGGAACGTTCCTTGCAGCGACGGCAATCAGGAACACGAAGTATGTCTCATATCTAAAGCACGATCATTATCGAATCCGTTCAAATCAGAATCCCATGCACGGCGGAGCCTCGTTCCATGACTCGAACGAATCCCCCGGCGGCGGGATGGCAAGAAAACAGGCTTTTGCCTCTACCGTGACGATATCTGCGGGGAATCCCGGATCACTAAACCGCTGCTGCTGGGATTAACGAGGGATCCGCCGCCGGTTCAAGGAAGCACGGTAGCTTCAGGGTGGGGCCGCGCTGGGTGGGCGCGGGGACGGGGCCGGGCGACGGCGAAGAACGCCGAAGCCCGGGATCCGCTCCGCGAACGCCCGGCGCGGCCTCTTTACGGCCTCTTTAGTACGGCAGGTCGGTTTCGAGCGAGTCGGCGTCCCAGCGACGGAGCTTGAACTGGTCCGGCCTGAGCCTTATGACGTCCCTCAACCATATCTCGCCGTATCCTTCCTCCCTCTCCCTGCCCGGCTCGACCTGGATGTACCCGTCGTTGTATTTTCTTACGAGGTCCTCGGCCAGCTCCACGTAACGCCTTACCACCCTGTCGGCGGAGCTGCGCGAATAATCCTCCAGCCAGCTCCTGGCGAGATCCGGATCCGTTTTGAACAGTTCCTTCGCCGTCTTCTCCATCACCGGCTGCATCACGCTGAAATTGTCCTCGAGCTCCTTCTGGACGGACTGTATGTCCTCCTTCATCAGGGAATACCTGAGGTTCGCGTAGTTGGCGACGAAGTTGAAGACCCACCACGCCGAATCCCAGCCGAACTTCGACATGTCGCCGCGCGCGAACGTCTCCGGCACGCTCCGGGAGCCGGCGTATATCGGAACGTACACCGTGAAATAAGTATCGTCGACCCCGTACCAGAGAACGCCGCCGATCGCGTCGGGCATCTCCCTTCTCGACTGAGAGACGAACGAGAATCCCGTCTGCTGGGTCGAGATGGGCCTTTCCCACGTGTATTCCTCGCCGTCCAGCGTCCACGTCATCGGGCGCCACCTGTTCGGCGATCCGAAGGGGCCGGCATCGACGCCCCGTGTCATATCGTACTCCGTCCCCTCGTAGTGGTCCCGCATGAGATCGAAGACGTCCCTGCGCGTCAGCCTGGAATCGGGCTTGATCCAGAGCGGATATGGTTCGGCCCCCTCGACCCCCCTGTGGTAGTCGGGGGAGAATGCCCGCGAAGGCGCCGCACGCCTGAAGATGCTCCAGACGCGGGTCTCGCAGTACCGGAGTTTCTGCGGGCTGGCCGGGCAGTAAGCCTCCTGGAAGCTGAAGGGCTTTCCCGAGGCGGGATCGTAATAACCCTTCTGCACGGCGAAATCTATGACGTCCTTCGAATAGAGGCAGTTTTTCCGGTCGTCGAGCGGGAATCCCTGGATTCGGGACATGTTGGCGTGCGCGCATATGTACCCGTCCGGAACCCTGAGAGCCACCCAGTTCGCGCCCTTCACGCCGGGCCCCTTGCCGATCATCTCCATGAGCCAGGCCTCTTCGGGATCCCCGATGTAAAAGGATTCGCCCGTACTGGCGTATCCGTACTCCTCGGCCAGCGCGCCCATCGCCTCCACGGCTTCCCTCGCCGTCCCGGCCCTCTGCAGGGCCAGCCTCATCAGCCACCAGTATTGCAGGAGCCCCTCCTTGTTTTCGAGCTCCTCCCTGCCGGTGGTCGTCGTCTCCCCTATGACGACCTGGCGCTCGTTCATCAGGCCGACCACCGAATATGTGCGGGGCGGCTGTTTCACCCTTCCCCTGACGTTCCCGTCCCAGTCCTTTATCTCGAAATAATCTTCGGGGCCGTGATCTCCGGCCTGCATCAACCTCAAGATCGGATGAAATTCGCCGTCGCACGTGTAGGTGACCATCACCGAACCGTCGGCGGAGGCGCCCCTCGTGACGAGAAGGTTCGTGCAGGCGGAAAGGCGGGGGCCCGAGAACAGGGCGGCCGTGAAGACGACCGCCGCGGCATAGAGTTTTCTCATCCATCGCTCCTTTGATTGCGTCAACCGGCCGCCGGAAGGTTCGGCGGAACCGACATTCGTTATACGGATATTTAAAGACTTTTATCCCGAAAAAAGCTACTCTTTAAAATACGCGTACAGGGGGCCGGAGGAAAAAATCCCCCCCGGCGCGCGCGAGAGATCGACGGAAAAATCGCCGAAAAGGAGTCGAAATGAAGGTTCGGATAAAGGATATCGCCGGCGCCCTGGTTCTCGTGGCGCTCGCCTCGTGCATGCCTTCGGGGCCCGCTCGATGCCAGTCCCGTTACGACAGGCTTCTTCATGATTCCGCGGGCCTCGGGAAGCTGAAGGCCCTCTCGATGATGGAGGAGAACGGCCGGCTCGATGAAATCGTCAGGGCACTCGTCGCGGACCCCGATCCCCTCGTCAGGCTCCGGTGCGCAGAGGTGCTCGGAAGGGTAGACGACGACACCGGCACGATCTATTACCTGTCAAAGCTGGTCAGGGACGGCGATCCCGAGGTGGTGCTGTCGGCTGTCTTTTCCCTCGGCCTTGCCGGCCACAGGAAATCGACCGAGCAACTTACGCTCGAATCGATTTCCGAAGTGCTGAAAAAGGGGCCGGTCGAACATAAAAGGATGGCGATCCGCGCCCTCGGCCTCACCCGGCTCAAGGCGGCCGGCGAGATCATCGTCCCCTATCTGACCGATTTTCATTCCACCCTCAGGGCGGAGGCGGCGATGGCGGTCGCGGTGCTCGGAGATTCGTCGCTCGCGGAGAGTTGCGTGAACTCGATCATGGACCCCGCCCCGCGGGCGAGGGCTTCGGCCCTGTACGCACTCGGAAGGCTCGGTTACAAGGCGGCGGCCGGGCGGATCGTCCCGCTTCTCGTCAGCGAGGACGCCGAAGTCAGGATGCGCGCGGCGGAGGCGCTCGGAAGGCTCGGGGAGAAATCCGCCGTCGACATGATCGCCGTACTTCTCGATGATCCCGAGCGGATGATGAGGATAAAGGCGGCCGAAGCGCTTCAACGGATCGGGACGAAGAAAAGCGCGGAAAAACTGGAGAAGTTCCTCTCTTCCGACGACAATTACCTGAAGTCGCTCGCCCTCGACGCGATCGCCGCCTCGGGGGACGGCAAGTTTTTCGACGAGGTCATTCCCATGCTCGACGACGAATCGGTCATGGTGAGAAGATCGGCGATAGCCGCGGCCTTCGCCACCGGCGGGGAAAAATCGAGGCAGCACCTGCTCAGGACATTCAGGGAGGGGAACCATTACGACAGGATGGCGGCGGCGGAGCATATCGGCCGCCTGGGCGTGAAGGAGGACCTCGTTCTCCTGACGGAGACCCTTCAATCGAGAACAGATCACTTCTCGAGAGAAGGGGCGGCCGCCGGGCTCGGCAACTGGCCGAAGCCGGAACAGCTGCTGGAGCCCTCCGGTTTCGGGGGCGCGCGGCCGGTCGACGTGCTTCTCGAGGCGGCGAGGGGTGACGACTGGGTGGTGGCCGCGATATCGGTGGAATCGATCGGGAAGACCGTCGCCTCCAGCTTCATCGGCGAACTGGGCTCGATCTTCGACCGCTGCGTCACACGCCTCGATTCAGACGTCAAGCTGGCGATAACCGGAGCCCTCGGGCAGCTCGCCTCCGGCAGGGGGCTCGATCCGGAGCGGAAGGAAACGGCGGCCTCGATCCTGAGGAAGGCCGTCTCCGATCCGGACCCCAGGGTGCGCGGATCGGCCGTTCAGGCCGCAGGGCGCCACGGTCTCGTTCTCTCCGAGGATCCGAAGGCGTCCGGCAAATGGGACCGGGGCGATCCGCCCCTCGCCGGACCGGCTCTCCCGATTGGAAACAGGAGGATGACTATCGTGACCTCGAAGGGGCAGATCGAGATCGAGCTGTTCGGTGACGACGCCCCGCTGATCGTCGCGAGCATAATCGCGCGGGCCGAGGAGGGTTTTTACAACGGCTTGAATTTCCACCGCGTGGTCCCGGGATTCGTGATCCAGGGCGGATGCCCGCGCGGTGACGGGTGGGGGGACGCCGGATATTTCCTGCGGAGCCAGTTCAACTCGCGGACCTACGAAAGGGGCACCGTCGGCATGGCCCATTCCGGCAAGGACACGCCGGGAAGCCAGTTCTTCATAGCGCAGACGGCCCAGCCTCATCTCGACGGACGGTACACTATCGTCGGGAAGGTCGTCAAAGGGCTCGAGATAATCGAT
>JALOPX010000103.1 GCA_025453655.1 Candidatus Krumholzibacteriia bacterium
AGAGCTGCTTTTTGTGAAATTTCCGGTACCCGACGGGGAATTCGAATTCGATCATGTCAGTTTGATCTCCGTTTTCCTGTGTGCCGGCTTATCTTGTCCCCCACGAACCGTTGTGCCCAACGAAGGCTGCGATCTTCGTTGGGAGGACTTCATATTACAATATTTATTATACTTTGTGTCGAATTAATTGCCGGTGATGGACCACGCGATTTGCGCTGAAAATCCGCACACTTTGCGCCCCGGCGCCCGCAATTCAGGCGCCTTGATTCGGCCGGATTGATGTTATATATTTATAGAGGTGAAAGAATCCGCCAGGGTCACTCCCAATAAGAACCGGACATCGCACCCCACCCGTTTCGTCAGCCGGCACAGGTAAATCGCGTCACCCCATCGGCTCGTTTACGCGCGAGCAGGCTTTAAGGCAGGGAGGTGCCCGATGCTACGGTTGACTGAAGTCGGAACCGGAATGCTTGCCGTGTCTTTATGGCCGGGTGCGGCGCGATCGGGCTGAACGAGTGCCCGCTCGAAGATGAGCCGGGCGTGCCCGGAATTGCCCCCTCGCCCGCATGCAACGCATATGGCGTTCTTCGCGAGGAAGGATCGATCCGGATCGAATGGTCTCTCACTGCGAACGAGAAAGGATCCGTCTTTTCCGTCCAGCGCTCCCCGGCTTCCAGAAGGGCGTTCATGGAGATAAGGGAGATCGAAGCCGGTCCGGGAGAACTCGACTTCATGTATATCGACCTCAGCTGCGTGCCCGGGAGCTCGTATCGCTATCGCGTCGTGTACCGCCCCGCGTGCGGAGATCCCTGTATCCTCTTCGAGACCGCGAAGTACGTGGCATCCGCGACCCCGACGGCCCTGCATCCGAACCGCCCGAATCCCTTCAGCGCCGTCACGGAGCTTCGATTCTCGGTCGGCGAAAGGGCGAAGACCTCGCTTGCCATTTACGACGCCGGGGGAAGGCTCGTTCGTATTCTCGCGAATTCGATGACCCTCGAGCCCGGCTCTTACAGGGCGACCTGGAACGGCCGGGACGACGCGGGCCGCCCCGCGACCGCGGGCGTCTACTTCTGCCGGATGAAGGCGGGCGAGGAAACGATTTCGAGGAAGTTGATCCTGGTGAAGTAGGGGATGTGGGGCGGGAACGGCATGGCGCCTCCTTTGGCTCATGACATGGCGGCTTCGCCATCCGTCCGATGAATCGAACAAGAGATGGTCGATCTACGATCGCATGAATGCCGACAACGGTTTGGCCGTCGCTTTCCCGGCCAGTGGAAATTCGACGGTGCCCGGATAGACCACGTTGAGGTGCGACAGCCCCAGCGTTTCGATCGCGCTGCGCATGGATGGTGTCAAACGGGGAGAAAGAGTGCGCTTGAACTCGAATCCCAGGAGCTCCGAACCCTGCTCGACGACAAGATCGAGTTCCGCCCCTGTATGTAAGCCCCAAAAGTAACAATGTCGTTCATCGACACGGGACGATCCGATTATCTGCTCCATCGCGAACCCCTCCCACGAAGCTCCCATGATGGGGTGTTCCGCCAGTTGATCGGCGTCAACGATGCCGAGAAGCGTGTGGAGAAGCCCCGAGTCGCGAATGTAGACCTTCGGCGACTTCACCTGCCTCTTTCCGGTGTTGGCGATGAATGGAAGAAGCTGTCTCGTCATGAATGTGTTGCAGAGCACATCCAGCCAGGAGCGGACCGTCGTGTGCGCGACGCCGAGAGAGCCGGCCAGTCTCGACGAGTTCCATACCTGACCGTGGTTGTGGGCGGCCATCGTCCAGAACCTGCGCATGGTTCCGGGTGCCAGGTTTATCCCGAGACCGGGCAGATCCCGTTCGAGGTATGTCCGGATGAAGTCCCGCCGCCATGCGTCGCCGGCCTCGTGATCGGGGGCGAGCAGCGACCGGGGGAATCCCCCGCGAAGCCAGAGATCGGCCTCACGATCCGCCGGGATCTCGTGAAGCTGAAATCCCGGCAGCTCGTAGTATGAGATTCGGCCCGCAAGACTCTCCGAACTCTGTCTGAGGAGGTCCGGGGAGGCGCTTCCCAGCACAAGGAATTTTGCCGGCAGGCCGGGGCGATCCGCCAGAACTCTCAGCAATGGGAATATATCGGGCATTCTCTGGATCTCGTCGAGTATGACCAGCCCCCGCAGCGGTTCGAGAACAAGCTGTGGTTCCGCCAGACGCGCAAGGTGGGCGGGATTTTCTAAATCGAAAGCGAAAACATCCCCGCCGTACTCCCTGCCGAGGACTCCGGCCAGGGTTGTCTTCCCGACCTGGCGGGCTCCAATAATCGCCACTACAGGATTACGCTCGAGGAGCCACAGCAATTCCCTGGTATGAAGTTCCCTCTTTATCATATTTTCAATATACAATGAAAATTGAGCGTGTCAAACACAATTTTCCTGGTGCCGAGAAACATGTGAACCCCCTCACTCAAAATGCCTGTACTGCGCCCAGGCGCTGTCGATCGGGACGTGCGCCGCCCCCGGTCCCTTTGCCGAAAATACGAACGCCGAATTCCATTTGTTCATTTTGCCCCCCACGATCCGTGGCGCCAGATGAAGGCCCCGATGTTCGTCTCGCCGTCGCAGAGCTCGATCGCCTTTCCAAGTTCGTACTGGGAGAGCGACGTATCATCGCCTGACTCCGCGCCGGTATAGTATTTCCGCAGAAGGGGGAGGGCCCTTGGATCGCCGAGCTGGCCGAGCGCCCAGACCGCGTGATTCTTGTCGTGATATGTATGCTGATCCGATTCGACAAGGGCCATGAGAGCGGCGACCTTGTCGCCCGGATGATCCCGAAGCGCTTTCTCGCTGATCGAATCAACCCCGTGCCCGATGATGAAACAGACGGCCAGGAAGGAGATCGCAAGGAAGCCGAGGGCAAAGCACACAACACGCATGAGGCGCTTGCGACGACGCGGGGGTGTGAAGGTTGTTGATTTTTCGAGATCGCCGGGCATGTCGGCTCCTTTTTAGGCCCAGGTATCCTGGTATGTTCTAACGCTCCGGTTCAGCGGCGCGCCGGGTGCCCCGCAGGCGGCGCGTCAGGCCGGAGCCGTCGGCTGGAAGCTGGAGTCAGGCCAAAGTTGCCTCTACTGGTTTATCTGTCTGTAAATGCCAACTTCGTTATTCAGTCGCTTACCAAGACGATCCTTCTCAATCTCAAGATCATAACTAGTTTGTAGATTAAGCCAGAATCTATCTGTAGTTCCAAAATACCTCGACAATCTAAGTGCTGTATCAGCCGAGATTGACCGCTTCCCATGAACAATCTCATTTATCCTTCTTGCAGATACGTTTATATCTTTTGCGAGTCTATACTGACTTAAGGATAATGGTTTGAGGAACTCCTCAAGAAGTATCTCGCCCGGATGTATCGGATCCATTTTCTTTGTCATAATCATGCTCCTAATGATAATCTACTATAGTGTATGCAATATCACTGCGAAATAAAAATCTTGGATCGTTTTAAACCTGATCAACGAGTTATGCGGAGCGAATGTCATCGCGTGCGCCGTCATTAATCAATTAATTCCCTGTCTATTCGCGCGGAATCAGCGCCATTGACGCAGCCTGTTCAATAGATTATAATTCGGACAAGCGGTTGAATAACAAATGGTAAATACATTCATTGCATGACAAAAAGCCGGGCTCGAATCTTCTCTCGGGGGGTCGTTATGAATAGATTCACCATGCTTATTTTCATGGCGTTTCTGGCGGCGGCTTCGCCGGCGCGGGCACAGGCTCTGCAGGTGACGGGGCACGAGGTGATCGGTCTCAGGGAGGTCGACATCGTCTTTTCCGAGCCGTTGCGGTCAGGGTCCGGCGACCTCTGGTCCAATTATTCGGTCCACGAGACCGCGGCGTCGGCCAATGAGATCGAGATATGGGGAGTATGGTTCGGAGAGAACCGGTCGACGGTGAGGATCGTCCTGTACGGCCCGATGAATGACGGGCAGTCGTACACCGTGAGCGCTGAGAACATCGTCGCCGAAAGCGGCTCCGTCATTCCCACCGGGTATACATATTCGTTCGCCGCGGCCGATGCCGCCGCGCCAGGGATGGTCTCGACGGCATTCCTTTCCGCCGGCGAGCTCGAAATCATTTTCACCGAGGATATGGAGGAGGCAGGGGCCGAGACGCCGGGCAATTATTCCGTCCTTGTCGCCGGCGATCCGGCGGACGCGATCCCGGTATATTTCGCCAAATCAAGGGGCGTGTACGACAGGGTCGTCCTCGAGCTCGAGGAAGAGATGGTCCCGGGGACCTCGTACACGGTCGCCGCGTCCGGGCTGGAGGACCCGTCGGGCAACGGAATGACTCCGGGAAGCAGCCTGACCTTCGTTTATGACGGGGAGAACGACAGGGCGAGGATCGGGCTCTATGCCGACCCGGACCGCGTCAGAACCGCCACGGACGGCGAGGGGCTTTACGCGTTCGACCTGTGGGTATGGATGGAGCCGGGCGAGGGGGGCGCATCGGCGGCGATCTTCGGGATCGATTATCCATTCGGCGTCAGCCACGAGCCGCCGGAGTACAATCCGGAGCTGTCCTGGCCCATGTTGGATATAAATGAAGGCGGCATGATCTCCTTCGGAGGATGCAGGACAGAATGGACTTGGATGTGCCGGCAGAACGTCATCGTGAACACGAACGATCCGGGGCTTATAAGCGTCTTTCCGGTGGAGGACACCGGGATGCAGGTCGCCATCCTGGGGTGCGAAGCCGCAAAGCCGATCAAGAGAATGGAGGTCTGCTCGAACATCGAGATCAACTGCCCGGATTCGAGGCCCGTGGTGCTCGACGCGTATTTTTCCGGCCTCAGGACGATAGATCTCGTCTTCGACGTTCCGATGGACGGAATGACGGCCTGCGATACGGGCAATTACGAGGTGTCCGAGACGGCGTCGCCGGCGGAGAACGTCCCGGTATCCAGGGCCGTCCTGATGCCCGGCGGGGAGACGGTCCGCCTGACCACGGGGGAGGATCTCGCCGAGTCCGCGGGATACACGGTGCGGATAAACGGGGTCGAAAGGATCGGGGGAGCGGAGATACGCCCTGATTCCGAGGTGGATTTCCTCGCCCTCGACGTTACGCCTCCGGCCATAGTCTCGGCCGCCATGACTGGGCAGCATCGCATCGATGTGACCTTCAGCGAGCCGGTCGAGGAGTCCTCGGCCCTGTCCCTCATCAATTATATATTTTACAAGAGCGGCCATATCGTATCGTACGTCGTCAGGTACGCCGAGCTGCTCGAAGGCGGCGAGACCGTCAGGCTCGAAACCGAGCCCTCCCTCGAAAACGGGGCGACCTACATCATCAAGGTAAGCAATATCGAGGACCTCAGGGGAAACGAAATAAAATACATGAGCAAGGTGTCGTTCACCGCCGAGGACGTCTTCCCGCCAACGATCGAGAGGGTATGGTCGTACCCGGACAACGTCGTCAAGGTCGTATTCGACGAGGTCGTCGACCCGGCGACCGCCGGGATAGCCGCCAATTACCGGTTCGGGTATTATCCGATAGGGATAAACAGCGTCCAGGTGAATGGCAACGAAGTCACGATAGCGCTTGCAAGAAGGCCGGCGAATGAGCATCAAGTGTATACGAGACTCATAGAAGACATGTGCGGAAACAGCGCCGCCGACTGGGTGGAATACGATTATTACTGGCGCTATCTGGATGAATTGCCGAGACCCGGACTGGGCCTGTACTCCGACCAGGGGATGAGTTCCGGAAGAGTGGAAGTGCCGCCGATGGGATTCTTCACCTTCTATGTTTACGTCCGTCCGGGCCCGAACGGCAGCATTGCAATTGAATACGCGCTGAGGAACGTGTCCCAGGACAATTTCGTATACTACATAACGAACACCGCGTACGACGGAAATTTCTCCACCTCGATCGGAGAGCCGTTTTCCGGCATGGGACTGACGTTGTATAGCTGCGAAACGGACTGGTACTGGATGATGAGATTCGACGCCATCCTGATAAACGGCCAGGGTTTCATCGAGATTGTTCCCACGGATGACGGGGTCCGTCCATCGGTGCTTTCCTGTGCCTTTAATTATCCTTATGGCGACGCCGAGATACTCAGCAGAATATCCGTGAACACGAGCCCCGAGACGGTCGTATCCACGGCTCTTCACAGCTCGTCGGCCAAGTTCACCGGCGACGCGATAGAGGTGCTGTGGGAGATGAGCATGATCGACGAGGGCCTGCGGTTCGGGATAACCAGGACGTGCAGGGGCGCCGAAGCGCGGCTCGATCCGGCCGGCATCGAAAGCAGCGGGATGTCGTTCAGGTTCGTCGACGACGGGATCGAGATGGGAGAGGAATATTCGTACAGGGTGGAATACACGGTCGGCGAAGCGACGCATGTGCTGTTCGAGAGCGGGGCGGTCTCCACTCCCGTGATGGCGTTCGCGCTGCGCCAGAACAGCCCGAACCCGTTCAACCCCGCCACGACGATAAGCTACTACCTGCCGTCGCCGTGCAACATAAAGCTGGAGATATTCGACGTCGCCGGCAGAAGGATCGCGGTGCTCAAGGAGGGGAAGGCGGACAGGGGCGATCACAGGGTCGAATGGAACGGCGTCGACGCGCGCGGCGACAAGGTCAGCTCGGGCGTCTATCTGTACCGCCTGACCGCGGGCAAGGAGACGATGTCGAGGAAGATGGTGCTTTTGAGATAGTCCCAGTCTCTTTTAAGTAAATCGGGCCTGACGGCTGCGACGATGGGGCGGCATGGCGGAGCTTGGAAACGGGACGGCGTGTGATTAATTTGCCCCCCACGATCCGTGGCGCCAGATGAAGGCCCCGATGTTCGTCTCGCCTTCGCAGAGCGCGATCGCTTTTTCAAGCTCGTACTGGGAGAGCGACGTATTTTCGTCGGACTCCCCGCCTGTATAGTATTTCCGCAGAAGGGGGAGAGCCCTTGGATCGCCGAGCTGGCCGAGCGCCCAGACCGCGTGATTCCTGTCGTGATATGTATGCTGCTCCGATTCGACGAGGGCCATCAGAGCGGCGACCTTGTCGCCCGGATGATCCCGAAGCGCCTTCTCGCTGATCGAATTGACCCCGTGCCCGATGATGAAACAGATGGCCAGAAAGGCGATTACAAGGAATGCGAGGGTGAAATAAAAAATGCGGAGGAGGCGGGGGCGGAGGCGAGAGGGAAAGTCAGCGGTTGATTTTTCGAGATCTGTAACCACGTCATCTCCTTGCAGCAATTGTTAAGCAATCCTTTATAACTGAAATATCCTGCAACTCCCACATTATCATTGTGCTAGATATTTCCATGTTGATATTCGCCCGTGAGGTGTCAAGAAGTCACGCAATCTGCAGGAATAGCAAGCAGCTATTTCAAATTCAGTCGTTTCTTCTTCCACCGTACGATATATCTAGAAAATATCCGCTGATCGCATCAAACATAACAGGATCGATCTCGAGTTTTAAATAATAATATGGCTGTCTAACAGATGTCATCGCTTTCCTGGCCAAACGCCGGCAGCGATAGTCAGATGCATGCGAAGTTATAAAGATGTTTAAATCATTTTATTGCAGTGCGTGGCCTCCTGCTTGTGAGTAGTTTCATTTCGCTATCCGAACAGGAACAGATCATCCAATTCTACTATACTGGATTCGTGTCACTGCTTCCCGCATTCAATTGTCGACCAGCCGTGAAATTATTCCATGAGAATCCACCAATGCATTTCATCGATGTGTTCCCTGGTCTTCAGCATTGCCTCCGTTACGACGATCTGACGTCGATCGTATTCCCAAACGAAGAAACCCCGCATAGGGTCATTTTTCGAGTGTGATGCTGAGAGTCTGCTGTCGTCTTGTTGCAGAGTGATCGAGATGGATACACCATCGTCGTCGGGGTAATTGGGGTCGTATATGCTAATCGCCAGCTTGTGCGTAGACTCATCGAGCTTGTAGCCCGTAGCAAGGACGTTGTGATTCTTGGCAACTTCCGGGCAGCCCGATAACACCCTGAGAGGATCCTGTATTGGGGCGAGATGAAAAGGATTTATTAAGTTCTCTACATCAGCGACAAAATCTAGTGCCTGG
>JALOPX010000104.1 GCA_025453655.1 Candidatus Krumholzibacteriia bacterium
GCCTACACCCTTTCATCGGGCACGACGATCGGGTGGGTCCTGCTGGGGCTGCTCGTGCTTCTTTCCCTTTTCATCTACAGGCCCTTCTGCCGGGCCTTCTGCCCGATCGGGCTCGCGCTCGGATGGGTGGCGCGCATACCCGGGGCTTCCGTGCTGGGACTCGGGAGGGAGTGCCCGGTGTGCCTTTCGTGCGAGAAGGCGTGCCGTATCGACGCGATCCTTCAGGATGGCGATTCATATTCCCTCGACAACGCGGAGTGCGTCGCCTGCGGCGATTGCATGGACGCGTGCAGGCTTGGGGGAATCAGTTTCTTCAGGAAGAATAAAAAACACCCGTCGAAATTCCGCTGCGTGCGCCCTTCATCGTGCAGGCCGTCCTGACACGCGCCCGAAGGGCGCTTATGGTGGCGCCGGATCTTTCCGCATTCGACCCGCCGGGCGCGCTCCCCGATTCCGGCGAGGCGGGCCGGTCACAAGATTATGTATTCGCCGAGGTCCGCCTTCAGCATCCTCTCTATCTCGCCGCGGTTGTCCTCGTCCGTTTCCGAGAAGACGAAGGCGAAGGTCCTGTATTTCATGTAATCGATCTTTCTCACGCTGAGCGGTTTCCTGAAATTCGCCTCGAACCTCTCGTAGTCGATCCCCCTGACGCCGCCGAGCTCGATTTCGTCCGGTACGCAGGCCACCACGAGCGGGTACACCTTCCCCTCCCGGCCCCTGAATATCGATTCCCAGTCGGGTCTAAGCCCGCGCAGAAAGTACTCGACCGTGTTTATCCCCCAGGCGTGCCAGGCGATGTCGGTCGTGCACCAGGCGGCGAATCTCATCGGATTCGCCTCTATCGGGACGACCCGGCCGCCGTCGACCCTGAATTCGATGTGCATCGGCATCTTCCTGAGGCCGGCGAGGGCCCCGAACCGGGCCAGGTGTTCCTGAAAGAGCCCGGAATATTTCCTTATTATATCGCTCGACGTGACGTACGTCCTGTCGCTCATGTCGTATTTGGAAGCGAAGATGTGATGAAGTATGTTCAGTATGACCGGTTCCCCGGAGCCGTCGTAATAAAGATCGACGGCGAATTCCTCGCCCGGTATGTTCCCCTCGATGATGAACCTGCCGGTGCCGAGAACCTCTTCCGGGTACATCCCCCTGACCCTCTCGATATCCCTTCTTATCTTCGCCAGGACGTCCGGCCATTCGCCGTCGGACGCGACCTTGTAGACGGCGAGGCTGAAAAAACCCACGGCCGGCTTTATGATGAACGGTTTCCCGATCTTCGTGACATCGATCGAATCGAGCCTGCCTGCCTCCACGCCGGCATAGAAAAGATCGGGGTACTCGCCCTCGAGCATCTTCCTGAATCTCACCTTGTCCTTGCAGAGGCCGATCTTGTCCGGAAGGTCGAGGAAGCCGAGGTTCTTCTCCATCCAGCCTATCGCGTCCTCGGAATTGCTGTATAGCGGCGGGCGCGGGGTCCCTTTCATCAGAGCGATGAATTCCGCCCCGCCGACGATATTGATGCTCCTCGTTTCGGCGATCCTGCGGGAGACGGCGTTCTCCAGCACGGGAACGCCGAGCTCCTCCGCGGTCCCCGCGAGGAGATCGGAAACATAAGGCTTTTCGAGAATGATCATCGCCTTCACATCCTTTGAATCCCGCCGGGCCCAGGGCGACGCGCTCCGTGACGCCGGCGCGCCGGTCACTGCCTGTTCCCCGCTTCGATCCTTCCGACCGGCATCACGTAGAGAGGCTCCTCCGCCTTCGTCATGCCGATGACACGCTTCAGATCGAGATCGGTGAAGGCCCCGATCGCGCATGTCCCCATCCCCAGAGACCCGCATTGAAGGTAGACGTTCTCGCCGGAATGGCCGAGATCCATGCAGACATATCTCTCGCGCCCCCGCTCCCCGTACTTCGCCGTGTTTCTCTCGAAGACCGCCGAATACACGATCGCGACGGCAGCTCCCTTGAGCCAGTCCTGATCGAGGCAGGCAGCGGCCAGCGGATCCCGGAAGTCGCCCGCCGCGATCTTCTGGAGCTTGTGCCCGTTCGATTCATAACGATAGATGCCCTGGGGCAGGCCGGACACGTTCCAGGCGACGAGGTATATCTCCAGAGGGTAACGCGCGCCCGCCGATGGAGCGGTCCTGAGCCCGCCTCTGACGAAATCCGGCATCTTTTCCCTGGTGAGCGTGATGCCGTAGGCGGCCCAGAGAAGCTGCGAGCAGTCGGCGACGGCGATCGGTTCGGGCGAATAGCGCCTGACGGAACGCCTTTCAGCCATCGCCTTTTCGACCGAAACGGCTCCGTCACGGCGCGGCTCCGGAAGATCGATGCTTTCCAGAACGGCCAGCTCCGCGGGGAACGCCGCCTCCATGGCCGCGATCCTGCCGTCGAGCCTTGCCATCATCTCATTCCAGCCGTCGCCGCCCCTCAGGCTCTCGAGGTCGGTGTCCTCGATCAGGATCTTCCTGTCGAGGAAACCCGCGTCGAGCGCCTTCCCCAGCAATTCCAGCGCCCGGCCGTTCTCTCCCGCCAGAGACCAGGCGCAGGCGGCGGTGTAATAAAGATTCTTCCCCGGCTCGCCCGCCTTGAACGCGAGATCGAAAGTCTCCCCGCTCGCCCTGTACTCTCCCGCCCTGTAATGCTCCCCCGCCTTTTTCACGAGATCCTCGAACTCCCCGGCCGCGAGAGCCGAAACGAACGCCATCGCCGCGATGAAGACCGCGATACCGCATCTTTTCATCTTTCGTCCTCCTTGATGAAGATCTTCCGGCGGACTGTACAACAGACCCTCAATTCACGACAAAGGTTCTTTTTCATCCGCCGGGGCGCGCCGATCGCGCGGCCCGCTCCTTCCCGCCATGAACAGGAATATTCCGCCCGCCACGAAGAGAAGCGATATCGATGATATGCCGGCCCTGGCGCTCGCGCCGGCGCTCAATCCCGCCGATCTTGCCAGCAGGCCGGCCGTCCCGACGAGAAGCGGCCCCATCACCGCGGCGGACTTTCCGATCATGTTGTAGAACCCGAAATATTCGGCCGATTTCCCCTCCGGGATCATCCTCGAGAAACAGGAACGGCTCAGGGCCTGCACGCCGCCCTGGACAAGCCCTATCGTGACGGCGAGAGCGAAGAACTCCCTCCTGTCGTGAATGAAGGCCGCAAGAATCGAGACGGCGAAGTAGATTCCGATGGCCGCGAAGATCGCGCGCGTCGTACCGGTCTTCGCTCCTATCCAGCCGAAGGCGAGCGCCGAAGGGAATCCGACGAATTGCGTGACGAGAAGGGCGGCGATCAGGTCGTTCCTCTGAAGGCCTATCGAAAGGCCGTAGTCGACGGCCATCCGCACTATCGTATCGACTCCGTCTATGTAGAACCAGTACGCGGCCAGAAAAAGGAGGACCGGCCTGAGCGCCCTTATCTCCCGGAAGGTCCCCGCCAGTTCCCTGAATCCCGCCGAAACGACCCCCGAATCCACCTTCCCCGCCTTCTCCTCCCTGACGAAGAGAATCAGCGGGATCGTGAAGAGCCCCCACCATATCCCGACGGTGAGAAACGAAAATCTCACCGCGTCGGCGGGGCCGGCGAGGCCGAACGCCCCGGGCCTCAGCGTCATCCATACGTTGACCGCGAACAGAAGACCGCCGCCGAGGTAGCCGAGTCCGTACCCCAGCGCGGAGACCCTGTCCGTTGCACGGGGGGGAACGACGGACTTTATGAGGGCGTCATAGAAGATCAGCGACCCGGAGAAACCGATCGACGCCAGGACATAGAGGGCTATCGCCGCCTTCCACGCCCCCATCGACACGAAATAAAGGGCGAGGGTCATTATCACGCCGGCATAGGCGAAAAAGACGAGGAATCGCTTTCGCGACGATCCCTTGTCGGCGATCGCCCCGAGCAGCGGGGCCATGACGGCGACGAGAAACCCGGCGATCGAGTTCCCGATCCCCAGCCTCGCCGTCGTTATCGTCGCGTCCGCCCCGGCGCTCCAGTACTGGCTGAAAAAGACGGGGAAGAAACCCGCCATGACGGTCGTCGCGAAGGCCGAGTTGGCCCAGTCATACATCGTCCATCCGAATACGGCCTTTTTATCCAATATCCCTCCCCGGGGCGGCCCGCGCGGGGCTTCGGCCGGAACCGGCATGAGACCGCCGCCCCCGCCGCAGGCGCCCGCCTGCCGTTTTCCGCGTATCGGCCTTGCCCCGCAGAGGCTCACGTTAATGCAGCGCCCCCGGCTCATGCAACTGCTTTTAAAGGAAGGCCGGGGAAAGGAACCATCTTTGCAGAAAACAGTTCGAGGAAATATCGGAAGTTTTCCCGCGGGAAGGGCGCCTCGTCTAACTGTATGCAGAACTGCCGGTTAGGTGATGCCTGCGCCCGGAGCGCCCGCGATCGCCGATGGGCCGCGACACCGATTTTGCACTGCGCTGTGCAAACTGCGCCCATCTCCGGGAGCCGGGACATGAACGACATCGTTTTGAAAAGAATCGACGTTTTCACGACGACTCCCTTCGCCGGGAATCCCGCGGGCGTCGTCCTTCACGCCGACGATCTCGACGGAAGAACGATGCAATCGCTCGCCGCGCAGATGAAGATGAACCTCATCGAAACGGCCTTCGTCAGCGGATCGAGGAAGGCCGGGACCGATTTCCGCGTGAGGTTCTTCACTCCCGACAAGGAACTCGAGATGAGCGGCCACGTGATGATCGGCGCGTGTTTCGCCCTCATCGAGGAAGGGATGATCGATCTTTCGGAAGGGCTCACCCGGACGGTCTTCGAAACGAGGATGGGGAACATCTCACTCGAAATCTATTTCAGGTCGGACTACGAATCGGGGAACGCGACCGACTTCGACGGAACGGGCATTTTCATCAGGGCCGGGGGGAGGAGAAACGGCATACTCGAGAGGATAATGATGCTTCAGCCGGTCTACCGGTTCATCCCATGCGATATCCCGCTCGGCGAGCTTGCGGGAGTCCTCGGCGTGGATCCTTCCGAGATTTCGAACACCGGGCTTCCGGTGGTGAGGGCTTCAAACGAGATCGACTGGCTGATAATCCCTGTCAAATCGAAGGAGACCATCTGCGGCATGCGCCCGGACCTGATAAAGCTCGGAATACTGAACCGCAAATACAACACATTCGGCAATCATGTCTTCTCGCTCGACACCTTCGATTCTTCGTGCATCACCTATTCGAGGAACTTCAGCCCGGCGATGGGGCTGTGGGAGGACCCTGCCTCCGCCTCCGGCTCTTCGGGCCTCGGCACCTACCTTCGGCACTTCGGCATAACCTCGTCCGGATCGATGGTGATGCAGCAGGGGAACGAAAAGGACAACCTCGCGAGGATCCTCGTCGAGATCGAGGGGGAAGCCGGCCGCGAGGACGTCGTGAAGGTCGGCGGCCTTGCCGTCACATCGATCCAGAGAAAGCTGGAGCTTGCCCCGGCGGAAACCGTCTGACTTAACGGCCCAGCCTGTACGAATCGACCCTGTCCGAGAAAAATGCCGGCACGACAAGGAGCTTTTCCCCCGGGACATAATCGAAATCCGCGCAGTGGCGCCTGATGGCTCTCGTATCGAAAAACTTTTCCGTTGCCCCGCCCGGCGCGACCCTGAAAAGCTCCCCCTCCCAGTGCGACACAAGGAGCGAGCCGTTCCCTTCAGGCTTTATCCCGTCGATGTTCCCGGGCCCCAGGCTGGCCACCTCGTATATCTCGCCGCTCCCGATGTCGGCCGCGAGAAGCCGTCCCGTACCGTTGTTCCCTATGTACAACCTGCCTTCGAAGGCGAGAAGGGCGTTGGGATTCGAGATGTCGGGAGCTGCGAGCCATTCCTCCCATTTCCCGCCGTCCCACCTGTGTATGACGTTCTTTGCCGAGTCGGAGACATAGACCCGGCCCGAGGCGTCGATCGCAATATCGTTGAGAAAAACCGCCCCGGGGACCGTGTTTCTCCCGGCGATCGCGCCTGTGTCCGGGTCTATCTCGGCCACGCCGCTTCTTTCGACCGCGAAAAGCCTGTCGCCGTGCATCGCAAGGCCGGTCGGATTCGCCAGCCCGTCCGCCCAGCGAATCTCCTTCATCCGCCCGTCCAGCCCGATCCTCGAGATATACTGCGGCACCGCGGGGTTCCTGAAGTTGTACTGGTCGAAATTCGACACGTACGCGACGCCGCGCTTCCCGTCGAAGAGCACCGACTCGGGAGTCCTGAATCCTTCGCGAAGCTCCCACCCCTTCCCCACTTCTTCCGAAAAAACGGCGGCTGTCGCGTCCTGGAAGATCAGGCCCCATCCCCCCATGGATTCGGCGACGAGAATCACGAGTTCGTTGCCGCCCTTTTTCAGGGGGAGGACGACGGAATCGTGAAGCCCGATTATCCCCAGAAAGGAGGGATCCCTTTGGCGATAGGCGCTGTTTCCCGAGAAGAGCAACTCCCCGTCGAGGAATATGTTTATGTAATCGCTGTAACCGAAACGGTACTCCCTGCGCCGGTCCTTCTCGGAATCTATGACCGCCTTGACGAAAACGAGGTCCGGCTCCCTTCCCGTCCTGGCGCAGGTCCGGGCGATATCGAGAAGCCCCGCCGCATCCGTTTCCGCGTCGCGCCATTCGATCCTCGAGGCGAGAGCGGGATCGAACCCGTTCTCAACGTCCACCTCGCCCGCCCTGAACACCTGCGATATCTTCCACACGGTGATGAATCCCGGCTCCCTGCCCGCGGGGACCGGCGGATCGAAGCCGGGCCCGCCGCCCGGCGTGTACCTGAAATCGGAGAAATAGGCGGTGCCGTCGGCCTGGCCCTGTACGCCCGCGGTTCCCTTCGATCTCCCGAAAATGAGCCGGTCGATCACTAGGTTCGCCTCTTCGGACCCGTCGACGAAGACCCTCGCCTGCTCCCCCTTCACCTCCATCCTGACGTGGAACCATCTTTCATGCGGCGTGTTCCAGCTCGAAGAGAACCCTTCGCCGCTGTAGAGCTGCCAGCTCGAGATGCCGTTCGTGACCGGAGTGTACTGAAGATCGTCCCCGTAGAGCCCCCCCCGATGCGGGCGTATGTAGAAACTTTCGTAATTTTGCGGATCCCTCATGCGGAAGACGAATCCCGCGTACGCCCTTCCCCCGGTGAACGCCATGTCGACCTCAATCGTCCCGTCCTCGAACTCGACGTTCTTCAGCACGGCCGATCCGGCGATGCACTCGCGGCCGAGGTATTCCGTTTTTCTGGCGTTCGTCAGGTCCCAGCGCTCGTCGTCGAAAGGTATCGTTTCCGCCCCGGCGAACGCTTCGCCCGACGGGCGGGCGATGGAGGCCGTGAATACGATCGCCGAAAAGGCGAAGGCCTTTCTGCACGAAAAAAGGAAATTCCGTTTCATATATCTCCTCCTGTATGGAATTAAATCCGATTGCCGAGACCGCCACCGCGGCCGTCATGCATCGTTATACGCTGCCGGACCTGTTTTTCCTCCCCTGTTTCCGGCCATTTCCCGTTTATTTCCCGGTCATTTCGCGGCCTTTTCATTTTTTAATGCCCGGGCCCGCCCCGTTATGCCTATAATAGCAATGGCTCCGGCCGCAAGTCGGAACAGGAAGGCGAAGATGAGGAATCCGGAAAGACCCTATATCGAGACATGGAAGGCCCTCGCCGAGGAGAAGCTTCAATGGGGCGCGAGCGGGCGCTGGAGGCAGCGGGATTTCTCATATCTGAGCGAGAAGATCTACAACGAGACTTCCACCCTGATCAGTGTTTCCACGCTGAAAAGGATTTGCAGGAGTGATTTCGGCGGGACTCCGCATCCGGGCACGCTCGACGCCCTGGCAAGGTTCCTCGGATTCGAGGACTGGCCCGAATTCAGGAAAGCCCAGGACGCGCAGGCGGGCGGGCCGGGCGGCGGGCATCCCGAAGAAGCCGGCGGGGATGATGCCGGGCGTGCGGGAGGGCGGCGAAGGCTCATCTTCACGGCCCTCGCGATAATTCCGGCGGCGGCGGTCGCGGTTTATTTCGCAGCCCGTCCCGGCGGCGATTCCTGCGGCGAGG
>JALOPX010000017.1 GCA_025453655.1 Candidatus Krumholzibacteriia bacterium
AAGGGGCCGTTCCGCTGGATCGCCCTCTCGGGGAGGAAGGAAGATATCTACAGGACCGACGATCTCGCCCTCGAGCTCTTCCCGGAGAACGATTCGCTCTGCAGGTGGATAAGGATGGCAAGGGAGAAGGTGGCATTCCAGGGGCTCCCGTCGAGGATCTGCTGGCTCTCGTACGGCGAGAGGGAGAAATTTGGCCTCGCGATGCACGACCTCGTCGCCAGCGGGGAGATAAGCGCCCCGATCGTGATAGGGCGCGATCACCTCGACAGCGGTTCGGTCGCCTCTCCGTACCGCGAGACCGAGGGGATGAGGGACGGGAGCGACGCGGTGGCCGACTGGCCGATCCTGAACGCCCTCCTCAACGCGTCGAGCGGGGCGGCCTGGGTGAGCGTGCACCACGGGGGGGGCGTGGGGATGGGTCTTTCCATTCACGCGGGGATCGCCGTGGTGGCCGATGGAACGCCGGAAGGCCGTGTAAAACTAGCACGTTGTCTCAACAATGACCCTGGCACAGGAGTTGCAAGACATGCAGACGCGGGTTATGAGCTGGCCATCAAAAAAGCGAAAGATGCAGGGCTGGACATCCCGATGCTTGGAAAATAATATCCTGCATACGCGGGTGATACGGGACGCGGCGCGTCCGCGATTCCGTTTTGCAACGGCAAGTACATGCAATTTGCCTGGATAAACCAGGCTGAAAGATTCATTACCCAAGGAGTGGCGCTTGCCCGAGACCATTGATCTGTTGCTGCTTGGCGCCGGACAATTGATAACCTGCAGGGGACCCCGCAAAGGGCCGCTGCGCGGAAAGAGCCTGTCCGATCCCGGGTGTATCGAGGATGGCGCGATAGCTGTCACCGGAGGCAGAATTTCAGCCATCGGGACGAGGGACGAGGTGACGGCGGCTTTGCGGGGAGCCGGGGCGGCAAGGACGATCGACGCGGGGGGAAGGGTCGTGATGCCGGGCTGGGTCGATCCCCACACGCACGCCGTTTTCGCCGGTTACAGGGCCGACGAGTACGAGGCCAGGATCAGGGGGGACAACTATCTCGAAATAGAGAAACGCGGCGGAGGGATAAAACGTTCCGTCCGCGAGGTAAGGGAGATTTCCGAGGAGAAGCTCTTCGAGATCAGCCGCAGGCGCCTTCTCAGGATGCTCGAGCAGGGTGTCACGACGATAGAGATCAAGACCGGTTACGGCCTCGATCTCGATTCGGAGATGAAGATGCTGCGGGTGATCGCCCGCCTGGGGCGCGAGACTCCCCTCGACGTGGTGGCGACCTTCATGGGGGCGCACCAGGTGCCTCCCGGATTCGCGGGAGCCGGCGAATATGTCGATCTGATAGTGAAGGAAATGATTCCGGCCGTGGCCGAGAGCGGGCTCGCCCGCTTCATCGACGTTTTCTGCGAGAAGGGCGTTTTCGACGTCGCGCAGACGAGGAGGATCCTCGAGGCCGGGAAAGAATACGGATTCGGGCTCAAGTTGCATGCCGACGAGATTTATTCCATAGGCGGCACGGCGCTTGCGGTCGAGATGGGAGCGGTATCGGTTGATCATCTTACGATGATCACGCCGGCGGACATCGCCTCGCTGGCGGGAAGCGGCACCGTAGGCGTGCTTCTTCCGTCGACCTCGTTCGGGCTCGCTTCGAGGCGTTTCGCGCCCGCGAGGGACCTGGTCGGCTCCGGGGCCGCGGTAGCGCTGTCCACCGACTTCAACCCGGGGAGCGCTCCATCGTCCTCGATGCCCCTCGCGGTGTCGATAGCCTGTTCGCAGATGGGCCTGGTCCCGGCGGAGGCGGTCAACGCGGCCACGTACAACGCCGCCTGCGCGCTGGGATTGGAAAAGGAGACGGGCTCCCTGGAGACCGGCAAGAAGGCCGATATCGTCGTTTATGATGTGGCCGATTACAGGGAAATCCCCTCGAGGGCGGGATTGAACCATGCGGCGATCGTCGTCAAGGAAGGGCGCGTCGTGTGGGAAGCGGCCGATTTAAGGGATAGAAGCGAGGTCGGGTTGTGAGCAAGGCCAGTCAGCTCAGGCAGAAGGCGCAGGCCTATCTCCAGAAGGGGAAGGTCGACAAGGCGATCGAGGAGTACAAGAAGCTCCTTACCGTCGAATCGCGCAATCCGAACCTTTACAACGAGCTCGGAGACATTTACCTCAGGACCAACGACCGGGTGCAGGCCGTCTCGGCCTTCGAAAAGGCCTCGCTCAACTATGAAAAGGTGGCCCTCTACAACAACGCGGTGGCCGTGTGCAAGAAGATCCTTCGACTCGTGCCGAACCGCCTGGATACGATATTCAAGCTGGGCGAGATAAAGGCCAAGCAGAAGCTCGCCGGCGAGGCCGAGGTTTATTTCCTGCAGTACTTCGAAGCGGTCATCTCCGATCCGGAACGCCGCGGCGACGGGGTGCAGAAACAGGTCGAGGATATCCTCGCCATGGTCCCCGACAGCGAGGGCGTATGCTCGAAGGCTTCGGACGTCTTCCTCCATCTCGGCATGAAATTGAAGGCCGCGGAGATGCTTGCCGGCCTGATAGCCAGGAACTCGATGGACGGCGACCCGCAGAGATTGAATTACTATCGCAGCAGGCTCGATATCCTGAAGCAGCAGCTCAAGCGGGACGAATTCGACAAGGTCGAGAAGATCATAACTGGCGGAGGACCGGAAGACGGCCATGGCGCCGCGGCAAAAGCGGCTCCGGACCAGGCGCCGGCCCGCGGCGGGATCGCCGGAACGCAGGCGGACGCGCCCGAAGGGGCGGAGCCTGACGAATCTCCGGCGTACGGCCCGGCTCCCGCGACCGGTCCCGCGATCGATGCCATGGGGTCTCAGCCCGCGGCGGAGACAGTCGGCGTCGACAGCGCCGGGATTTCACTCACCGATTACGCGTCCGACCTCTCGGGCCGGCCGGCGGCAGCCGCGGACGGCGGAACGCGCGCGCCGGGCGCAGGCGGAGAGACGCGGCCCGATTCTTCCGCGGAGGAACCGCGAAAGGACGAAGGCGGCGCCCCCGGGCGCGCCGCCACTCCATCCGAGGATCTTTCGGATCTTCTCGAGGAGGAGGACGCGCAGATCGAGAGCGAATCCTCCATCAGGAATTTCGCCGACGAGATAACCAGCGACGTCGAACAGGACGATTTCAGGAGCCACTACGACCTCGGCATGGCTTATATAGAGATGGGCCTTTACTCCGACGCCGTGAAGGAGCTTCAGATATCGGCCCGTTCCGAGCAGCTCCAGCTTCAGAGCCTCGAGATGGTGGGGCACTGCTTCCTCGCCATGAGCAATCCCCGCCTCGCCGTGAAACAGCTCGAGAGAGGGCTGGAGATATCCCAGACTTCCGGCGGGGACAGCATGGGGATACACTACAATCTCGGGCTCGCTTACGAGGCCCTCGAAGACCTGGACAAGGCGAGGGAGCATTACGAGGAAGTATACATCGTGGACGTGACCTTCCGCGACATCTCCGACAAGATGAAGAAATTCAGCACTGTTTCGTGAAACGGAAACCTGGGCGATGGAACAGGAAAGAACAGCCGATCTTCATCTGCATTCATTCTACAGCGACGGAAACCTTTCCCCCGATGAACTTGCCGCGAGGGCTTCGGAAGCGGGCCTCGCGGCCATCTCGATCACCGATCACGACACGATCGACGGTCAGCGCGAGGCGATCGAGGCGGGGCGCCGGCGCGGAGTCGAGGTCGTCACGGGCATAGAGTTCGGCGTGGAGGAGGAGGGGATCGAGATCCATATCCTCGGATACCTGTTCGACGCGGATGATCCGGCGATGGTCGAGGCCTCGACCATGCTCGGAAGGGCGAGGGAGGCGAGGGCGGGAAGGATCGTCGAAAAACTCTCCGGCGCGGGCATAGTGCTCGGTCTCGGAGAGGTGATGGAGATTGCCGGCAGGGGCACGGTCGGAAGGCTGCACGTGGCCCGCCTGCTCCTCGAGCGCGGCCACGTGTCGGACATCCAGGACGCGTTCAACAGGCTTATTGGAAACGGCTGCCCGGCCTACGTGCCGAGGAGGATGCTCCCCATGAGGGAGGTCATCTCGATCATCGTGGAGGCGGGAGGGGTCGCGGTATGGGCGCATCCGGGGAAAAACATTGCGAGAAAGGGGCTTCTCGACAGGATGGTCGCAGCCGGGCTCGGCGGGCTCGAGGCGTGGCATCCGAATCATTCTCCCGACCTGATCGCCGGGATCGCCGCGCAGGCCTCGCGACGCGGCCTCGTCGCGACCGGCGGTTCCGATTACCATTTCCCGGAGGCCATGAAGGCCCGGATCGGCAGATATTTCACGCCGCTCGAATCGTTTCTCAAACTCAAGGAGCGCGCCTCCGGACATTTGACTTGACCCGCACGCCCCCCGGCTTTTAAAGTCGCCATTGTCGCCATGCGTGAATATCATGAATCGACCCGCGCGAACAAGGCACTATGAAGCTGTTTAAATTTTTATTTTTCGCTCTCCTGCCGGCCCTGGTGGCGGCGGCCCGGCCTGTCCATGGAAGGCCGGGCGAGACAGGATCGGTCCTCGCCGACTCCCTCGCCTTCCCCGGCGAGGTGTATGTCCTGACCTCCGATCAGCTGGCCGGCCGCGTCATAAATACGGTGGAGGATATCCTCGACCTTCTTCCCGGCGTCACGTACTGGAGGCGGGGGCCTTCGGGATCCCCCCTCGGATTATCCGTGGACGGCAGGAACTGGAAGGGGGTAACGCTTCTCGTGAACGGGCATCCGTTCACCGATCCGTGGGGCGGTCTGCCGCTCGCGAGGTTCGCTCCGCTGTCGCGCCTGAAACAGGTGGAGGTCGTCTACAGCGGATCATTCGCCCTCGCGCCGCACGGATCGCCGGGATGCGTCGTCAATCTCGTGATGGAGGAGGGGGGACGCGAAGGCCCGATGGCCGAGGCCGATTTTTCGAACAGCCGGGGTCAGAACAGGCGTTCAAGGCGGATCTGGTTTTCCACCCCGCGCTCGTACGCGGACCTGTCCTTCGCCTACGACGAGTATCTGCAGGACGCCTCCGTGTCGGCCCTGTGCGGCGGCTCCTGCCTCACGGGGCAATACGATTCGAGATCACTCACAGCGGAGCTCAGGTTCACTCCCGATTCGCAGGGCGAGCTTCTCGTCCGCATGCAGAGGTTCGAGGATACCTTCAGGGGATCGGTGAACAGCCCCCGGGTCCCGAATCTGGGGATCCCCGGCGAGGGAATAAGGTACGGCGGATTCGATTCAAGGCTGCGTTATCGAAGGGCCGGGCCGGGAGGGGGGGAACTCTCCGTTTCGGCCGGGCAGAGGATGGTCGAGATGAAAAGGGATTCGATCAGCACCTCCGGCCTCGTTCTCGACGGCGGCGTGAGATGGGAATTCGAGGCGGCCGGGGTGAAAGCCGTTTCGTTCGCCGACGCGCGCCGCTCCCTTTTCGAAAACAGGATATCGGGCGAGTATTTCGATCCGTGCATCGACGAGGCGCGGGGGGGAATCGCCGCGGCATGGGGAAAGGCGGGGGGGCTTCGCTGGCGTTGCGGCGCGCTCGCCGGGATCCACAGCGAAGCCGGCAGTTGGGCCGGGGGGGAAGCGGGGCTTTGCAGGGGCCGCGAGGACGGGTTCCACCAGCGCGTCATGCTGGCGAGAAGGCTCAGGACTCCGTCGGCCGAGGAACTCACGCAACCCGATCTCTCGATCCTCGCGGACGGGGAGTATCTTCGAAGCGCCGGCAACGGATCGCTGGAGCCGGAGCTTTCGGATGAGGTTTCCCTCGGGGCCGGATTCGCCGGCTCGGTTTCAATAGATCTTTTCGCCAGGCGGGAAACCCGCATGATCGTTCTCAGGGGCGCGTCTCCCGCGGTCTGGACGGGGGACGGGGAGGACGAGGTCCTCGGAGCGAGGATCGCGGCCGCCCAGCGGCGGGCGATTCTCGGCATCGATTGCGGGTATTCCTTCTCCGCGGAGTACAACGGCAGCCGCGGCGATTATGCGGCCGGGATTCCCGAGTACCGCCTTTCGGGGGGCGTCGATTTTAAAAGGAGTTCCTTCAAAAATACGGAAACGGCGACCCTGGGGATCTGCGGCGTCCACGCCGGAGAAAGCCGATGGGGGGATGCGAGCCTTGAGGGATACTCGGTCCTCAACGCCTCCCTGGCGGTCACCGTGATGTCGGCCGTCGTGCATCTCGAGTGGAGAAACATTCTCGACGAACGGTACGAGACCTTCCCTGGATACCTGATGGATCGAAGGCACGTTCGCTTCGGATTCATCTGGAAATTGTTCGACTGATCCCGGTCCCCCCGCGCAGCCGCGCGCGGCGGAGATGAAAGAAAACAATCCATACAGCGTGTGAATTTGCCGGTTTGTCAGGCCGCCCGGGCGGCCGGAAGGCCCGGTCGCATTATGCGAGGAGGGTTGCATAGTGCATGGAGCCACGGGGGAAACGACTTTCAACGGGGCCGGGAGCCGGCCGCCGGGAATTGCTTCAATCACAACGCATTGAATTGTCCCGGCGGATTCGGGCCCGACCGCCCGCCGGCCGTTCGCCGGTCGAAATCGCCATCCTGAACTCGTTTAGCCTCAAGTTGTTAGATGCCCGCTGAAGGTGTGGCATATTTATTGCGGACCGGGAAGGTTTAGCCAGTGTCGAAACATGACTGCCGACTACTACAGGTATGTCCGGGCCGGTGGTGAGGAATTTGCATTTGTCTCCCGCATACCCGTTTGAGGGCGGAGGAAATAATTGAAGGACAATATTGCCAACCAGCTTGTGGAGTCCAGCCTGATAAGCCAGGACCAGCTTGAACAGGCTTTGCACGAGCAGGGCAAATCGGGCGGAAGCCTCGGATACAACCTGGTGAAGACGGGCGCGATTTCGGAGAAGGCTTTTTCCGAGTTCCTGTCGCAGCAGTACCAGGTGCCGGCCGTGGATCTCGACGAGCTGAAGGCGGACGAGCACGCCGTCGAGCTTATACCGTCCGAAGTCGCGACGAAGTTCCAGGTCGTCCCGGTTCTGCGGGAAGGCAGGGTTCTCACCATCGCGATGGCCAATCCCGACAACATATTCGCGATCGACGACATAAAGTTCATCACGGGGCTCGAGGTGCGCCCCGTGGTCGCGACCGAAACGGCCATCAAAAGGGCGATCGACAGGTTCTACGATTCCGCCGATTCGCTCGCCGAAGTGATGCGCGACATGGAGGAGGACTTCGAGATCGTCGAGGAGATGGACGACGATCTCGGCCTCGCCGAGGCGCAGAACGAGGACGCGCCGGTGGTCAAACTCGTAAACTCCCTGATCGCCGACGCCGTCAACAAGGGCGCCAGCGATATTCACATCGAGCCTTTCGAGAAGACGCTGCGCGTGCGGTTCAGGATAGACGGGCAGCTTCACGAGATGATGTCCCCGCCCTACAAGATGAAGGGCGCGGTCACATCGAGGCTCAAGATCATGGCCGAGCTCGATATCGCCGAGAAACGGATTCCCCAGGACGGGCGCATAAAGATAAGGATAGGAAGCAAGCAGATCGACCTCAGGGTGAGCACCCTTCCCACGATATTCGGGGAAAAGGTCGTGATGCGAATCCTCGACAAGACGAACCTCGAGATAGATCTCACGAAACTCGGATTCGTTCCCGAGTCCCTCGCGAAGTTCCTCAAGGCGATCGAATCCCCCTACGGGATGGTACTCGTCACGGGGCCCACCGGAAGCGGGAAGACCACGACGCTCTATTCGGCCCTCAGCAGGATAAACCTCCCGCACCACAACATCATGACGGCCGAGGATCCCGTCGAGTACAACCTCGACGGCATCAACCAGGTGAACGTGCACGAGGAGATCGGGCTGACCTTTTCGTCGGCTCTCAAGGCGTTCCTGCGCCAGGACCCGAACATCGTGATGGTCGGCGAGATCCGCGATCTCGAGACCGGTTCGATCGCCGTCAAGGCGGCGCTCACCGGGCACCTTGTCCTGAGCACCCTTCATACGAACGACGCGCCGAGCACGATCAACAGGATGATCGACATGGGGATCGAGCCGTTCCTCGTGGCGAGCTCCACGAACCTGATCCAGGCACAGAGGCTCATGCGAAGGCTGTGCGAAAAATGCAAGCAGCCCGTCGAGATACATCCCGAGGCGCTGAGGGAGCTCGGGATACCGAACGAGAAGCCGTTCCAGATATTCAACCCCGGAGGATGCCCGAAATGCAGCAATACCGGCTACAAGGGGCGTCTCGGGGCCTACGAGGTCATGCCGATCTCGGCCGAGATAAGCGAAATGATCCTGAACAGGTGTTCGTCCACGGAAATCAAGGAGCAGGCCGTGAAGGAAGGGATGCTCACGCTCAGGTCGGACGCCATAGTCAAACTTAAACTGGGGATCACTTCCATAGAGGAAGTGCTGAGAGAAACTTCAATCAAGTAATGGGCCGCGCGGCGGCCCCTAACCGGGGGGAGTGGCGACAGACATGCTTAACCTGAGGGATCTTCTGCAGGAAATGATCGAAAAGAAGGCCAGCGATCTTCACATAACGGCAGGCGTGCCTCCGATGCTGAGGGTCGACGGGGTGATCTACAAGACGAGCCATCCCATTACCACTCCCGAGATCAGCAAGCAGATTGCCTACAGCGTTCTGACCGAGGAGCAGCAGAAACGTTTCGAGAACGAGAAGGAGCTCGATTTCTCCTTCGGAGTACAGGGCCTTTCGAGATTCAGGGCGAATGTCTTCCAGCAGCGGGGCGTGACCAGCCTGGCGATCAGGCAGATACCCTTCGAGATCCTCGACTTCGCCAAACTGGGCCTTCCCCCGGTCGTGAAGACCTTCGCCGAAAAGCAGAAGGGCCTCATCCTTGTGACGGGCCCCACCGGGAGCGGCAAGTCGACGACACTCGCCAGCCTGATAGACAAGATAAACGTCGAGCACAAATCGCACGTTATCACGATAGAGGATCCGATCGAGTACATACACCAGCACAAGCAGTGCATCGTCAATCAGAGGGAGGTCCGGGCCGACACGGAGACCTTCGCCTCCGCGCTGAAGCACGTTCTGAGGCAGGATCCCGACGTGATCCTGATCGGAGAAATGAGGGATCTCGAGACGATGCAGGCCGCCCTCACCATCGCCGAGACGGGGCATCTCGCGCTCGCGACCCTGCACACGAACTCGACCTTCGAATCGATAAACAGGATCGTCGACAACTTCCCGCCCACCCAGCAGCCGCAGGTCAGGGCCCAGCTGGCTTTCGTCCTGGAGGGGGTGCTGACCCAGCAGCTCATTCCTCACATCTCGGGAAAGGGAAGGGTTCTCATCGCCGAGGTCATGATATGTACGCCGGCCATCAGGGCGGTCATCCGCGACGACAAGATTCACCAGATATACGGATTGATGCAGGCCGGGCATAAATACGGGATGCAGACCATGAACCAGGGGCTCTTCAAGGCCTATTGCGACCGGAAGATTTCGTACGAGGAGGCCATGAGGAGGAGCTCCGACACGGTCGAGCTCGAACAGATGATGGGAGAGCGCGCCGGGTCTGGAAACGCGCGTTACTAGGAATCAGAATCGACAGGGGGAATCGCGATGGCGACAACTTATTTGTGGAAGGGCCGGACGCCCACCGGCGAAGTGCTCTCGGGCGAGTACGCGGCCGAAAGCAAAACCGAGCTTATAAATCATCTTCGGAAACGCAAGATCATAATAACGCACATCCGGAACAAGCCCAAGGATATTCAGATCAATCTGGGCTTGAAGAACAGGATCACGGTCAAGGATCTCGGCATATTCACCAGGCAGTTCGCCACGATGATCAACGCGGGGCTTCCGATGGTCCAGTGCCTCGACATCCTCTCGAGCCAGCTCGAGAAGCCGAAATTCAAGCAGATCGTCACCGACGTGATGAGCGACGTCGAATCCGGGTCGACCCTCGCCGAGGCGATGAAGAAACACGAATGCTTCGGGGATCTTTTCGTGAACATGGTCGACGCCGGCGAGGCGGGCGGTATCCTGGACGTCATCCTCAACAGGCTCGCCCTCTATCTCGAGAAAGCCGACGCCCTCAGGAGGAAGATCAAGGGGGCGATGACCTATCCCACGATCGTATTCATAGTGGCCACCGGCGCGACGACCTTCATGCTCATGGTGATCATTCCGACCTTCGCCAAGATGTTCACCGATTTCGGCGGAGATCTTCCCATGCCCACGAAGATAGTGATGTTCGCGAGCGATTTCCTCAGGGCCAACTGGTACATTCTGGCCGCGATCATCACCGGCGGGATCATCTTCCTTAAAAGGTACTACAAGACCGAAATCGGGCACTACAAGATAGACAAGATGCTGCTCAGGATGCCCATTCTCGGAAACGTCATCAGGAAGGGCGCCGTTGCCAGGTTCACGAGGACCCTCGGCACGCTGATCTCGAGCGGAGTCCCGATCCTCAACGGGCTCGACATCACCGCCCGGACCTCGGGCAACAAGGTCATCGAAAAAGCTGTGCTCGAGACGAGGCAGAGCATCAGCGAGGGCAACACGATCGTCGAACCGCTCAAGCGGAGCGGCGTTTTCCCGCCCATGGTCGTTCAGATGATCGGCGTCGGCGAACAGACCGGGGCCCTGGACGAGATGCTCGACAAGGTGGCCGATTTCTACGACGACGAGGTCGACACCGCGGTCGACGCGCTCACGGCGGCCATCGAGCCGATCATGATCGTGGTGATGGGCGCGGTAGTGGGCGGGATGCTCGTCGCCATGTATCTGCCGATGTTCAAGCTCGTAACGGTTGTGGCCGGATAGCGCGGGTTCGGAGGGACCCGGGTAATGAAATTCCAGTCGCGTGCATTTTCCCCGGACGAAGCGGGCAGGCTCGGGAAGCTGGTCTTCCTGCGGCTCGTCCTGTCCACGATGATCGTCGGTTCGGCGATAATGGTGCTGCAGATGCACTCGGTGACGCGCTCGGTCGTCGCCCTGTACGTGCTGCTCGGAGTTCTCTTCTTCAGCACCGCGTCGGCTTATCTGGCTTTCAGGCTGGGCGCTCCCGTCAAGTCGCTTATCGGCGTCCTGACGGGGATCGATCTGGCCGTGCTCGCGATGATAGCGCATTACAGCGGGGGATCGTCCTCGTATTTCACGATACTCTACGTGCTGCCGGTGGTGGTCGCGGGCGAGTACTTCCACGTCGCCGGAGGCCTTACGGCGGCCGGCGCCGCGACGTCGATCTATTTCGCCTACAGCCTTCTGGAGATGAGCGGCCGCCTGAATTCGCCGGCCAGCGTCTGGATGACCGCGGGCGGGGGAAATGAGATGTCCGGGCCCCTGTTCAGGGTTTATCTGCACATGGTCGTCTTCGTCATCGCGGGGCTTCTCAGCGGATTCGTGTCGAGGCGCATACGTTCGAAGAGCGATGAGATAGCCGACAAGGACAGGCAGCTCAGGCGCATTCAGCTCGACACCGACAACATTCTTATGAACATGAGCAGCGGCCTCGTCGTGATCGACGTCGACGGGAAGGTTCTGTCCATCAATCCGGCCGCCTTCGACATCCTGGGGCTCGACCGAACCGCGGGGCACAAGGGAAAACCGGTCGGAGAGGTGTTCAGCGATCTTCCGGCCCTGGCCGTCCAGTTCGATTACGTGCTCAGGAGCGCGATCCAGTGCAGGAGGCATGAAATAGAGATTCGCACGAAAAGCGGGAAAATGCTCCCTCTGGGCATTTCAATGTCGATACTGAGGAACGAAAACGGGGAGATGAGGGGTGTCATCGCGATATTCCAGGACCTTACCGAAGTGAACGAGATGCGCGAAAAGATACGGCTCTCGGACAGGCTCGCCGCCGTCGGCGAGCTCTCCGCCGCGATAGCCCACGAGATCCGCGCGCCTCTGGCGTCGATCTGCGGATCGGTCGAGATGCTCAAGGGAGAATTCGAGCTGAGCGGCGACAACGAGAAGCTCATGGATTTGATCATCAGCGAATCGGACAGGCTCGACAGGATCATCACCGATTTCCTCGAATACGCGAGGATGCGAAAGCCCTCCTTCTCGGCCACCAACATAGAGAAGTGCGTCGAGGAGACGGTCCTTCTTTTGAAACACTCCCCGAACATAGGCCACAGGGCCGCGATAGAAATCGCGAGCGAATTGAAGGGATCGAGGATATACGCGGACGACGAGCAGATCAGGCAGGTCTTCCTCAATCTCGGCCTCAACGCCTGCGAGATGATGAAGAAGAACGGGAAACTCTCGATCCGGATCAGGAAGGTCACCGTCCCGACGATGGAATCGAGCCCGGCCGAGGAGTGCGTGCAGGTGGATTTCATGAACGACGGCCCGCTCATCCCGAAGGACGTCCTTCCGCGGGTGTTCGAACCGTTTTTCACGACCAGGGAGGGTGGAACGGGCCTCGGCCTCGCGATCGCGGCGAGGATCGTGACGGCCCACGGCGGCCTGATAAACGTAAGAAGTTCGAAGGAAGAGAATACGGTCTTTTCCGTCATATTGCCGGCGAAGGTCCGGCCGGCGGCTGAGGAGTCATTCTCCGCCGAGAAAGAGTTCTGTAATTCATAGGGTGTTCAAACCTGGGGGTCTCGATTAATGGCAGGCGAAAAGATCCTGATTGCGGACGACGAAAAAAGCATGTGCCAGTACCTTTCGATAATGCTCAAGAAGGAAGGGTACTTCGTCAAGACCGTGCATAACGGGCAGAAGGCGGTGCAGGAGGCGCAGAGCTCCAACTATGACGTGGTGATAACCGACATCCGGATGGAGGGTATGGACGGGATCGAGGTGCTCGGCGCCATCAAGGAAACGGATCCGGCGCTTCCGGTGATCATCATGACGGCGTACGCCTCGCAGAAGACGGCGATAGAGGCCCTCAACAAGGGGGCGTTCTACTACCTGATCAAAAGGGCGGCGAAGAACGAAGAGATAAAGATGGTGGTTCGAAACGCGCTCGACATGCACAAGGTAAAGAACGAAAACGTCTTTCTGAAGAAGCAATTGAAGAAAAAGGACACACCCAAGGAGATCATCGGCAAGAGCGAGGAGATCGAAAGGGTCTTCGGGCTGGTCGACAAGGTCGCGGACACCGACAGCACGATCCTCGTATGCGGCGAGAGCGGAACCGGAAAGGAACTGGTCGCCAGGGCGATCCATTACCGCAGCGGCAGGTCGAACGCCCCGTTCGTCTCCATAAACTGCGGGGCCCTGCCGGAAAATCTTCTCGAGAGCGAGCTCTTCGGGCACGTGAAGGGGAGCTTCACGGGCGCGATCAAGGACAAGGACGGCCTGTTCAAGGTGGCGAGCGGCGGCACCTTCTTCCTCGACGAGGTCGGTGAGACGTCGCCCGCGATCCAGGTCAAGCTGCTGAGGGTCCTCCAGGAGAGGGAGATCATCCCCGTCGGCGGGACGTCGCCGATAAAGGTGAGCGCGAGGCTCATCGCGGCCACCAACGCCGACCTGGAGAAGGCGGTCCACGCAGAGACATTCCGCGCCGACCTCTACTACAGGCTCAACGTCATCCCTATAACGATACCCCCGCTGAGGCACCGCCGCGACGACATCCCGCTGCTGGTGAACCATTTCCTCAGGATGACATCGGAGAAGACGGGGAGGAACAAGACGATCTCGAACGAGGCGATGGAACTGCTGAAGAACTACGACTGGCCGGGCAACGTGCGCGAGCTCGAGAACATCATCGAGAGGGCGGTGATCCTGCAGGACGGCGATCACGTCGACCTGTGCGACCTGCCCGACAAGATAAGGCTTCAGTCGAAGGAAAAGAGAAAGATCGTGATGGACAAGGCCCAGATGACCCTGGAGGAACTGGAGAAGGAGTATCTCATATCGGTGCTCGAGGAGTCGAACTGGCAGAAGAAGAGGGCGAGCTCGATACTCGGGATAAACGCCTCCACCCTTTACAGGAAGATACAGCGGTACGGGCTCGACCGCGACAGGGACAAGGTGCTCGTATAACGCGAACGGAAGGCAATGTTGCATTGAGAGAGGCAAAAATGGCGGATTACAACGCAGCGGCGGCCAAGGACCGAAAGGGGGACTTTACAACGGATTTATTGCCAACCGGTTATCCGCTCACGCCGGGCGCTTTCGGTTGGCATGGTACTTGCGATTGAACGTTCCTGACCGGTTGGCACAGAACCGGTATGAACGCGAGATGAACGATCCATGAGGATCGTGGACTTTTCAGGCCGGGACGAAACAGTCCCGAAAAATTGTACCAGGGAGGTGCAAGATGAATAACAAGGGCTTCACCCTTATCGAGCTCATGATCGTGGTGGTCATCATCGGTATTCTCGCCGCGATAGCGATTCCGAACTTCATCAACATGCAGGCGCGCGCCAAAGAGGCGTCCGTGAAATCGAACTGCCACACTGTTCAGCTTGCCGCCGAGGATTTCGCGGTACAGAACAGCGGCGTATACGCTGCCGCGGCCGCCGACGCGACCCCGAGCGGCGAGACGATCCAGGATCTGCTTCCGGGCGGCGTCCTGATGAACAACCCCTTCACCAACGTCGCCACCGAGCCGGTGTTCGCGGTCGCCGCGACACCCGGACAGACCGGTTATGTTGCCGTAGTCGACGCGAACGGCGTCAACATCGGCTATTCGATCACCGGTTGCGGCAAGGACGCGGGTAACGTGGTCATCACGCTGACGAGCGGTCAGTAAACGATACCTGATAAAGCTTGCTCGAAGGGCGGCCATCGCGGGCCGCCCTTTCTTTTTCCCCGGCGAGGCCTTCCGGCGGACGGCGGCCGGCGGGCCGGGGGATCCGCCCGCGCCTCCTTTCTTCGGCGGCGAGCCGGCCGCCGGGCCCTCTTCGGCCCGGGCAAGGCACGAAAACTGCAATTATATACCCGCGGGTGTCCGGGGATGCCGGTACCGGCAGGAAAAAAGCCACCCGGCGCACGGATAGCAGCCGGCGGCCGCCGGAAGATGCCGTGCCCGCAAGTCCCGGAGAAGCCGCGGCGACGGGTTTCTCCCCGGGCGGAACGGGTTTGAAAAGGATTTGAACGATGGATGCTCTGGCAGTCGACGGGATAACCAAGACCTACAGGGGCGACCTGTCGAAGGGCGCGAGGGAGGTCCTTCGCGGCGTCTCCTTCTTCGCCGGCGAGGGGGAGATACTCGGATTCCTCGGCTCGAACGGCGCCGGCAAGACGACGACGATAAAGATCGTTCTCGGGCTCGTGAGGCCCGATTCGGGCGGCGTCTCGATATTCGGCAGGAAAGCGGGCTCTCGCGGGGCGCTCGCCAGGATCGGATACCTTCCGGAGAATCCCTGGTTCTTCCCGCACCTTTCGCTCGGCGAGTTCCTCGATTATTGCGGCAGGATGAGCGGCCTCACGGGGAAAATCCTCTCGTCGAGATGCGAAGAGGTCATGCCGCTGGTCGGGCTGGAACGAAGCTCCCGGCAGAAACTGAAGAGTTTCTCGAAAGGGATGCTTCAGAGGGCCGGGCTCGCGCAGGCGATACTTCACGATCCCGATCTTCTCATACTCGACGAGCCGTTTTCCGGCCTCGACCCGCTCGGCCGCAAGATGGTCAGGGACATCCTTCTCGACCTCAAAAGGAAGGGGAAGACGATATTTTTCTCCTCCCACATCCTTCCGGACATGGAATCGCTCTGCGACCGGGCCTGCATCATACGTGGAGGCGTCGTCGTAAGGAGCGTCAGCCTGGACGATATATTCCGCATCGGCGAGGGGAAGGTCGAGATCACGGCCAGGGGGTGCGGCGCGGCGGAGATAAAAGCCCTGGACGACTATATCGATTCGGCGGGGATGAAGGGGGACGAAGCCTTCATCACGGTGAAGAAGCAGGAATACGTGCGGACCGTTGTCCGCCATCTATATAACAAGGGAGCCGAGATCCTCCGGATCGTCAACCAGCACCGCACGCTTGAGGACATCTTCATAGGAGAAATAGCGGGAGCGCCGGCGCAGGCGAAAAATGGCGCGGATCGGCCGGAGAAGGAGCCGCTCTGCGGCAGCGGCGCGAAGGAGGCGGGAATATGACAGGCAGGATGGCCGTGATAGCCCTCAACACCTTCAGGGAATCGATCCGCGAGAAGCTGCTCTACATAGTCCTTATCTACGCGGGCATACTCGTGCTCTGCACATTTGTCCTCTCCCCGCTGTCGGTCGGGGCGGCGAAGGGAAAGATCATAACGGATGTCGGCCTCGCGGGCATATCGCTGCTCGGCGTCCTCACCGTGATCGTCGCCGGGAGCAGCCTCGTGCACAAGGAGATCGAGAAGAAGGCGGTCTTCATGGTGGTCACGAGACCCGTTTCGAGGCAGGAATACCTCGTCGGAAAGTTCGCCGGCGTCGTGATGGCCCTCGGTCTTCTGATGCTCGCGATGGCCGCCGTGATGACGGCGATGATTCTCTGGGGGAACGGAAAGGTGAATATCCCGGTGCTTTCGGCGGTATACCTTTCGATGCTCGAGATGGCGGTGATCTCGGCGGTCGTGATCTTCTTCAGCACCTTCACGACGCCGGTGCTCACCTCCTTCTTCGCCGTATGCATCTTCGTTGCCGGTTCGCTCAGCGGCGACCTGAGGGCGTTCGCGTCCAGGTTCGGCGGGCCGGCGGTCAGGCACCTGACGGAGTTCCTCTATTACGTTCTGCCCAATATCAGGGTTTTCAATCTTCGCAACGAGGCGGTCCACGATCTGAGGTTCAACGGCGGCGACATCGCGCTCGCCACCCTGTACGCGGCCGCCTACTGCGGAGTCGTGCTTTATTTCGCATACCTGGTCTTCAGGCGCCGGGAATTCTCCTGAGATGCCTGCGCGGAGGTGCGCGTTGAAGGGATCGCTCATGCGTTGGGGAGCGGCCGCCGTTCTCGCGGCGATGCTTTTTTTCTCGGCGAGAAGCGTCGAGACGATCGCCCTCGAGAAGACGGGCATGGAGGTGATATACCTTCCTTCGGGCGGCTTCATGAAAACCGCCTCCCTAGGGTACTCGAACCTCGCCTCCGACCTTCTCTGGTTCAAGGCCGTGCAGTATTACGGGGGGTATATGCTGGCCCAGAACGGGATCAACCTCTTCACTCATCTCGCCGATCTCGTCACCGACCTCGACCCGAAGTTCAAGGAGGCCTACAAGCTCGGCGCCCTGATCATCTCCGAGGACCTCGGTGAATATGAAGAGGGCGTGAAGCTGATGGAAAAGGGATTGAGAAACAACCCGGACGATTTCTGGCTGACATACGAGATGGGATTCCTCCATTACCTGGGGGGAAGGAATTACGCGGAGGCCAAGAGGTATTTCATGCTCGCCGCCTCCCTGCCGGGCGCAGACGAGAGGGCGGCAAGGTTCGCCGCCGCCGCCGCGATGAAGGGCGGGGACGTCGAGTCCGGCATCGCCCTCTGGCAGGACCTCGCCTCCAACTCGGAGAACAGGCATATCCGCGAGCTCGCCGCGCGTTACATCGAGAAGCTCCGAAACCAGCCGCAGCAGGGCGGCCGGGCCGCCGAAGCGGCGGTTCCGGGCGGCGGGCCGCAGCGAAAGGAATCGAATTGAATCTGATTGTCCTTATATATGCCGCCATGGCGGGCCTCGCGGCGGGGAGTTTCCTCAACGTCGTCATATACAGGCTTCCGCTGGGCAGATCAGTCGTCAGGCCGCGTTCCTCATGCCCGGGCTGCGGAAGGCCCATTCCATGGAATGAGAACATCCCCGTCGCCGGCTACCTGTTTTTAAAGGGCAGGTGCCGGAAGTGCGGGATGAGGATAAGCCCGCGATATCCCGCGGTGGAACTGGCCGGCATGGCGCTCGCGGTCGTCGCCGTCAGAAGATTCGGTTTCGGTGTCGACGCCCTGTTCGCGTACGCGTTCCTGATGGCCCTTCTCGCCATCACCTTCATCGACTGGGAGCACAGGATCATCCCCGACCAGATAAGCCTCCCGTTCATCCTCCTCGGGATCGCCTGGAGCGTCCTGAGCCCGCGGATCACGCTCCAGAGCTCGGCGCTCGGGGCCTTTGCCGGGGGAGGCGGGCTGTGGCTCACCGGAGCCGTGTACAGGCTGATAAGGAAAACGGAGGGGATGGGGGGAGGGGACGTGAAGCTGATGGCGATGATCGGCGCGTTTCTCGGCATCAATCTCGTTCTCCCGGTGATAATCATCGCGTCCTTCTTCGGGTCGCTCTACGGCCTGTACCTTGTAAGAAAAGGCGGCCGCGGGAAAACCGCCGTCGCCTTCGGATCGTTTCTCGCTCCGGCCGCGGCGGTCTGCGTCCTGTTCGGTCCCCGGATACTCGACTGGTATTTCGGCAGGTTCTGACCCGGTTCCTCCCGATAACGGTTCATAGTGGCAGTTTGCATCAGCTCATGCATTCGGAGCGCCGGCCGCGGGGCGCAAAGGATGCCGCGAGCGCGCAATGGATTGTGATATCGGATCTTATGCCGGGAATTTAAAGGCGTTCTTTGGCACATTTGTTGCGTGTTGAGGGTTTCGAGGAAAAAAGTCAGTGTTTTTCAATGAACCATGGTCGGTTATTGAACGATTTTTCAAGTCCAATGGGGAAGGATCGTACACTTATTTCAAGGCTGTAAAAAGGTTGGTGCGAGAATGATCTCCTTGCCATTCAGAAAAAAAGCGACGACGGTCGGACTGGACATCGGTTCGAGCCTGATCAAGATGATCGAGATCGACAATTCCGGGAAAACCCCCAGAATCGTGCACTTCGGCATGAACAGGCTTCTCCCCGAGGCGATCGTCGAGGGGGAGATCATGGACCGCAACCTGGTCATCGACGGCATCAGGGAGTGCATGGAGCAGGCGGGCATAACCTCCACCGAAGTCGTTTCGGCGGTGTCGGGCAGGGCCGTCATAGTGAAGAAGGTCGTCATGGACAAGATGGCCCCCGAGGACGCCCAGGAGGCGATATTCTGGGAGGCCGAACAGCATGTCCCATTCGACATCGACGACGTCTGCCTCGATTTCCAGATCCTGCGCGAGGACATCGGAGCGAATCAGATGGAGGTCCTCCTCGTCGCGGCGAAGAAGGACATGATCAACACGCACGCCAGCCTTATCAAGGACGCCCAGCTGACGCCGCGGATAATCGACGTCGACTCCTTCGCCGTGCAGAACTGCTTCGAGACGAACCGCAGGCGGATGGAAGAGGTCAACGGCGACACGGAATCCGATGAATCTTCCGGCGGCTCCGGCAAGGTCGTCGGCCTCGTCAACATCGGCGGGGACGTAACGAACATAAACATCATCCAGGGCAGCAGCCCCCACTTCACCAGGGACATCAGCATCGGGACCAGGATATTCATCGAGAATCTCCAGAAGCAGATGGGCATCGGTTACGAGGACGCCCAGAAGGTGATATCGGGGGACATGGAGGGGATGGACGGGATAAAGGTGAGGGAAGTCGTGAAGAAAAGCTCCGAAGACCTCTCGCTGGGGATCGAACGGAGCGTGTCGTTTCTGAAGGCGGCCGGTGATGCCGATAAAATAGACGAGGTTGTTCTCAGCGGGGGTGGAGCGCATATCCCGTTCCTCAGGGAAATCCTTTCCGAGAAACACGGAATGGACTTCACCGTCCATAATCCTCTCGACGGGATCGATTTTGAGGAGGGGGTCTTCGGCGAGTACGAATCGGATCTTGACAGGATCGCTCCGCTGTTGACCGTCGGAATAGGTCTCGCTTTGAGAAAGGCGGGGAAATAATGATTAGAATCAATCTTCTGCCGGCCGACGAAAGGGCAAAGAAAAGGGAGTTCCATCTCCCCCACATGTCGACCATCTATCTTGTGGCGGGCGTGATCCTTTTCCTGGGCTCGATCTTCTCGGTTTACCTCATCCAGAACCACAAGGTGAGGGATCTGAAAAACAAGATCTCCGTGGCCACGGAGGAATCCAAGAAGCTCGCCCCCCAGCTTGCCAAGATAAAGCAGATCACGAGGGAGCGCGAGGAAGTGGACCGCAGGCTGGCCCTTATCACGAGCCTCGACAGGAACAGGTATTTCAGGGTGAAACTTCTCAACGATATCGGATTCCAGCTTCCGAACAACTGCTGGCTCACCGATCTCGCCGAGATTTCGCCCAACGTGTTCACGATTAACGGGATCGCGTTCTCGAACTACACGATCGCCGATATGATAGTGAATCTCGAAACGTCGCCGGTCTTCACGCAGATCGACCTGAAGATCGCGGAGAAGGGCGAGATCGACAACAGGGAAGTCATGAAGTTCACACTGAACGCCAATGTAATGCCGCAGTAGGGAAGAGAGGTCAGAGATGGATTTCAAGGATCCTCAAATACAGAAGTCGATAATAGTGGGGATACTTCTTGTCATTCTCGGCTATGTCTACTTTTTCACGGCGTTCATGCCATTCTTTTACCAGCCCCGGAAGGCCGAGATAGCGACCCTCGGGGCGGAGTACGAAAAGATGAGCGCGGAGCTGGAGAAGGCGAGACAGACGGTGGGGAATCTGGCAAGGCTCGAACAGGAATACAACAGGCTCCATGACAAGTGGGAAGCCGCCCAGAGCCTCCTTCCCCACGAGGAGGAGGTCGCCACGCTCCTTCGCAAGGTGACGACGGCGGGGAACCAGGCCGGCGTGGAGTTCACGCTGTTTCAGCCCGAGACGCCAGTCAGGAAGGAATTCGTGATCGAGAACCCGGTGAAGGTCATAGTCGAGGGGCAGTATCATGACGTCGGGATATTCCTGTCAAAGGTCGCCAACCTGGACAGGATTCTCAACGTCTCCGGGCTCCGGATCAAACCGGTCGACGTGAAAAAGAATGCCGGCGACAATGTCGGAAGAAATCACACGATTCAGGCTGAGATGACGATTACGGCTTATACCCTGTCGGAAGGTGGTGAAGCAGTCGATGAGAACGCAAACAAGAAATCTTAAATCGGTCTGGTTGCTTTCGGCGCGTTTTGCCTTCGTTGCAGCTTTCATCGCGGCGGCTCCGCCGTCTTCCACGGCCTTCGCCGATGAGAACGGGGATGCCGGCGGGACAAGCGCCGCTGTGCAGCCCGTCGATTCGATGATGCAGGCGGGCGATTCGGCGATGGCGGGCGGCGCGGCGGATTCCCTCGGGAACAACGGCGGGCCGATGACGCTTCGGGAGAAGAATTATTACTACCAGGCATTCAACAGGAGGGATCCCTTCCAGAGCCTCATAGACGGCGAGTTCGAGGAGACCGAACTGGAACTGGTCGACATTTACGCCGTGAAACTGGTCGGGGTGCTTTCCGGCGGAATGGACAAGTACGCGATGCTCGAGGATAAAAACGGTTTTGGATATATCGTCAAGGCGGGAGACCCGGTCCGGAACGGGAGCATAGTTTCGGTCGGTGAACAGACCCTTGTCGCGAGACTGACGATGTTCGGACAGACGAATAGTGTAACCCTCCGGCTGGAGGGCAAAAAGGGAAAAGGAGAATAAGATGCAGAGTATTCGAATACTTGCTCTGGTCGCCCTCGCAGGCCTGTTGCTGCCCTGCATGAGCCTTTCCGCCGGAGACGTCGCAAACGAGATCAACGGTCTCAAGGTGGTCCCGATGGAAGGGAAGGTCAGGGTCGAGATCAGCAAGGTCGGCGACGTCGAATTCAAGGCATTCAGGATGAGCGAGCCGGACAGGATCGTGGTCGATTGCGTCGGCGCGAAGCACGACCTCCCCGGTTCCGGGGCGGTGTCGCAAAACGACTTCGTCGAGAGGATCCGTTCGAGCCAGTACCAGAACGATCCGGTCTTTATCAGCAGGATAGTCATCGATCTGAAACACAAGGCCGAATACCGGATGTTCGACGAGGGAGATATCCATGTCGTCGAGCTGACGGGCTCTTCCATTCAGGAGGCGAAGGATTCGAAGGCCGTATCCGATCCTGTCGTCCCGGTCGCGGCGCCCGTCGTGCCCGTCGTGAAGGAAGGCGTCAAATCCGTCGAGATGAAGACGATTCCGGCCTCTTCGACCGCTTCCATGATACCGGTGATCGAAGTGTCGCGGAAAAACGACCAGCCGGGCGCCGACAGGACGGAAGCGGCGGCGGCGCCCCTGAAGGATCAGGGCGCGCAGGCTGTCAAGCCGGCGACGGTTGAACAGAAGAAAGCGGATTCCCCGTGGTTGAACCTCGACTCCGGTTCCGGCGACGCGAACCCCGGCCCGGCCAGGAACCCGGACTTCGCGGCCTTCGCGGCGCCCGTCGGCAATTCATGGCCTGAGTCCTACGCAAGGGGAGCCCCGGCCGGCGGCGGCGGCGCGGCGACAGGCTCGCGCAAATTCACCCTCGACGCCCAGGGCGCCGATATAAAGACCGTTCTCAGGACGATCGCGGATTTCGCGGGCGTCAATATCGTCGCCGGAAAAGACGTAAAGGGCGCGATTGACGTTCACATAAAGGACACTCCCTGGCAGGAAGCCCTCGACATCATCCTCAAGGCTTACGGATACGGTTACCGTGAGGAGTACGGGATGATCAGGGTTGCGGAGCTCGGCACCCTTCTGAAGGAGGAGCTGGACATCCAGACCGCCGAGAAGAAGAAGGAAGAACTCGAGCCGCTCAAGACGAAGATATTGCCGGTGAGCAACTCCAACGCCAAGGAATTGAAGACGGCGCTTGAAAACATGCTCACCTCCCAGCGCGCCACGCTCGACGTGGACGAGGGGAGCAATTCGCTGATCGTTCGCGACGTCGAGAAGAACATCGAGAGGATAGCGGAAATGGTCTATTCGCTCGACAAGAGGACCCACCAGGTCGACATCAACGCCAAGCTCGTCGAGGTGGACGTCGAGGCCTCGCAGGAGCTCGGGATAAACTGGGGAGTCCTCAACCTCCACAAGGCCGGGTTCGGCGGCGTGGGAAGCGCCCAGGTCGACGGAACGATTTCCTCGTCGGCCGGGACACTGAAATACGGGATGGTCCGCTCCTGGGGCGAGCTGAACGCGATGCTTCAGGCGCTCGAGAAGACGAACAAGGCCAACATCATCTCGAATCCGAGGATCACGACCGTCGACAACAGGGAAGCCAGCATTCTCGTCGGCAAGGAGATACCTCTCATCGTGGCCGACGAGGCGGGAAACCCCGTGACGGAACTGACCAAGATCGGCATCATGCTCAGGGTGGTCCCCCACGTCAATTCCGACCGCACGATCACGCTCGACCTTCATCCCGAAGTGAGCGAGCTCCAGTCGGAATCGACGGCCCAGGGCGGCGTCATCATAGCGACCGCCGAGGCGGACACGAGGGTCATAGTAAACAACGGAGAGACCGCCGTGATCGGCGGGCTTATAAAGAAATCGGATACTGTCGTAATTCGCGGAGTTCCGTTCCTGAAGGATGTCCCCTTCCTTGGAAGGCTTTTCTCCTCCAAGTCCAAGACGGACAAGAAAACGGAGCTCGTGATATTCGTTACTCCGACGATAGTGGAATAATCTTGCCCCCTCCACTAATCGTTGTGCCCCCGGGAGTTTTCCCTGACTCCCGGGGGTTTTTTCATGCCCGGCCCCGATATTTCAGGGATCGCGCCATTCGCGTCCGGCCGTTCGCGGGCCCGGAAGGGGCCCGCGACGCGGGCATGGCATCCATTTTAACTTGCTCCAAGGTGTTAAGTCATTTATCCTAGTGTGGCGCGGCAACAAAACAGGTGCGTCAGACCGGCCGGGAAGGTTCAATATGCGTGTAATCGCCGGGAAATACGGGGGAACGGCCCTGAGGGGCGGCAAGGGGCCGCAGTTCAGGCCGACCGCCCAGGTGGTAAAGGGATCCCTGTTCGACACCCTTGGAGACGAGGTGAAGGGGGCGGTGGTGCTGGACCTGTTCGCCGGGTCGGGCGCCCTCGGGATCGAGGCCCTGAGCCGCGGGGCGGCGAGAGCCGTCTTCGTCGAGCAGGACAGCACGGCCGCCAGGGCGCTCAGGACCAACATCGAAAGATGCAGGATCGACGACGCCCATGCCGTTGTCCACAGGGGGGATGCGATGCGGTTCCTCGAAAGGGCGATCAAGGCGGGTTCGAGGTACGACATCATATTCGCCGATCCCCCCTACGCCTCGAGCCTCGGCGCGAAGCTCGCCGCCGCGCTGGAGGCGGCAGGCCCGGGGATCTGCAGGCTCTTCGTCGCGGAGACGGGAGCCGACATCGCCTTTCCCGAAGGCGGGGCCCTAGAGAAATTCAGGACGCGCAAGTTCGGCCAGACGATCGTCACATATTTCAGATACAGTGAAGATGCGTGATTCAGCGGCGGAAGGAGGCGGATCGCCTTGAAGGAAAAGACAGCGCTTTACCCCGGGACCTTCGATCCGATAACCAACGGCCACGTCGACCTCGTGAGGAGGATCTCGAGAATATTCGACCGTGTCATAGTGGCCGTCGCGGCGGGAGTCCACAAGTCGCCGCTGCTCACCCTCGAACAGCGTTTCCAGCTCGTCCAGGAGAGCCTCGCGGGGATGGACAGGGTGGAGGTGGTAACATTCGACGGCCTTCTCGTCGACGAGTTCCGCGCGAGAAAGGTCGACGTCGTGATAAGGGGGCTCAGGGCGGTTTCAGATTTCGAATACGAGTTGATGATCGCCCTGATGAACAGGAAGCTGCATCCGGATTTCGAAACGGTCTTCCTCATGCCGGACGAGAGGTACATCTATCTGCACAGTTCCCTTGTGAAGGAAATTTACAGGCTCGGGGGGGAGATCGAATGTCTCGTCCCGAAAGCCGCGGTGAAAAGATTGCGCGAGTGGAAACCCCTCGAAGGGGACGGGGTACGGACAAAAACACCAAGGAGGAAATGAAGTGGCGGGAATCGTCAGCAAAAGGGCGAGCGGCATCGAGCCTTCCGTGACCCTGAGCCTCACGGCCAAGGCGAACGCTCTGAAGGAGGCGGGGGAGGATGTAGTGGGGCTCACGGCGGGCGAGCCGGATTTCGACACGCCGGAATCGATAAGAAACGCCGGTATCAGGGCGATAAACGAAGGCAAGACCAGGTACACTCCGGCCTCGGGCATCCTGCCTCTCAGGAAGGCTGTCGCCGAACAGTATTCGAAGATGCTCGGCGTGGAGTACGGATTCAAGGAAGTCGTGATCTCCCACGGGGCGAAACACTCGATCTTCAACGCCCTCTTCACGCTGACGGATCCCGGCGACGAGGTGATGATCACCGCCCCCTACTGGGTCAGCTACCCGGATATGATAAAGCTCGTCGGGGCCGTTCCGAGGATCATCGAACTGACGGCGGGGGAGGGGTACCGGCTCTCCCTTGACCGGCTCAAGGCCGAGATAGGCAGGCGCAAGCCCAGGGTCATAATGCTGAATTCGCCCAACAACCCGGCCGGCGTCATCTATTCCCCGCCGGAGATGGAGGCGATCGCCCGGCTCGTGCTCGACAGCGGGATCTCGATGATCAGCGACGAGATATACGAGTACCTGGTCTTCAAGGGGTACGAGCATCGTTCGCCGGTCAGCCTGGTTCCGGAACTGAAGGACAGTTGCGTCGTGATTTCAGGGGTTTCCAAGAGCTACGCGATGACGGGCTGGAGGCTGGGATG